>JBBSAX010000147.1:0-13058 GCA_038251885.1 Pyrinomonadales bacterium | reverse complement strand
TTCAATTGCTTTGGTCAAAGCGCGGGCTTTGTTTAAGGTTTCTTCATATTCACTTTCGGGAACGGAATCGGCGACAATTCCCGCGCCGGCTTGGATCGAAGCCTCTCTGTTTTCAAGACTTATCGTGCGAATGGCGATGCATGTATCCAGATTTTCGGCGTAATCAATATAACCGATCGCGCCCGAATAAACATTTCTGTCGGTCGGTTCTAATTGATTTATTATCTGCATCGCGCTGACTTTCGGTGCGCCCGAAACAGTTCCTGCCGGAAAACACGAAGCCAGCGCGTCGAAGCGGTCTAAATTGTTTTTGAGTTTAGCTTTCAGGCTCGTCACAAGATGCTGAACGTGGGAATATTTTTCAATTTTCATCAATTCGGCAACTTCGACCGAACCGAATTCGGCGACTCTGCCGAGATCGTTTCTGCCCAAATCAACAAGCATCGTATGTTCGGCAACTTCCTTTATATCTTCGCTCATTTCCTTACCTAAAAACGCATCTTCCGCTTCGGTTTTTCCACGCTTTCGAGTTCCGGCAATCGGGCGATATTCGAGATTTTTTCCTGTGCATCGAACGAGCATTTCGGGTGACGCGCCGATCAGATATTGATTCCCAAAATTCAGGTAAAACATATAAGGTGAAGGATTTGTTGTCCGTAAAGCGCGGTAAATATTTATCGGCAGAGCATTTGTTTGACGTTTAAATTTCTGCGATAAAACGACCTGATAACAATCGCCCGCGAGAATTTTTTCTTTTATTGAATTAACTGCTTCAAGAAAATCTTCCTTTTTCCAATTTGATTCGAATTCCTTTGAAAATTCGGGACTTTTAGATATTTTTTCAAAAACCGGAAGAGAATTTTGCAGTAAAATTTTCTCTAGTTTTTCGGTTTCCGCAACAGCCGTTTCATAAAGTTCTTTTAATTTTTCCTCATCATTTTCCGCTTCGTCGCTCAAAACGATTGAAACGATTTCGATACGATGTTTCACGCGGTCAAAAACCAGAACATTGCGGAAAAACATCCATTTAGCGTCTTCATTTTCGGAAACTTTTCCGTCGTCCAAAACTTTTTCAAACCAGCGCGAAGCGTTATACGCGAAAAATCCGACCGCGCCGCCGCACAAAGGCGGAAGATTTTCACGAACGGCGAGTTTGTTTGCGGAAAAATGTTCACGCAAGAACTCGATTAAGGATTTGTTTGCTAAAACTTCTTCTTCCCCGTCTTTTTCAACAATCGTTTGTGATTTCTTTGAACTCACAGTCATAAAAGGATTTGCCGCGAGAAAAGAATAACGCGCGATTTTTTCGCCGCCCTCGATTGATTCGAGCAGAAAGGATTTCGGAGAATTTTCCGCTACGCGCACAAACGCGCTGACCGGCGTGTGTAAATCCGCTAAAACACTGCGAACAATCGGCACGACATTGCCTTTTTTGCTTTCTGTTAAAAACTCTTCAAAGGTTTTCGGATACAATTCAAGCATTGAAAAAATAAATAGTAAATAAAAAGTTTAAACCTGCAAACATATTGTAATTGATGCGTCTAAGTTGAGGAAATTTCAAAAACAATTTCCATATCTTAATTTTCATATATTCAGGTGCGAATCGCACATCGGAGGCTCGACAATGTTTCAACGGAAAATATTTATATTTTTACTTTGTTTTGTGTTTATCGGACAAGTTTTGGCGCAAACCAAAACCGCTGACCCGAAAAGACCGGAAATTTCCGACGAATTAAAAGCTAAATCAAATGCGCTTTTGGTTGCTTTATCACGCGAAACGGAACAATTTTATTTGCCCGAAAATCGTATTGCGGCGCGAACTTTGGTAGCAAATCTCCTTTGGGAATCAGACGAAAAACAGGCGCGGCAACTTTTTCAAAGTTCGATTGGCGAAATGAATACGCTGCTTAACGGGCTTTTATCTCAAGACATTTCCGACGACGAAAGATACTTACAGATCTATAATATCGGCGAATTGAGGAAAAATCTTTTGCTGAACATCGCTGTTCACGATCCGGTTTTTGCGCTTTCCGCTTTTCAAACTCTGACTGTTAAAAAAGATACGGGCGAAAATTTGTTTGAAGGCGATGATGTTTTCGAACTTGAACTTGCCAAGCAAATCTCTGAAAACGATCCGAAAAAAGCCTACGAAATTGCATTAAAGAATCTCGAAAACGGACTCGGTGCGGGTGCATTTGAAACGCTCGAAAATATTTACAAAAAAGACAATGAACTCGGCGCGAAATTGGCGCGTGAAATTTTGAGCAAAATTAAAAATGACGGTTCAAAAACAGTTTCTACAGATTTATCGGCAAATGCAAATTCAGCAAAACCTTCTGCTACACCGTTGCCGAATATGCCGACAGACATAAATGTTTATCAAATCAAAGAATTTGTTGACAAAGTTAATAAACTCAAGCGACAAGGTATTAAAGATAAAAAAACAGCGATGTTGACCGAAAGCGAATACAAAGAATTACTCGAAATTTTGGCGCGGAAATATTCTACGCAAGAATATCTTTCGGCTTATGAAGTTGCCGGCGTGATAAAAGAGATTGATCTTTATTTTCCGGTATTAGCGCAAACTATCCGGCGAAGATTGGCGGCGGAAAAAGCGAATCTCGATAAAATGGCGCGTGAAAGCGTGTTTGATGCGGAAATGGAAGACAAATCCATTGAAGAAATTATTCAAATCATTGAAAAGAAACCCGTCGGGCAAAGAGATGCACTTTACCATAAAGCTGCTGAAACGGTTTATAATGAAGGCGATATTCTCAGCGCAAAGGAACTTTATAATAAGGCAAAAACGAAACCCGAATACGATTATCTAGGCGATCAGATCGAACTCGCACTTCCTTTAGCAATGGCGGCAGAAGGAAATATAGACGAAGTTCGGCAGATTCTCAACAAACTTAAAACGCCGGAAGAAAAAATAGAACTTTTGACAACCTTGGCACAAAGTTTAGCGGAGAAAGGGAATGTAAAAGTAGCAAAAGAATTGACCGAAGAAGCGCGTGCAATGTATCTCGGCAAAATGAAAAACAAGCGAAATATGACTTCGATAATGCAACTTTCGCAGGCTTACGCCGTTCTTGATCCGGCGCAGGGTTTTTCGTTTTTGGAAAATAATATATCTTTTGTAAATGAAATCATCGCCGCCGGAATTGTCATTGATGAATTTAACGAACTTGGTTCGGTTAAAGACGACGAACTTTTGTTGAGCATTGTGTTGCCTGCATCTTACAGCAATATGCCGAACGGAGTTGCGTTGATCAGAAAATTATCACAAGCTGATTTTGACCGAACGGTAGGTATTGCCGACAGATTCGCGCGGCGTGAAGTGCGGTTCTTTGCCCGTTTCCGTATTGCTCAAGCCTTACTCGACCCTAAAGCGGAAGAAATCGAAGAAGCCAATCAACAAACTTATGAAGGCGAAGGCTGTTAGGCGATAATGTAAAATTGAAAATGGATAATTGAAAATGTCAGGAGTTCCGCATAAAGTTCTTTGAAAAACAAATTCGACATAAAATAAAAGTTTGGCTGCTGGGAGCGCAGGCATCCCTGCGTGCTGAGTGCGATAGCACGAAAAAGCGTTTGCCTGAAAGAAAGTTTTGAGTAAGCAGAGGCTTTCACGCCGTTTTGCAAACGACTTAGCACGCAGGGATGCCTGCGCTCCTAGCTCAAAAGTTGACTTTTTATTGTCGAATTTGTTTTTCAAAGAACTTTATGCGGAACTCCTGACATTTGAAAAATTATCAAACAAAATGTCAAAAAGTTTTCCCAAAAATATGAAAAAACAAATAATCTCGTTGCCGATAATTTTCCTTTTGTTGTTTGCTCAAATTGCATTTTCGCAGGAAATAACCAACGCCACCGACTTAAAAGCCGATAAAAAAGGAGACGCTAAAAACGAAATTTCGCCCGAACTGAAAAAAGATGCGGTTGAATTTTTACGAAACACAGCGGTCGAAGTAAATAATATGCGGACGCTTGAAAATCGCATCAGTTTTTCGGCGGAAATGGCTGGTTTGATGTGGTTTAGCGACGAAACGGAAGCGCGGGCGATGTATCAAAATGTGATTAATAATTTCCGCCAACTTCTCGCGCAATATGACGCGGAACTCAACGCGATGGCGGTTACGCCCGATGAAATGGGTGCGCTGATGTATTCAAATACGGCAAAATCCAATGTTGCGAGAAAATTCACCAAAGCCTTAACGGTTCGCCAACAAGTTACGACGAGTCTAGCCGAACACGATCCGCGCCTCGCATTTGAATTTTTCACCGAAACGGCGCAAGCGATTTCAAATCCGCAAATGCGAAAGCAAACTGAACAAAGTGATTCATATTTTGAAACGCGGCTTCTTCAGCAAATTGCCGAAAACGACGTGGATACGGCTTTAAAATATGCCCGGAAAAATCTCGACAAAGGTTTTAATTACGAAACAATCAGTTTACTCAAGAAAATTTACAATAAAGATGCCGATAAAGGAATCGCTTTCGGCGAAAATATTATTAGTAAATTGAAAAGCGATACGCCGAATCCCGAAGGTTTTTATTTCTTCACTTCACTGCTTAGTTTCGGCGAAGAAACAATCGGAAACAGCAAAGATAAAAAAACAGGAAAGGAAAAACGTCCGATTTTCAGCGATCAGAATATGCGCGACATTGCCGAAATTATGGCGCAGGAAATCTTGAAACGCGAAGACGGTTCTGACTTTGAAGGCTATATTTCGCAGATCGAAAAATATGTTCCGGCGCGTGCCGTGCAGATTCGCTCAAAATTCGGGATTAAAAAGAATAACGCAAAAGGTTCAACAAAAATTGCTTCAGTCGAAACGCCACCGCCAAATCCGTTGCCTACTCCAAATGAAAAAGAAAATATCGAAAAGCAATTGACGGAAAATATCGAAAATCTCGGCAAAAAAGAGTTAACGGGTGAAGAAAAGCAAAAAGTCATCGAACAGTCGCGCAAAATTATAAATTCGATTGACGACCGCGACAAAAAGATTATGGCTTTGAGTGGTTTGGCGTTACAAATTTTTCAAACTGGCGACAAAAAACTTGCGTCAGAGATTTTAGACGAATCGCGCAGTTTGATAAATTTGCAACCCGTAAATTACCGTGATTATATGGAAACTTGGATACTCATCGGCGGTTACTCACAGGTTGATGCGGAAAAGGCTTTTCCGATTCTGGAAAGCACGATTTACCGTTTGAACGACACGATTTCGGCTTTTGTCAAAGTCGGTGAATTTATTGATGTCAACGGCGATATGGTCGAAGAAGGCGAAGTACAATTAGGAAGTTTCGGCGGCGGATTCACACGCGAATTAATGGGCGGACTCGGCACGGCAGTCGCGCCTATTCGCAGTCTGGCAATCGCTGATTTTAAGCGAACAAAAGATTTAACCAACCGATTCGACCGTCAGGAAGTCCGCATTCTCGCTAAGATGCTGGTGTTACGTGCAATTTTAGGAAATGATAAAGCTGAAAACGAAACCGAAATATTACCGGAAATTTAAGCCTTAAAACAAAAAACGGATTTGCCGCTGGATTTTAGAAACTGATTGAAAACCCGAAATCAAAGTTTCGGAAATTTAAAAAAGCAATCGGTATAATGATTTATTTTTTGAATAATTTATAAGTTGCCGATTGGTTTAAGTCATTTTGCCGCCGCATTCGGGGCAGAATTTGGTTGGAAATCCGGGTTTATAACCGCAACTTGAGCAACTTGGTTCGGCTTTTGCCGCCGGAGTTCCACATTCGGGACAAAATTTTGCCGCGCCGACATTATGTCCGCAACTTGCACAATTATTCGCAGAAATTTGCTCGGCAGGTTTTACCGAATTCGGCGAACTGATCTGGCTGTCCGCGCTCATATCAATTCCTGAAGCGTAATCGGTTTCCTGCGCTTTTTGATAAAGCTGCTGGCGCACGGCTTCGGCTTTGGCGGCGGCTTGCGCGGCGGCAGCGGCTTCCTGAAAATCCGGCGCACAGGCTTCGCATTGATTTGCTTTTTCGTTCCAGCAAACTTCGGGGCAAACCCAATTTCCGCAGTGCGAACATTGATGAAAATGCTGTTTGCCTTCTTCGACAGCAATTTGCATCGCCGAATCGTGCGCTTTGCCGCCAACGGCACGTTGGATTTCGTAAGCCGAATTTCCTGCCGAATGCCCCCAACCGAGCAGATTACTCGCCGCATTTAAGAACGAGCCAGCCATTCCGATAGTCGAAGTTTGATATTGCGACATATAGCCGTTGCCGCATTTGTCGCAGTAAAATTTGAATTGATAACCTTTATCGGTCGAAAGGTCTTGATGGTTTTTAACGAATTTGATCATTGACATAGCTTAAAGCTCCTCGAAACTATTTTTGGAAAGACGGCAAAAAAATGCTAAATTGCTTTGCTCATATTAACATTTGACTTTGAGATTTGAAAATAAAAATAAAAATAAAAAAGCGGATTTTTCGTCCGCTTTTTGCCTGCGTTGTTTTTTGCCGAAATTATTTTACAGCGACCTCAAGAGTGTAATTTGCCGTATTGTCCGTTCCGATCGTGATTTGATATTCGCCCGATTCGCTTAAATTGCCAACCCAATCTTTCACGCCGTCGGCTTCGTCAATTACGCCCGAAGGCGAATAAATGGTAAAAGAAGTTTCCCCGCGCGTCGTTAAAACGATCTGCATTCTTTGTCCCCGTTTAGCCCGTAAAGTGTATGTGTGCGAAACTCCGCGCCGGATTTGCTTGCGAATAATCTTTGAATGAGTTCCGCGTGCAAACCGAATTTCCTGCCGAATTTCTCTGTCCTGAGCGCGATTCTGCGAATTTCCAACCGCCGGAACGCTTAAAATTGCCGTTAAAATCATCAAATAAGCCGTAAATTTTTTAATTGTTTGATACATAATTTCTTCTTAAAAATTGTTGATGTCCGAATTTGATCTCATAAATTAACGCGAAGAATGTCGGAAAGAAGTATCATGCTAAAAACAAATTTCGATAAAAAACTTTTTAGCGAATTATTTAGTAATTTGCCAATTTCCGCACTGCTTGCGTGATTTCGTCCAAACTCGGCAGAAAATAATTTTCCATCTGCGGCGCAAACGGCACGGGCGAATCAATTCTCGAAGCGATGCCCCGGATTTTTGAAAACTAACTGCTTACATTTCCAAAACGAACAAGGATTAACGAGTCAGCGCGAAACGGAAAGCATTTGTTCCAACTGTGCGGGCAACTGAACCGGATAAAATCTCGAAACGGAAAATAGATAATCTTCACCGCTTTCGTCAATAATTCTGAGCATTCCGTCGCTTTCGGCTTCCGCGTCGGGAACGACGTTGTATATTTTGCCGAATTCCAGCGACGCTTCATTTTCCAAATTATTGATGCAAACGACGAATTGTGATGACGAATCTGAATTATTCATAAATATATTTTTTGATTTTCATATCGCGCTTACCGATTCCGTGCGCTTCATACCAATGAATTTCGGCGTGTCTGACGCGACCGTTTTCGAGTTTGACATACGCCGTTCCCTTCAATTTCCGCCAGCGTCCGTGCCCAAACTCTCGATTGAGTCTAGCCAAATCTCGAATAGCGCGATTGACGGCAATGACTTCGATGTTTTCAATTGCGCTTTCGAGTGTAAAATCAATCATAAAATGAATTTAATTTTCGGGCAAGAAACTTAAATCTAATAAGCCGCCAAACGCCGCGCTGCTTGTGTAATTTCATCCAAACTCGGCAGAAAATAATCTTCCATTTGTGGCGCGAATGGAACAGGCGAATCAATTGAAGCGACGCGAATTATTGGCGCGTCGAGCCATTCAAACGCTTCTTCGGCAATGATCGCGGAAAGTTCGCCGCCGATTCCGCCTGTTAAGCTGGATTCATGCAAGATCATTACGCGATTTGTCTTTTTAACCGTTGCCAGAATCGCTTCTTTATCGAGCGGCGCGAGCGAGCGGAGATCAATGACTTCGACCGAAAGTCCGTCTTCTTTTTCCAAAAATTCTGCTGCGTCCAAAGCGTTCAAAACTTGTGCGCCGAATGTGATTATTGATAAATCTTTTCCTTCACGCGCCGTTCGCGCCTTGCCGATTTCGACGATGTAATCATCTTCGGGCAATTCTTCACGAAGTCGCGGCAGACGGTAAAGTTTTTTATGTTCAAAGAACAAAACCGGATCAGGATCACGAATCGCCGCTTTGATCAGACCTTTTGCGTCATAAGCCGTCGAAGGTTCGACCATTTTCAAACCCGCCGTGTTTAAGAAAAACGATTCCGCGTTCAAAGAATGAAACGGTCCGCCGCGCACACCCGAACCGCACGGACCGCGAAAAACCGCCTGAATCCCGCCGCATCCGCGATAACGCGATTTCGCCGCGTAATTCGTCAACATATCAAAACCGCACGACACGAAATCAATAAACTGAAATTCCGCAATCGGCTTCATTCCCATCAAAGCCGCGCCGCACGCCGCGCCGACAATCGCCGCCTCGGAAATCGGCGTGTCAACCATTCGTTCTGCGCCGAATTCATCAATAAAACCTTCGGTCAATTTAAACGCGCCGCCATATTCGCCGATGTCTTCGCCGATCACAAAAACCGTTTCATCGCGCGTCATTTCCTCGTAAATACCTTGCCGAATCGCTTCGATCAGCGTCGAGCCTTTTGCTTCTTGCTTTGTTGCTGTTGCCATTAAATTATCTGAATTAATAAATTCTAAACTTCTTTATCTAGTTCGTTTGTTTCAATTGATTTTTGAGGTTCTAACTTTTCCGTATCAAACAATTCGTCAACGGAGGTTTTAACTGGCGGAAGTTCTTTGTTTGAATCATTTGCCGCTTCTAAACTAGGCGCGGAAACGCCTTTCATATATTGCAATGTCTGCTCGACGGCTTCGCGGGCGAGATCGTAATCTTCGCGTTTGATACCGAGTTTTATCTTGCCGTCTTTGTTCGGAAGTTCGCTGATTTTTCTATAATTTTGCAAGCGAAACTGGATTTGACCGAAAAATTTATATATTCCTTTGCGAAATTTAATGTCGAAAATCTCGTCCAACGAGATTTGCACTTCCTTCACTTCGCCGCTAACAATATTGAGAATTTTCGACTCAAACTCGATGATGACACCGGCAAACGAAAACTTTGCGATTCCGTGATAATACATCATCCCGTTCGGACTTTTCGCTTTGAAGGGAACAGTGATAAATTTCGGTTTTCTTTTTTCATCGCTCATAAAATTTAACAAGTATAAAACTAATTATGTGATGATGCGACTGACCGGATACAGTCCGATGCAAAGCGAACATTGGTGAAACTTTGCCATTTTTATAATTCGTTTGCTTGTTTGAGAATTGTTTTGACGACTTCATCTGAAATCCAAAGACCTGAATTTTGTAACTTTTTCAATTCCGGGAAAACATTTTTTATTAGACCTCGCCTTTTTGCCAAAACCAAAATGCCGCCTGTTCCCAGAGTTTTAATCCCCAAAGTTTCAGCGCATTTTCGGGCTGCCCGATCATCAATCAAAGCCGTAAATGAAGATTTTTTTGTAAAGGCAAAACTCAAAACTGCTGTTTCCCCGTCTCCCAAATTCCAAACAAGAACATCTTCGACAATCTTTACTGAAAGGACTTTGAGCCAATTTTTTTCGTAGTCGGAAAGTTTCTGCGAAGCTACATAATCGCCCGAAGTAATTTCCCCCGAAACCATTTTAGGCATACTAATTTCCGCGAAAAGTTCGGGTAAAAGTTCAACCAATCCGCTTTTGCAAAGCAAAATAAACGGGGAGGCGTTTATGATGACTTTTTCAATCGGCATCGGTTAATTCCTTAACTAATTCTTCTTCGTTAATTTGAATTGGCGAAACCTTAAATCGTGAAAGTGCTTCGATAAACGCGGAACGCGAAAGTCCGGCGACCTCGGCGGCTTTACCCTGCGAAAGTCTGCCGAGTTCATACCATTTGACCGCCGCCGCGATTCTCATCTCGCTGACGAATTCATTGGGCGATTCGCCGAGTGCGGCAAATGTCGTAGTTGGAATTTCCAGTAAAACTGTTTGCATTTTAATTCTCCCTTCTTTGCAAATTATACAATTATCTTAAAATCTTCTCATCCAATTTCGTCACAATGCGCCCGACCGGATAAAGACCGATGCGTTTGTCAAAATAAGGTGAGCGTTCGTAGAAAAATGTCAGACGCGCTCGCGGATTTTTGGCGAAGTTTTCATCCTTTAATTTTTCTTCAAATTCCTTTTTCAGATTCACATCTTTTTCGAGCATTTCGCGGGCGAGTTTTTCTAAAACGTAAGCCTCGCCGTATTCTTTTTGCTCGAAGATCGCGCTGAAAAATCCCCAGTAAGCGAATGAATCCGGCGATTCCGGTTCAAAAAGATGAATGGCGACATTTGCCGCTTCCTGATCGAGCGGAATGATGATCGAATTTGCCGGAAACGTGCGCGTTTCTTTGATCGGATTCGTTTTGAAACTGACCGTATTGTGAGATTCAAACGACATCGGCGCGAATTTCGGTTCGGTCAGACGATAACTTTCTACCTCGATTGTCAAAGGTTTTGTAATTGTTTGAAACTTAATGCCGTGCGCTTTTGTTACTTCGATGACATTTTGCCATTGCGCGGGAATGATGTAATAAAGCGGCGGTGCGACGGACGCGGTGATTTTTGCCGTGTCGAATTTCGGAATCGTGATATTTAAAGGTTTTGTTCCGTAAGCGATCATATCAACGCCGGAAATATCGCTTTTTTCTTTTGTATATTCTGTACCTTTGAATTCAAGCGGTTCGCTCTTGTCGGCGATTTCCAGACGAAGCGGAAATTGGCGTTTTGCATCGTAAGTTTTGCCGCGTTCGATTGTTTCTTCAGTCGCTTTTTTGTTTGCCTCAAAAAGGCTCGCTTTCGATTGGTTTATCTCGTCAATTGTGTAACGCAAAATATCGTAAGTGCCGCGAACGCGGGATTTGTAAGATTTATAACTGTGAGTTTCGATCAATAATCCGGCGCGGTTTCGGAGCGGCGTATAACCCGTTGCAAAACGCGGTGTGGCGATAAATGTCGCAACTCCGCCCGTAACTTCGCGCCCTGCAAATTCGATGTAATGTGTCAAAATATTTCCTTCCGATTCCACTTTCGGCACAATCTTGCCGTCGAAATGTTCGTCCATCCAGTTTTTAATTTCGGGCGAAACTTCGTCGAAATGCGCGTATTCGTAAGTTACGTTATATTGAAATTCCGCGCCGTCCGTTACGTGGCAATCAATGAAAAAATCCGGTTTCCACTCATTCCAAAGATTCAGCCAAGCGCGTGTTTCCGGCGCGTCGGCTTTCATATAATCGCGGTTCAAATTCAAATTCGCCGAAGTTCCGCGAAAACCCATTTCGTCGGGACCGTTTTGATTAATGCGATTATACGGCGATGAGAGTTCGTGTCCGTCAATATTATAGATCGGCGTGAAAATTATAATCGAATCTTTTAATAATTCGGCGCGGGTTTTCGTGATCGCAATATCACGAATCAGCGCAAATCCCGCGTCTTTGCCGTCAATCTCCCCGCTATGAATTCCGGCTTGAATAAAAACAATCGCCTTGCCGCTTTTCTTCGCTTTTTCGGGCGTAAAATCTTTGTTTTCCGCAACAATCAAAAGCGGCATTTCTCTGCCTTCGCCGGATTTTCCGTAGGATTTGTATTCGGTCAGATTTGATGCTTTCGCCAGTTTTTGTGCAAAAGCAATTGTGTTGGCGTAGTTCCAACTCTTTCGATAATCGGTTTGTTCAGCTAAAGTTTGCCATTCTTTCGGCACATTTTTCGATTCGCTTTGGGCATTTGTGTTCATCATAAATATTGTAGATAGAAAGAAAAAAACAATTGAAAATTTTACATTTGGAAATTTCATAATTTTTTTGCTGTGTGCAAAACAGAGATTAAAAGAAAAATTAACAGGGATGAGCAAGATAGACAAGGATATTTTTATGATTTCTAAAGAAGATTTTTCTCGACAAGTTTGCGGAGTTATCTAAGCTGAATTCAAATTACCGATTAACTGAGAAAGACCGGCTAAAACTCGATCCGCAGACCGCCGGAAGCGAATTTTAACGCCCAAATGATCGCCACCGCTTCCGGGCGTTTGACGGATTTCTTTACGGTTCAGCGATGTATTGCTGACAATTGTTCGGAGTTTTCACTGGAAATTCGGCTTTTGACTTCGACCGTTTCAGAAACGGTTAAGTTTAATTGTGCGTTCAAAATGGTGTTTCGTGTGCCGGTAACGACGATTTGATTTTGAGTAACGGGAGCAAATCTATCTGCGGAAAATTGCGCTTTGTAAATACCGCTTTCGATTGCCAAAATATATTTTACTCCAGTATCGGCAGTCGTTTCGACTTTGTTTAAAATGCTGAGCTTCGCATTCGCATTCGCTTAACCGCTCGTGCGTTCGGTAGCTTTTCCGATAATAGAATTTTCAGAACTTGTCGTTTGCGCGGCAATTGTCGAAATGAAAATAAATGAAACAAGCGAGAATTTGTCATATTTTTGGACTCACTTTCTGAGATTTAAGTAAATCAAATAAGTATTAGGACTAAATTATTTAATAAGTAGTTTCGGACGGAACGCGAACTTTAGTTCGCAAGTAACGGGCGAACTAATGGTCTTTGAAAAATATATCCGGGAAAAACGATTAAAGCCTTTTAGCTGGGAGCGCACGCATCTTGCGTGCTGAGTGCGATAGCACGAAAAAGCGTTTGCAATGAAAAAAGTTTTGAGCAAATTCAAGTCTTTCACGCCGTTTTGCAAACGACGTGGCACGCACGGATGCGTGCGCTCCCAGCCAAAAAGTTGACTTTTTATTATCGGATATATTTTTCAAAGACCTTATATTCGCGTTCCGTCTATCTTTTACCCAATTATTCTTTCGCGCCATATTGAATCAGCAGATTAACGATTTCTTCGGCAGCTTCGCCTTCTTCACCTTTGGCAATGCTCAGAGCGGTTTCGTCTTCGTTGTCGCGTATATTTACTTTCGCGCCCGCGCTGAGAAGTG
>JBBSAX010000146.1:0-13071 GCA_038251885.1 Pyrinomonadales bacterium | reverse complement strand
CGAAAATCGCGTTGGCAAGGAAATTCTTAGGAATAATCTACAACACTCTAACCAACAATTGGGTGTTTGCAGATTTCAACAATTTTGAATTGGCAGAGTGAAAACTTTGTCTTTGGAGTAGACATTCATCATAGGAGAAAATATATGCCATATAACAAACTAAATATAAGCGGCGCGAAGGCTGACGTTCTGGCTTGGGTTAATCACGACCTTTCGCTTGATGAACAAAATATGCTTCGCAATGTTTCGCGTCTGCCTTGTCTTTACAAGCACGTCGCAATTATGCCGGACGCGCACCTCGGAATCGGCTCAATGGTTGGTTCGGTCGTCGCCACGAAAGACGCGGTGATTCCCGCAACCGTCGGCGTTGACATCGGATGTTTTACGGGCGATACGCTTGTTCCATTGCTTGATGGAAAATCTTATCCAATTTCTGAATTGGCAAAACGGAATGATGAATTTGCGGTTTACGCTTGCACGGTTTCAGGAAAGATTGTTATCGCAAACGCAACGGCGAAGAGAACTCGCACCACCGCCGAACTTATAAAAATTACTTTGGACAACGGCGAAGAAATTCGTTGCACACCTGACCATAGATTTATGCTTCGTGACGGAAGTTTCGTTGAAGCTGAAAAATTAAAGTCGGGCGAGTCTTTGATGCCGCTTTATCGTAAAAAAGATAAGGACGGATATGTCTTTGTGCAACAAAATTATTCGGGACGTTGGCAAAGAGTTCATTGGATTGTCGGGCGTAGCGGATTGCTTGGAAAAGTTCCGAAATTTGAAGGCGATAAAACCGTAATTCATCACAAAAACTTTGATGAATCGGATAATCGCCCGGAGAATCTGGAATTTATGAGTTCATCTGCACATTCGGCTTATCACCGCAGTTTGGTTGATAAAAACGAACATTGGCAATCTAAAGAGTTTGAAGCGAATCGCAAAAAAGCAATTTCCGAAAAAGCACAAACCGCAGAAGGATACGCTTATTTTGCTGAAAGAGGCACAAAAAACATTTTGAAATATATGGAAGAAAATCCAGAACATTTCAAAAATGCTGTTGCCGACAATGGCGAAAGAGGCAAGGAATTCTTGGTCGCTTATAACAAAAGCGAAAAAGGTCGCGCCAAAAGTAAAGAAATCGCAAATCGTCTTTACGACTGCGAAACTTGCGGCGAAAAGGTAAAAAGCGGAATCGGTTTGCATAATCATCGTCGTGGAGAACACGGTTACAATCACAAAGTTGTTTCCGTTGAACCGATTTCGGAACGCGAAGATGTTTATTGTCTAACCGTTCCCGAATATCACAATTTCGCACTTGAAGCGGGAGTTTTCGTTCACAACTGCGGAATGATGGCGGTCAAAACGCCATTTAAAAGCGGAATTCTTGACGGCAAATTGAAAGATTTGCGTCACGAGATCGAACGTGCAATTCCGGTCGGATTCAACGCGCATAAAGAATCCGATACAAATGCTTCGCGTTGGAAAGGTTGGGAAACTTTTGAAGAATTGCATTCAGGAGTTCAAGACCGCAAGGTCAAAGCGATGAAGCAGCTCGGCACGCTCGGCGGCGGAAATCATTTTATCGAAGTCTGCCTCGACACCGAAGACAATGTTTGGCTGATGCTTCATTCCGGTTCTCGTAATATCGGAAAGGAAATCGCCGAACGCCATATTGCAACGGCGAAAACGCTTCATCGCTTGAATGAACTTCCCGATCCGAATCTCGCTTATTTTATTCAAGGAACTGAAGAGTTCAAGAATTACTGGCGCGATTTGGCTTGGGCGCAAAGTTATGCGTTGATGAACCGCGAAGTTATGATGAAACGACTTTTGAAATCATTCAACCGAATGTTTAATAAACAAAAAGAGTTTCGTCCTGAAATCGCAGTCAATTGTCATCACAATTACGTTGCGGAAGAAACGCATTACGGCGAAAAAGTTTTCGTCACACGCAAAGGCGCGATCAATGCCGAACTTGGACGCTACGGAATTATTCCCGGCTCGATGGGCGCGAAATCGTTCATCATCAAAGGTCTGGGAAATCCGCAGTCGTATAATTCCTGTTCGCACGGCGCAGGTCGCAAAATGTCGCGCACAGCGGCGAAAAAACGCTTCACCCGCGAAGACCTCGAACGGATGACCAAAGGCGTTGAATGCCGCAAAGACTCCGGCGTAATTGACGAAATTCCCGGTGCATACAAGAACATTGACGAAGTTATGCGTAACCAGTCAGACCTTGTAGAAATCGTCGCGGAATTGAAGCAAGTCGTTTGCGTAAAGGGGTAAAATAAAGTTTGCCGATTTAGTTTTCTAATTCGGCAAACTTATGAATAAACTTTATGAAAACTGAAAATAACAACTGTATATTTTGTAAAAAAGAAATGTCTAAAATCGGTAAAGAACATATAGTTTCTGATTGGATCCTGAAATATCTTAACTACAAAATACAAGCTCAACCATTTTTTGAAACTCAATTTAAAGAGATAAATACTTTTAACGTAGAATCAGAATCAAAACTTCATAAAGAAATAAGTTTTAATAAATTTCTTTCACCTTATATTTGTCATGACTGTAATACAGGATGGATGAGTAAAATCGAAAGTAAAATTGCACTTATTTTAAAACCAATCATTGCTGGCAATAAAGAGTTAGTAACCTTAACCAAATCAGAAAAACTTTTAATTGCTCGATGGGCAATTAAAACAACTTGTGTAATTGAGAGTATCAATTTTTCTGAATTATCTAATTTTTCATTTGATTCGCAAATATTAAAAGATAGACAAACTATGCCGCCGGGTTGGGCAGTTTTTGCCTTTACGCATCAAGCTACAAGTACAATAGGCTGGCTTTCAAATAATGTTTGGTTCATTGAAGGAATTCTTTCAGATGAATTAAAGGTAAAGGCTGAGGAATGTAAAAAAACAATTTTCCAATTGAAAAATTTAATTATTGCAACAATCTATATTGGAGATGCAAGACTAAAACTGAAAGCTGTCAAACCAATTCACTTTCCAATTAACGTAAATCTAAATTATGAATGGGTATTGCAACCAACATCTCCATCTTTTACAACTTATAAAAATGTTGAAAAAGATAGCTCCGATGACTTGATGTTTAGATTTTTAGGAGCATTCTCTCTTTGTATAGTTTGAGCATAGTTGGACTAGCGGTTTAATACCTCGGCTTGCCATGTCGGGAACAGCGGTTTGAATCCGCTACGATGCTCCAAACATTTTTGATTTTTTGTCGTAATGAATAGGCGTTTGTGCTAAATTCAGATTGGAGTAAAAATTATGTCAAAGAAAAATGGAAACGTAATAAATCTCGAAGAAAAAATTCCGACGGCAAAGGAACTTCGGAAAATGTATCCTTTGCCGAAGAAATTAACGCCGGAGTTGCAGCGTTTGAAAGAAGCAACTGAAAAAGCGATGGATGCGCTCGACAGGAGAATAAAAGAACATGGCTATCCACCCGATTTTCGACACTAACAGCGTCATCAAATATCGTGCGGAAATTAAGCAAAACTTCAACATTCTGTATTTTCCGTCAGTCGTATTTTTTGAGTTGGTTGCGACTTCCATAAACCAAGACGAACTAAAACTTTACTCGGATTGGCATAGAGAATTGAAAAAACTTGACCGAATTCTCACACCGACTGAAAATGATTGGTGGGAAACAGCCAAAGCCATCCGCCGTCTTTATATAAACAAAATTGCCCCACAAACAAAATTCGTTACGCTCCGCACCGATGCGCTGATTGCCAGAATCGTCGTCAAACAAAAAGATGCTTTTCTCGTCACCGATGATGTTGACGATTTTCAGATAATCAAGCGCGAAATGAAAGACTTACAGGTCATTTCGGCTGATGAGTTTTTTGCTTAAAATATAAAAATAATTTCTTAACAAATTTTCAAGATCGGAAAAATTCAAAACAATTTCTCGCGGACGGAAAACTTTTGACCAGCCCGGTTCTTGGCTGTTCTCGTAGCCGTGTTCGTCTGTCGGAAGGAGCGGATTTGATGCAACTAATCCGCTTCAAATATTAAAAGGATGTGCGATTTAGACACATCCTTTTTTATCAAAATCATTTCGACCTTCATTTTATTGAACGCAAACTTTGTATGCGCTGTTGTAAACGCTCGTTGGCGTAAATGTCGTGATGCCTTCAAAGCAAGTGTTGGTGGTCGCAAATCCGTTAAAATCGGCACCGCTGCTTCCGTCGGAAAGCGATAAATGAAGCTGTTGATTCGATGCGAATTGATCCCAGTTTCCGACAAAATCGCCGTTGTATGTAACCGTCATATCCGAATTTAAGCTGAAAAGATTCGACTGCTGTGAACTCGGAAATAATTCGCATTCAAAGAACGAAGTCAATCCGCGTCCGGTGCAACTCGTTATCAAAACATTTGCCGATGTCAGTTGATTGGTCGCATAAGCCGGTGTCGGGAAAAATGATGCGACATTATTGAGCGCGTTGGTTTCGTTTGGTGTCGTTGTCGAAGCCGTTGCTTTAATCTCGACAGTTTGCGTCGTAACCGGAAGCGCGAGATTGAACGTAAAGATTTTTGTTTGCGTCGTGCCTGATCTAGTGATGCTTCCTAACTGACAATTAAGTTTTCTTGCAACCAACTGACAGCGCGAATCAATACCCGAAAGCGTTCCCAACACATATTTTTGCGGACTCGTATTAGTTTCGGGTAAATCAACGATAACGCTGACGTTCGAAGCGGTCGAACCGCCGATATTCCGCACATTGACCGTGTAAAGATATGGCGAACCGACTTGCGCTGAAACCGGTCCGGTCAGTAAAACACGTAAATTCGGCGGCGACGGCGCGGCAGATATTTTTGCTGCACTAAAAGCGAAAAAGACCATTAAAAGACATCCTACTACTGTCAAAACATTTTTCTGTTTCATTACTAAATTTCTCCTGTTTATTTTATTTACAAGTTTTAATTCTTTCTTGTGGTTCAAAGAACGGAGACCCAAAAATTTTCTTGCAACTTTTTTTTTAAGGTTGAAAAAAAATATCGGCATCGTTGGTCTAGTTGGTTTAAGATGTCTGCCTTCCAAGCAGATGACATCGGTTCGAATCCGATACGATGTTCCATAGTTCAATTTAAAAATTTTGTTTATAAAAATCGGTTAAAAATTTAAATTTACAAAAAATTCATATACAAATCGGTGGCAAATCGTTTATTATTGTGTTATTAAATTTTTAGCACACTAGATATTGCGATTGATTCCGATTTGAACTTACAAATTCAAAAAAATATCAAAATTCAGGACACAAAAGGAGGTGATTCCATTGATAACCGGAAGAGTTTTACTGCTTAATTTTTCTTATGAACCGCTTGGCACGGTCGGCGTTGCGCGGGCTGTTTGTATGTGGTTTCGTGAAAAAGTTTCGATTGAAGAATACGACGGCGAAAATGTTCTGCATTCGCCTTCGACGACAATTCGCGTTCCGAGCGTTATACGTCTGAAAACTTATGTCAACGTCAGACGCAAACGCCGCGAAACGGCGATGAAACGTGCGCGGATTTATATTCGTGACAGATACAAATGTCAATACTGCGGCGAACAAAAACACGCCAAAGATTTGACGCTCGACCACATTTTGCCGCGAGCGCAAAGCGGCGAAAGCACACCGCAAAATCTTGTCACGGCTTGTGTTCCCTGCAATCAACGCAAAGGAAACCGCACGCCCGAACAAGCGCGAATGCCGCTTCTGACTCCGCAAAAGAATTTCAACATCGGACTCGACCGCGTTCTGCTCTGCCATTACGCCGAATCGCGTCCCGAATGGAAGAAATATCTCTTTATGGAAGAGTTTGAAGTGGAAGAAATACGAATTGCGGCATAAAGTTATAACGCTGTTATTTTGACGGCGTTATAACCGTTACATTTTCAGACTGAGAATTCTTTTTTGAGTTCAATTCTTTCTCTAAATCCAGATAAACACGAATTGCCGAATTGTTTGTGTTTTTTACAACACCTAAAAGTTTTTCTTGCTCTTCAACAGATTTTATTTCAAGAATCTCTTGCTTTAAGTCGTCGAATTCCAAAAACCATTCCGGCGTGTATTCTCTTTCAATTTGTTTATTATTCAGGAGTTTAAGATATTCATTCAAAACTTTTTCTTTGAACGAAATGTTTGGAGATTCGACTAAAAGAAGCCGTAAAAGTAAGCATTTTTGATGAAAAATATCAATTTCATCTTCATTATCTAATTCCTTTAAGTCATTAACGAATTCAAGTGTTTTAGAAAATTCTTCCTGCCATTTCTGACTTTCTTTTATTTCGGAAAGTGTTTTATTTTCTTCTTCCCATTTCTGCAAACTTCTGATTTTTCTAAAGATTTCTTTTGATTTTCCATTAGTAAAATATTCTGTTGGAAACTCAATTTTTTCTATTTCAGATGGATTAATGTCTTCAATGCTGATAGGCAAATCTTTAAAGAGAATATTATTTGCTTCGGCAATATAAACCGGCAACTTGATTTCAGGTTCATTTTTTTCAGGCTCGTTAATTGTTTTACCCGTTCTTATTTCATAATTTATGGTGTCCTGACATCTTTTTCCTTTCAGATTCTTTTGCAAAAAATCTTTGTAAGAGCAGCTTAGTTCGTTATATAAAGCGGGGCTAAAATTAAATTTTCTGTATAATTGAAATATATCTCTGCCTGTCGAATCAAAATTCATTTGGTAAGAAAATGAACGATCATCTCCGAAAATCTTCCGTAGCGATTTATTAAATATTTCTGCGAGGTTGAGCATTTCGTCATTCGTTAAATTTGTTGATAAAAATATTTTAATTATCGGAGAAACTTGCGAAGGTGATGTCATATTCTCAATATACGGAGAAAGAAACGCAATTCTCTGACCTTGCTTAATTTGTTCGGATGAAAAAGATTCTTCTGCAATTTTCCCGACCAATTCGTAAAACGATGAAGTTTCATACAAAAGAAAATCTTGACAAGAAAGCGGTTTCAGCAACAGATTTGGCGAAATTTCATTAAATAATTCAAACGCACGAACACGGTCTATTTTAAGAATTTCTGAAACTATTCGCGTCTGCAAAGTTAATGCGTCTAAATTGTTTTTTTGTGAATATGAAATGAAAGTCGGACGAATTGTAAGAACTTGTCCTTCAAATGATGTTATTTTTCTGGGAACTTTCTCCTTTGTATTAAATGATAGATAAAACGCATCTTCAAGTAATTTTTTAATCTCTTTTTTGTTCTTGATTTTTCCTGACGCAATTATTTTTAGATAAACATCAATTGTAAGTTCAGGCTCAATTGTTCTGGCATCGAGCAACATAATTTCGACATTTTTCGGGATTAGAATTTCTTTTGTCTTTTCAGGCTTTGTTTGAGAAAGAATGTTACTGGAAAAAACAATAATGAGAAGAAGTATTTCGATACTTTTTGGTTTAAGTTTTGTTTTTCTTAGATTCATTTTTTCCAGTAACATTTTGAATTAATGAAAAATATTAACACTTCTTTTCTTTCAAGATAAATAAATCTTCAATAATTGTAAAAAATATAATTGGTTGGATGGCTTAGATAGATGAGCATCGGTCTGAAAAGCCGAATAGGTTGGCGCGATTCCAACTCCAACCACCAATTTCTTTGTTTGCAATTTACGATTTGCGATTGCAAATGATCTCCCATCTTTTCTCAACAATAATCAAACAATTAAAGCCGATTAGCTCAGCGGAAATTTAGAGCGGCGGTCTTCTAAACCGCAGGTCGTCGGTTCGATTCCGACATCGGCTATTCCAATTTTAGATTTTGGATTTTGGATCAGTCTTTTCTTTCAATCCAAAATCGCAAATCTAAAATGAATCTGGCGGTGTAGCTTAATTGGATTAAAGCGTCGGTCTCATAAACCGAAGATTGCAGGTTCGAGTCCTGTCTCCGCAACCATTGATTATAGTTGACAGAGTTGTGAGTTGACTGAGTTTATAAACACGGCAAACTCATTTCCGGCAGTGTAGCTTAAATGGAATAAGAGCGTTTGTCTTGTAAACAAAAAGATGCGAGTTCGATTCTCGCCGTCGCCTTTCTTTAACGCGGGAATGGAGCAAGGTTTGGCTCGGCGGGTTCATATTCCGCAGACCGGCAGGTTAAACTCCTGCTCCCGCAACCAATTTTTTACATCGGAACATAGCTTAATTTTGGCAAAGCGTTCGGCTGATAACCGGAAGATTGAAGGTTCGAGTCCTTTTGTTCCGACCAAATTTTTTACGGGGCGTAGTTTAACGGTAAAACAGTCGGCTTATACCCGATATTAGCGGCAGATTACCGCAAGATTGTAGGTTCGAATCCTGCCGCCCCGATTTTAATTTCCTATCACAGCAACAAAAAAAGTCCTACCAAAAAAACGTCGGAAGAAAGATTGCACTTCACCAATGCAAACACAAGTCCTCGCCTCTCACAAGAGGTGACCTAAAACGCGCTTTCTTCCGCGTTTCCTACCATTTCGATTTTGGATTTTGGATTTTGGATTTGCTGAAGTTCGGGAAATGAGAAATATGATTCAAAAGTTGGTGGACAAAAAAGTTTTCTCTATTTCTTCATTAATTAATTTATTGGCTCGTAGCTAATCGGGAAGCAACTGACTGTTAATCAGTGATATGCAAGTTCGAATCTTGTCGAGTCAGCCAGAATTAATTATGAATTGTGAATGATTAATGGTTAATAGAAATTCATCATTCACAATTCATAATTCATCATTAAATACAGGTCGGTAGCCAAGTCAGGTTTAAGGCACGCGCCTTTTAAGCGCGGGAGCGTGGGTTCAAATCCCACCCGACCTACCAATTTTCTAATGTTCGGAATATAAAGACGGTTGTTCTTGAATCGTATCCGTGAAAGTTTTTGGGAAAGTTATAAAAGAATTGTTGATAAAATCGGTCGCATCTTCAACATTGAGCGGTTTTGCAAAATGATAACCTTGCCCGAATTCACAACCTAAATCGTGCAATGCCTGATGTTGTTCGGCGGTTTCGATGCCTTCGGCGACTATATCGAGTTGCAGATTTTTCGCCAACAAAGTAATGGTTTTCACGATCTCGGCACTTTCCGTTTCTTCGGTCATTTGAGAGACGAAAGAACGGTCAATTTTCAGAGTATTTATCGGCAATTTGTGTAGATAGCTGAGCGATGAATAACCCGTTCCGAAATCGTCCATACTGAGTTTGATGCCCATCGCACGAAATTGTCTGAGAATCGAAATGACGGATTCGCTGTTTTCGACAATGACGCTTTCGGTAATTTCCAACTTTATTTGATGCGGGGCGATCTTGTATTTTTCAAATATTTCCAAAACTTCCGTTAATAAATTATTTTTCAAGAGTTGTTTAGCGGAAACATTAACGCTTATTGTCAGCGGCAAATCTTCGGAAAAAGCATATTTCCATAATCTTAGCTGACGACAGGCTTCGTCCAAAACAAATTTGCCGATTTTGCCGATTGTTCCGTTTTCTTCGGCAATGGAAATAAAATCTAACGGTGAAACAAAACCTAGTTGCGGATGATTCCAGCGAATAAGGGCTTCAAAACCGACGAGTTTTTTATCCGAAAGCGAAATGATCGGCTGATAAACCAGATATAATTCGTCGCGTTCGACGGCGCGGTGCAGGTCTTTTTCAAGGCGCATTTGGCTGATAGCTTTTTCCCGCATTTTTTCGTCGAAAAATACATAGCGCGATCTTCCGGCTTTTTTGGCAATATGCAAAGCCGTATCCGCGTCGCGCATAATATCTTCTGTCGTATTGTGTGTTTCGTCGTAATAACCTACTCCGATACTTGAGGTTATGCTGATTTCCTGTCCTGAAATCCCATAAACTAAATTTACCTGTTTTTGAATTTCTTCGACCAATAAAGTTAATTTTTCTTCTTCGATATTATTATCAAGCAAAATTAAAAACTCATCACTGCCGAATCTCGAAAGCGTGCAATCGTCCGGCAGACATTTTTTCAGACGCTTGGCAACCGCGACTAAAAGTTTATCGCCAAAGGTGTGTCCGATGCTGTCATTTATCAACTTAAATTTATCTAAATCAACAAAAACTACGGCAAATTTATAATTTTTATTATCTTTTGCACGGGCAATCGAATAAATCAATTGCTCCATAAACACGGCGCGATTGGAAAGTTCTGTCAAAGAATCATAACGGGCATCGTAACGCAGTTTTTCTTCCGCCTGATGTCGCGCCGAAATGTCTTGAATCTGACAAATCAGACGCGAATTTTCCGAATCATTGAGCCGCGAAATACTTGTTTGTGTCCAAACTTCTTTGCCTTCGTGATCGAAGTAACGAAGTTCGGCTTGAAATGTTTTTTCCTTTCCTTGAATGACGTAACCGATTTGGGTCAGAAAATGCAAAATATCTCTCGGATGAACAACTTCGTGAAGTGTTTTTGAAAGGATTTCTTTTTCTGCAAAGCCGAAAATTTTACAGAGCGATTCGTTTGCTTGAAGCCATTTCCCCTCGGTTGAGATTAATCCGATACCGATTGGCGCATTACTGAAAGCCGAGCGAAATCTTTCTTCGCTTTCCTTCATTTCTACGAGATGTTTTTCAGTTTGTTCGGATTGTTCGGTAACAGCTTGAAGCTTTTCCTGTTGACTGTGATAACTGAAATAGATAATTCCGATGATCGGCAAAATAATGAGAAAAGCGTAAAACCCCGATGTCTGAATGGCATTTGCCGCAACTAAAGCAACCGAACCACACGCCAAAAAAGGAACGAACATCCAAACATAATAGGTTCTCCAAGTTTCAAAGAAGGATTTTTCAGTTCTTAAAGCAGTTGAAATAGCGATAGTGAAAGTATTGATTAAATAATGCGAGATTATCATCAAGGCGACTCCGCCGATTAAATTAAGCGTGATGCCGGTTTGAACTAAATCTTTGAGTGAACCGAAGAAAAAATACGAAATTTTGTAGGAAAAGAAAATGGAAACAGCGAGAGTTGCCGCGTTAAATAACCTGAATTCAGGACGTTTGGTGAACCGCGAAGATGATAAATAAGCCTCGATTCCTGCCAATAAAGCTGCGGTTTCGCCGCCGTAGAGGATCGTAATCAAGTAAATAAAAACGTCTGCAACTGAAATACTCGATTTGAAGACTTGAAAATCAATCGCAACTCTTGAACCCAGCAAAAGAGTTATGATTGATATAACGGCAAAATTTAATCCGAGTTGTGAAACAGGTAAGTTGAACGACGAATACAATAAAACAAATATACCGACAGAGATAATTGACCAAAGAAATATCTTTGTCGAATACTTATCGTTATTAAATGTATTCTTCGTTTCCATTATGAAAAGTTTATTTTGATGAGGAGTTAAAGAAAGAGAGTCGAAATGAAATACGCAAAAGCGATTGCATTATTATTTATCTTCCGATAACGCAATCGCTTTTGTCAATAAAATTATTCGCCCAGCAAGAATGCTTCACTTCTCAAAACTCCTTGCCACCAATTATAACCGTCGCTAATCATTACGCCGTCGCTAATCATCACGCCGTCGCTGATCATCACGCCGTCGCTAATCATTACGCCGTCGCTGATCATCACGCCGTCGCTGATCATCACGCCGTCGCTAATCATCACGCCGTCGCTGATCATCACGCCGTCGCTGATCATTACGCCTTGATTATTATTCAGACGCTCGTTGATACGGCTTCCAAGTGTCAGAGCTTTGCTGTCAGCTACAAAATCACCTGAAATTACATTTGATGAAATCAATCTACCGTTCGGCGCATTAACACCATTTAGCAAAACCTTATTTTTTACCCAGAGCATTTTAGGGTTATAAAATGCTTGATATTTAGTAAAGAGTGAAGTTCCGCTAAGAATATGAGTTCCGCCCGCAAAAATGTATTTTCCCCATTTTACGGTAGAACCATTAATTTGATCTTTTCTTTCCGGCATTGAATAGCCCGAAGCAAGCATATTATCACCCACATTTATCGTTCCGTTGGCAATTGCAGTTTTAAGGTCTTTTCTTAAAGCATCGGAAAGTCTGACCGCACCTGAAACATTCAAAAGTCCTGCGCCCTGTTGAGCAATATTCGCACCAGGAATTTGTTGTGCGGAATATTGCAAAATTGCTTTGATAAGCGGCGGTGTCAAACCCGGATTTTTTTGGAGCATTAAAGCGACCGTTCCCGAAACGACCGGCGCAGCAACCGAAGTTCCGCTCATTTTCATTACCGGAGCTAGAGAATCGGTATCCAAGACATCTAACGAAGCATTTCTGAGAACCAAAGTGTTAGCGGTTGATTCCATCGAAATTATTTTATTTCCCGGCGCAACCAGATCGGGTTTTGTTAAATTGTCATAAACCTTATTGCCTTGAGCATCTACAAAATAACCTCTCGTCGGACCTCTCGAACTGAAAGTATTGATACGATCGTCGTCGCGGGTATTGGTTTGAAAAGTGTTTGCCGAACCGACTGTTATTACAGTCGGATCATTTGCCGGCGAGGTTATCGTTCCATACATTTCTTGTCCCGAATCATTTTTTCCGTAGTTTCCGGCGGAAACAACGACCGTAATTCCCTCTGCCGCCGCTTTGCGAACCGCACGGCAAACCGGATCGGTCAAATAACTTTCACTCGAAGAACCGCCCGAACTTATATTGATGACACGGATTTTGTATTCGTCTTTGTGAAGAATTGCCCAATCAATTCCTTTTATCATATCCGTAACTTGTCCTGTGCCGTCGTCGTCAAGAACTCTCACCGAGACAATATCGGCATTCGGCGCAATTCCCGTGTAATCCGAAGAAGTGTTTGAAGCATCACTCCGACCGGCGGCAATTCCGGCGACAAATGTTCCGTGTCCGTATTTATCTGGATTCGAGGTCAAACTTCTCAAACTAAAGCTGACACCGGGCGAAGATAAAATGCCGTAATATAGATCCGCAAAATCAGCACCGGCAAATGGAGCGCGATCTCTCGGCGTAAATTCCTTAAATTTTTGTATGGGTGAATTGAGTTTGATAATATCGGCTTGTGCTTTGATCCGGCTATTTCCATTTTGATCTT
>JBBSAX010000145.1:0-13126 GCA_038251885.1 Pyrinomonadales bacterium | reverse complement strand
ATGATTGGGGCGCGAGATTTGATATTTACGATGCCGTTGACGGAATCGGAATCGCTTACACGGCGGAAGAAGCCGCAGCTGCCAACAGCACTTCGCGGGATTTGGTGCAAGAAGAACCGCTGCCGCAGACGATTTATAAATTGAAGGTCAGAGGCGATTTGCCATTCATCGTCCCTATTCAAATGCAGGCAATTGTTCCTTAAAATAAAAAATTTACAATGGACAAAAAATTAGACGGACGTTATCTCATCAACAAAGAGATCGGCAGCGGCGGATTCGGCGCGGTTTATCTGGCGGAAGATACGCGCTTCGGCGGGAATAATCGTGTGGCGATCAAAAAAATCATCAGCACGAACCAAAAGGTTACAGATTCCTTCCGACAAGAAGCAGATTTGCTTTACAATTTGAGCCATTCGAATTTACCGAAAGTAACGAATTGTTTTCAGGAAGACGGCGCGAGCTTTATCGTAATGGATTATATTACGGGCGAAGATTTAGCCGAAAAACTCAAAAAAGGCAAAAAATTTACAGTCAAGGAAGTTTTAGATATTGCCGATACAGTTTTAGACGCGCTCGAATATCTTCATTCGGTTTCGATTTTTCACCGCGACATCAAACCGCACAATATTAAAATTGATGAAACCGGCAAAGTTTTTCTGCTTGATTTCGGGACGGCGAAGGGAACTTTCGACGAAGGCTTGATAACAAACAAACTCGAACAAAGCGTCGTCGGATATACGCCATTTTACGCACCGCTCGAACAGATTTTGCGCGTTGATACGAATTCGTATCTGCTTTTGCAATCAATAGATTCGCCGCATCTCGACGCATTTTTAGATTTGAAAACCGATGCCCGAAGCGATATTTACAGCCTCGGCGCAACGCTTTATCATTTGCTCACGGGTTTCTCTCCCGAAAAGGCAACGGCAACGGTTCGCGCTCATCTGCTCTGGTCGGGAAAACAAGAATCTTTGCCCGATTGCCGCACTCTTAATCCGGCAATTTCCGACGGTTTAGCATTAATCATCAATCATTGTGTGGAAATTATGCCTGCCGACCGTTTTCAGTCGGCGGCGGAATTGCGGCAAGTTTTGAAAACTCAAAGCGAAGTGATTCCTTTGATCGGAAATAATGACAATACTGTGCAGATCGGCGCAGAACATATTCCGATTCAAAAACCGAGCCGCGTCGAAATTCCCGTCGGTAAATCGCCGATTCTGCAAAGTCAACCAGGTCAAGGCGCGGCATTTGTCGAATCGCCCTTAGAACAATCCGTGCCGACGGAAACCGCATTTTATGTCGGTGCATCACAAGATAAATCCGTGCCGACGGAAATTTCCGAAGATAAACAAGTTCTTGAGCCGATTGAATCTTTTTTTCAACCTGAAAACAAAGTTATTGAGAGCAAAAGTAATTCCAGTTCAAAAATACTTTTATTTGCCGGATTAACCGTTTTGCTCCTTATTTTGCTTGGTGTTGGCGGTTTTGTTGCGGTAACGCAATTCAATATCTTTTCCGGCGAAAAAGGAAAATCCGAAGCGGGAAATAATTCCAACTCGGAAGCCGGAAAAGTAACAAATACGGCAACAAAACGCGCAATGGATTATTCTTTGCTTGTCCAAAAAATGCGTGACGGAGAAAAATATCAAGACCCTTTTGAATCGAGCGGACAAGAAATTTTTGAGAACGGCTATCAATTTCAACTGCGCTACACACCGTCCGAAGATGGTTTTTTATACGTTTTTGCTGAAGGTTTAAATGACGACGGCGAAAAAATTTTCAACATAATTTTCCCGACACCAAAGGCAAATGACGGAAAAGCGAATGTTTCGGCAAAACAAGAATACGAATCGGGCTGGAATGAATTCGGCGGAGAACCCGGAACTGAAAATTTTTGGATGATTTGGAGCAAGGAAAAAAACGATTTGCTGGAAGATTCGCGCGAAAATGCTTTTTCGAGCGACACCGGCGAATTAACCGACGCTGATTTGAGAACTAAGATGAAAGATTATATTGACAAAGAAAAAAGTAAAAATATAGTTGCCGAAAAAGAAACCGTGAAAAAACTCACTCAGGTTAATTTTGAAGGCGATTCGGCAGTTTATTTAATTGAATTGGAACACAGATAATTGGAGAAAATTTAATCGAATAATTCTGCAACATCCATTTTCCAATCCGGCAAAGCTGGTTCGGCATCGGCAATTTCGCCGCGCCGGAAAATCCGCGCTTTGTTCGGGTTTTCCTTCTGATAAGATTTGATAACTTCTTGGCTCAACAAATCCACGTCCCAAACAATTTCCGTTCCGGCGGCAAAATAATCATTACGCTTTTGTTTGATTTCTTCTTCCGCTTTGTTCCCATAGTCATTTTCGCTCCGAACTTCGACCGCAAAAATCGGTGCGCCTTGCAGAAACTTCATTCCCGAACGCTCGCCCGTAAAAAAAGAAGCATCAGGGCTGAACGATTTGCGGTTTGGCAAATTTACGAGAAAACCGACGTTATCTGTATAGGTTCTGCCCAGATTTGATTTCTTTTGATAAATTTTTAAGCTGACCGCAATATTAAAAGCAGCACTGCTCGGTTCATCTCCTGTTGCCATAAATTCAACTATTTCTCCATTAACGATTTCCGCTTTACCTTCGGTTCGGTAGAGTTCCTCGATTAATTGTTCGGTTGTCGTGGTCGGCTTTTCTAAAACTAAAGTGTCCATAACTTTTCTCCGTAAAAAAAATTGCGATTGCTATTTTTAGTTTAGCAATCGCAATTCATAAATTCAAAATTATTAATTCTGCACGTTATTGTTTTCCTTCCAAAAATGCTTTCAAACGCCGTGAACGCGACGGATGACGCAATTTTCTCAAGGCTTTCGCTTCGATCTGGCGGATGCGTTCGCGTGTGACGGCGAAATGTTGTCCGACTTCTTCCAAAGTGTGTTCCGAGCCTGTATTTCCGAGTCCGAAACGCATTTTGATAACTTTTTCTTCGCGTGGCGTTAATGTCGCCAGAACTTCATCGGTAATCTCCCGAAGATTTGAAAAAGTTACGGATTCCGCCGGATTCAGGATTGATTTATCTTCGATAAAATCGCCGAGATGCGAATCTTCTTCTTCACCAATCGGCGTTTCAAGCGAAATCGGTTCTTGCGCGATTTTCAAAACCTTCCGCACTTTTGAAACCGAAATGTCCATCTTTTTAGCAATTTCTTCGCTCGAAGGTTCGCGTCCGAGTTCTTGAACAAGCGCACGCGAAGTTCGGATCAATTTATTGATCGTTTCAATCATATGAACCGGAATTCTGATTGTTCGCGCTTGGTCGGCAATCGCCCGCGTGATCGCTTGACGAATCCACCAAGTTGCGTAAGTAGAAAACTTATAGCCGCGCCGCCATTCAAATTTATCAACCGCTTTCATCAAACCGATATTGCCTTCCTGAATCAAATCAAGGAACTGCAAACCGCGATTCGTATATTTTTTAGCGATTGAAACAACCAAACGTAAATTCGCTTCAACAAGTTCGCGTTTTGCCTGTCCGGTTTCCGCTTCGCCAACGAGAATGGTTTGCAGCGAACGCTTGATTCGCGCATTGGAAAGATGATATTTCTCTTCAGTTTCCGTGATTGATTTACGCGCTTCTTCGATTTTGCGGTTAAACTCTTTCTTATCTTCAGGCGAAACTTTCTTACCTTCCAGAGATTCCTCCGCTTTTCTGATAACGCGCTCGTGTTTGCGGATTTCGTCTGAGACCTTGCGAATTCCGTTGATTAAAAGCTGAATTGCGCGGTCGGTCAACTCCAATTGTTTAATTTCCTGCGCGACTTCGATGCGTGAACGCGCTACTTGCCGTCTTAAAACAGTAAGTTTTTTGGAAGTTTTACCTTTCGCTTTTTTCTGCTCGTCGCGCATTTTTTCTAATGCTTTGACGGCTTTGTGATAATTTTCCTCGATGTGTTCGATGCCTTCGAGCGTCCAGCGCAGATATTCGTCAACCTTATCTTCCTCGCCGCTCAATTCGGCTTGCTCGGAAAACTTCACGATTTCACGAATATTCGCTTTTCCTGCACCCAAATCTCTGCCGACCTGAAGCAGTCTTTCGACCGCAATCGGTGAACGCGAAATTGCTTTGTGTGTTTTAATAATGCCGCGTTCGATGCGTTTTGCGATGACGACTTCGCCTTCGCGCGTAAGGAGCGGAACAACTCCCATCTCGCGCAAATAGAGGCGCACAGGATCATTTGATTTATCGAGCGTTCCGGCGGAAAGGTCTAAATCTTCATCATCGTCATCATCTTCGTCGTCCATCGCAAGCTGTGCGGCTTGCTCAAGAAGCAGTTGGTCGGCATCGGCAACCGTGATGTTCGCGCCTTCAAGCCGGCTCAGAACATCTTCGATCTCGTCGGGCGACATCATTTTGTTGGGAATTTCACGGTTCAGCACGTCAAAACTCAAGAATTTCTTCTTCGAGCCGAGCGCAATCAACCGATCCATCAAATCTTCTTTCAAGTCTTCTTTATCGTCGTAATCTGCCATATCTGTTAAATAGAATTTTGATTAAATGTAACCCTAAATCGTTGTTTGTAAAATATAATTAAACGCCTTTTTGACGAAAAAGTTTCAAACTAAACGAAATCGTAAAATATATCAGGTTTTAGTCTCGTGTTAAAGAGTGAAACACCGATTTTTCAGGTTTTCGTAAATCGGGGGGTATCAAATTATTCAATCAATAAAATGCAAAAAGACACAAAAACCCACGAAATTCCAATCAAGTTTAAATTTGATTAAAATAATAGTCGCGGCTTTTGCTGCAATATTTTTGAAAATCAGAAAATCAGATTACTCAGTTTCCAGCAATTCTTTTTTCCAAATCTCGTTTCATTCTTGCTAGTTCTATTTGTTTTACGACCAATTCGTCGCGCAAACCTATATCATTATTTTGCTCGGCGTAAACTAATTCCTGACTTATTTCCAGAATTTTTTGGGAAATCGCCATTGAACGTAAGGCTACGACGCAATTTTCGGCTTCCGTTAAAACTTCGTCAATCGCCTCGCCCGCATCACGCGCCGGTTCGCTCATTAAAAGAACCGGAACAAAATCGCTCGCGCCCGGATCATCACTCGTCAGGTCAAGAAGATTTTCGCTCGAAAACTCCAAACCGTTTTGCTTGATTTCATAAAGCGCACGGAAAACGCTTGCGGTTGAAAGGGTTTCGTAATCGGTTACTTCGATCTGCGGCAAAATTCTTTCGCGCAATTCCGCATCGTAAATCAAAAGTTCCAACAAATGTTGTTCGGCAACCGTCATTTTCGCCGCTGTCGCCCGCGCAACCTGTTGTTTGACGGTTTGTGCTTCGATGCGCGTTCCCGCCTTTACCGATCTCCACAAATCGCGTTTCAGAATCGAATCATCAACACGCAGAACATTCATCGCCTGATCGAAAGATTCACGTTTTTGAATCGGATTTCGGACAGCTGATAAAACGGGAATAATCTCTTCAATTGCCTCCGCTTTTCCACGCGGATTTGCGAGATTTTTATTTCCCGCGATTTGCTCTAAAATAAATTGCAAATAAGGAAATGCTTGCCCGCGAAGATGATTGTAAATTTCCGCGCCGTATTCGCGGATATAATCGTCGGGGTCTTGTCCGTCGGGCAAAATCAAAACTTTAATGTCAAAATCCGCCGTTATCAAAGTATCAATCGCTCTCCGCGCCGCCTTGATTCCCGCGCTGTCGCCGTCATAATTGACGACAACCTTTTTGGAAAATCTCCCCAATAATTTTGCTTGATTTTCCGTAAAAGCCGTTCCAAGACTCGCCGCCGTATTCTGCACGCCGAATTGATAAAGCGCGATCAAATCTAAATAACCTTCGACCAGAATCGCAAATTTTTTCTTACGAATTTCGTCCTTATTTTGAAAAAGTCCGTAAAGATGATCGCCTTTTGTATAAGCCGGAGTTTCGGGCGAATTAAGATATTTCGGCTCACCTTTCCCAAGAATTCTCGCACCGAACGCAATCGGATTACCGTTAATGTCCAAAACCGGAAACATTATTCGCCCGCGAAATCGGTCATAAACGCGATTTTTCTCTTCATTGACCGAAACCAAACCACTCGCTTCGATTAGTTTTTCGTCTGTGCCTCTTTCCTTCAATAGATTCAAAACCGAATCCCAACTATCCGGCGCAAAACCGATGCGGAATTTCCTTTGAGTTTCCAGCGAAATGCCGCGATTTTCCAGATATTCCCGCGCTTCTTTTGAATCCGGATTGTCGTCTTGCAGATGTTTTTCCCAAAATTCGAGCGCGTATTGATTAAGTTCAATGACTTCATCAGCGATCTTTTTCTTTTCTTCGCGCCGCTTTTTATTTTTTTGGAAATTCTCATCATCAACCGGCTCAGGCAGGGCAACGCCCGAAATTTCCGCGACACGCTTGATCGCTTCGGGAAACGACAAACCTTCGATTTCCATCACGAAATTATAAGCCGAGCCACCTTTTCCACAGCCGAAGCATTTATAAAATCCCTTCTGCGGATTGACCGAAAATGAAGGCGTTTTCTCCTGATGAAACGGACAACAACCCATCCAATTCGCGCCTTTTTTCTTTAATTGCGCGTAAGGTTCAATAATCCGCACAAGATCGGCGCGGTCTTTTAATTCATCAATAAAATGTTGCGGATAAAGCACTAATTTGTTTGTAAAAATTGTAGAAATTCGCCCGGCGAATAAACATTAATAGTGGAATTCTTAAAATCTTTCGTGTTGCGCGTAACTATTGCGTCCAAGTTTTCTACAACAGCGCATTCGTGTTGGACAGCATCTTCATAATCGTTAAAATTGAGCGCAAGGGCGTTTTGATAAATTTGGTTGTTGCTTTCAGCAATTTGAACAAGTTTTAGAAGTTCTTCAATTGCCGAAAATGCCGTTGCTTTATCTTTTTCCTTACGGGTTGTGTAGAAAACATTTATTGGCGTAATAGCCGAAACAAAAGCCTCAAAATCATTGTTTTTCAGACGGATAAAAATTTCATCTGCTTCGGCGTAAAACAGAGTGCGTTCTAAAACAAAATCCAAAACAATATTTGTATCAAGCAAAACGCGCATTATTTATGTTTCTCTGATAAATAATTTATAAAATCTTCCTTTACTTCTTCATCAGTCGGTGGAATTTTTCCTTCGACCGATGCGATTCCGCGCAAACGCAAATACGCGGTATTTCGTTCATCTTGCGAAGGTTTTTCACTGTTTTCCCCTCGTAAATCTTCGCGGACGCTACGCGAAATTCGTTCGATAATCTCGACTCTTTCGGCAATCGGTAAATGAATTATTTGTTTAATAATTTCGGTTTGCATAACAAATTCCTCCAAAGCTATTTTATGAAACAAATTTTACTGTTTCAATTCCACAATTGTAGCACCGTTTCCGCCTTGGTCGCGTGGGGCGAAGCCGAATTTTTCGACGTGCGGATGTCCTTTGAGGAAATGATGAACGAAGTTTTTTAACGCGCCTGTGCCGAAGCCGTGAATGATTCGGATGCGCGGAAGTGCGGCGATGTAGGATTCGTCTAAAAATCGGTCGAGTTCATATTCGGCATCGGCGGTTGTTTGTCCGATGAGATTTAATTCGGCGTTTTTGTCTTCGGTGTCGAGGCGTAAATTTGAATCTTTCGCTTGTTTTTGAAGTTTTTCGGCGCGAGATTCGGCGGTTTGGGCTTCATTATTTGTTTCGGCGACGACTTTAAGATTTGAAAGTTTTTCACGCAGACGCATCGAACCGACGAGAACTTCCGCCGTTTCGCCGTCAATTTTTTCGACTTTTCCGACGTTGCCGAAAGTCGTCAGAACTTGCGAGCCGATTTTAATCGGTTTGTTCGTTGTTCGTTGTTCGTTGTTCGTTGTCGGTTCTTTCTGACCAACACTTCGCGCCACTGACCAACGCTCCGCGCCACTTTTTTGCGGACTTTGAACTTGATTGACAACGGCGCGATTGAGTTCGGCTTTTCGGGCGAGTCGTTCTTTTTCTAATTTATTTTGTAACGCTTTGTCTTGGATCGTTTTGATAAACGCTTTTGATTGGCGTTCAAAACCTTCCAAAGTTTCGGCAAGTTCTTGTTCAAATTCCTTCTGACGCGCTTTTTCCTTTTTGCTCGCTTCGATTTCGAGCGAAGCGTATTTCATTGCGACGGCTTCGCGTTCTTCTTCTAAAGCCGTTCGCAAATCTGTGGCTTGCATCGTTTCTTTTTGAAGTTTGTGCAGATAATTTTCGGCTTCCTGCGCGGAAATGTCCAAATTTTCACGCGCCGTTTCAATGACTTCATCAATAATTCCAAAACGCCGCGCGATTTCGATTCCCGAAGACGCGCCTGCCAAACCTGTTAAAAGTTTGTAAGTCGGTTGCAAAGTTTTTTCGTTAAATTCGACCGAAGCGTTTATAACATTTTCGTCGTTTGCGGCATAGATTTTCAAACCGCGATAATGCGTCGAAGCGATAACTTGCGCGGAACATTTGCGGCGAAAATAATCAACGATTGCCACGCCTAACGCCGAACCTTCGTCGGGATCAGTTCCCGTGCCGACTTCATCTAATAAGACAAGCGACGGCGAAGTGCAATCGCGCATCATTCCGGCGATGTTTGAAATGTGCGAAGAAAATGTCGAAAGATTTGCCGCCAGCGATTGATGATCGCCGATGTCCGCCAAAACCGCTTTGTAAAAAGGAATTCGCGCCGATTTTGCCGGAACCGGCAAACCGGAAATCGCCATCAAGCTCAAAAGTCCGGCGGTTTTCATAACAACCGTTTTTCCGCCCGCGTTTGCGCCCGAAATTATCATTACGGAATTTTGTTTTGTTAATTTGAATGAAACGGGGACTATTTTGTTTTGTTCGTTGTTCGTTGTTCGTTGTTCGTTGTTTGTGCGTGAAATCTTTTCTTGCGACGAACTACTAACAACTAACAACGAACGTAAATTCTCCTCCAAAAGCGGATGTCTTGCGTCAACTAAATCGAGCGTTTCATTTTCCGAAATTATCGGCACAATTGCGTTGAAACTTCTCGCAAATTGGACTTTTGTTTTGATGAAATCGAGTTCGCCGACGGCTTCGACTGCCGCTTGGATGGCGGGAAGCTGCGAGCGCAAATCTTCGGTTAGAGCGAATAAAATTCGTGCGATCTCGCGTTCTTCTTTGCCTTTTAGTTTTTGGAGTTCGTTGTTGGCTTCGATGGCTTCGAGCGGTTCGATGAAAATTGTCGCGCCGGACGACGACGAACCGTGCGCCACGCCGCTGACTTTTCCGCTAAAATCCGATTTTACGGGAATGACGTAGCGTTCGTTTCTGACCGTTACGATCTGATCTTGAATCGCGTCGCCTTTGCTTCGCATCACGCTTTCGAGCGATTTTTGCAAACGCCCGCGTTGTGCGTTGATTTCGCGCCGAATTCTTCCGAGTTCGGGTGAAGCGGAATCGTCAATTTCGCCGCTCGGCAGAAGTTTTTTGTTGATCTGCGCCAAAACGTCGAACAGCGATTTCGGAATATTTTCGACGATTCGCCAGAGCGTTGAAGCAACTTCGCGTTCCGGCGAAATCACCGAACGCGCAAAAAGTGCCTGATTGCAAAGCCGCGTGATTTCCAAAAGCGAAACGGGTTCGAGCGTCGCGTTTCTGATTTTCAAAATCGCCACCGCGTCCGACGGGTCTTCCAAACCGCTGAAATTCCACGAAACCTGTTTTTCTTCCGCCAACACAATCGTTTCCGAAACCGCCGCCAAATCGCGTTCGAGTTCCAACTTGCTCGTCAACGGACGCAATCCATCAAAACGCGCTTCGCCCATGGGCGTTTGCGCGTTCCGCGAAACAAGCGCGAGGAGTTTTTCATATTCTAAAGTCGCTAATGAGTGCATATTTTTGAGAAAACTTTTTATCAAGAAATCCAAGTCATTGATTTCTTCTTAATTTTCCACTTTCCATCTTTCTTGATAAGCAAAATATAATTGCCTTCACCGCAAGTCCAACCACATTGATAACCTAAATGTAACAAAGCTTTTGTTTTCTTAACATTAAATCCCACTCTGGACAAAGTTAAAATTTGATTTCCTGATTTAGAATAATTTTCAGCAAATACTTTTTCCCATTCAAAATAATTTGCGTTTAATTCATCGAACAGTTTTTTTCTCTCCTCGCCGTAAAGAAGATTCATTTTAACTTTGACGTTGAATTTATTTTCCAATTCAATAGACTTTTTGTTTTTTTCCATAAAGTCTTTGGCTGTGTCATTAAAGCGAGAAATATATTTGTTATGTGATTTCGGATAATCAATATAAAGATCATTTGGTTTGGTATATTTTTCAATTACTAATTGTTCTGTAAATTCACCGATAAACATTTCTTCCAACAAACCGTTATATACTTCGTATTCCTCAGCAAAATTAGCGGATGTTTGTGAATACAGAGCATTAGATTGAAAAAGAATAATAATTAAAAATAAACTCAATTTTAAGATGGTATTTTTCAACATAAACTCTTAACTTTTTACTCAACAACTTCCACGCCTTTCCAAAATGCGACGTAGTAAAAACAACTTTTCAATCGCTCTCTGAAAGTGAACAACATTTTCCGCTTTTTGTTCGACACTTTCAGCGTCGGAAAATCCTTAACTATCAGCGTCCTAGCGATTCTCGCTAGGCTATAATGTCGGTCGCTTTCAGCGACTTTCCGAAAAAGTATCGAAAGGCTTTTGTAATTCAATTTCTACGCCGTTATTGCCATGTGTTTCATAAACTCGTTTGATACGAATTTTTATAATATTTATTCCGGTTTTGAAGCCACTTTTCCAAATGTCGTTTTGAGTTTCAGTCGGCGCAACTTTTATTTCATCGAGTGATTTGATAACTGCTTCAATGCCATTTTGCTTGTTAGTATTCTTCAAATATTCAAGTGATGCTTCCGCGCCGGCACGTAAGCCCTCTAATCTTTGAGCCGATTTTGAAATATCTTGTCCCCAAGTGCTTCCGTCAGCAAATTCTACAAAATCAACTGCTATTTTGATGTTTTCGGGAATTTTTTGAAGACCGCTTTCGCCAATATCCTCGCTTCTTATTTGATACGGCTTGAAAAATGTCGCGGTTGCCGGATAACTAAATGAAGTCATTCCATTGTTATTGCTGAATTCGCCGTTAAACTGTCGAATTGTATATGCGCGAATTGATTTGTCGCTGACATTTTGAGAAGAAAATTCAACCACTAGCATATTCCATTTTTCACCTTTATCGTCTGTTGAAATTCTCCATTTTGAAACAACATTTGAAAGTAGCAAAGGAGAATCAGGTTGCGGATAAACCGAAACTTCCTTTTGTTGAGCAAAAGCGGAAATAACAAACGTAATCGTGACAAATACTGTGTAGATTGCTTTTTTCATAACTTTTGAAATACCTCCAAATTATTACTTTGTGACTTCTACGCCTTTCCAAAATGCGACGTAGTTTTCGATGTTTTTCGCTTCCGTTTTTGCGTCGGGATAAAACCAAGCCGCGTCTGCATTTTTTTCGCCGTCAACGACGACATCGTAATAACTCGCCGTTCCTTTCCAACCGCAAACCGTGTGCGTTTCGCTTTCGTTGAAATATTCTTTGTTGATCGCGTCTGCGGGAAAATAATGATTTCCTTCGACGACGATTGTGTCTTCCGATTCCGCTAAAACTTTTCCGTTCCAAATTGCTTTCATAGTTTCTCCAGTGGATAACGGATAGTGGATAATGGATAATAAATTGAAAAAATTATCCATTATCCGTTATCCATTATCCGTTAATTTAAGAATTTTGCCTTGATTTCCGGTGTCGGCATCATACACGAATCTTTTTTGCCGAACCATTTATAACGATTTCGTGCGATCCAATTGTAGATCGGATTTCTGATAAATTTCGGCACGAAGATCAACGGATACGCCAAAAACCACGGCGCGTCCAGATTTTTTGTCAATTGCAGCGCGGCGGTCGAATGCGTATAGGCTTTGCCGTTTTCGACTAGGACGACCGAATCCAGACTTTCTTTGTCTATATTGTATTTATCAAGAAGTTCGCGCCCTGTTTCCGATTGAAGCGGAGCGAATTTGAAATAGTTTTTCTTATCGTTTTTGATAACGAACTTCACCAAATTATCACAAAGGTTGCATACTCCGTCGAATAAAATAATTGCGCTCATAGGTTTATGTTAAATCTTAAATTCATAATCGTAAACATCAGACAAAAATTTAATGTTACAAATCCTGTTTGCATCTGAAACCTAATTTAGTAAAATACCGTAAAAACAGATTGTAGTATCACTTTAATTCTTTCCAAAAAAGTTATGAAAAAAATAATTTTGCGCTTTTCTGCCGCAATCTTTGCGCTGATTTTTATCAGTTTGTCCGTTAATGCTCAATTTCGTGCTGAAACTTTTGCGATCACGAATGCCCGAATCGTTACGGTTTCGGGTAAAAATATTGAAAAAGGAACGATTGTCGTGCGGCGCGGTTTGATCGAATCGGTTGGCGAAAATGCCAAAGTTCCGGCTGATGCGGTTGTCATTGACGGCAGCGGTTTGACGATTTATCCGGGATTTTTCGATGCAAATTCAAATTACGGAATTCCCGCACCTGCGCCGCGTCAAGTCGGACAAGGACAGACACAACCTTCCACTTCAAATTCAAATTATCCCGAAGGATTACAGCCCGAAGAAAAGGCTTTTGATAAATTAAAAGCCGGCGAAGCACAATTTGAAACGCAAAGAAATACAGGAATTACAACGGCTTTAACCGTCGGAAATAACGGAATTTTTAACGGTCAATCGGCGGTTGTAAATCTCGCCGGAGATTCGGTTTCGGGAATGGTGATTCGCACGCCTTTTGCCGAGCATATTACATTTACGACGCTTCGCAGCGGACAATATCCGACTTCGTTGATGGGAACTTTTTCGGCGATGCGCCAGATGTTCTTGGACGCGCAGAGATTGCAGGAATTGCAGAGAATGTATGCCGCAAATCCGCGCGGAATGAAACGACCTGACGCGGACGCTTCGCTGCAAGCGTTGATGCCGATTGTTAATGGCACGCTGCCGATTGTTTTTAATGCCGATACGGAAAGAGAAATCATTCGTTCTCT
>JBBSAX010000144.1:0-13168 GCA_038251885.1 Pyrinomonadales bacterium | reverse complement strand
ACAAAGTTTATGAAAGTTATGAGGAAGTGGAAAAAGCCGTCGAAGAGATATTCAAGAAGTATCTGGCACAACCGGAAGCGGTCAAAAAGTTGACCAATTTCCACTGGCTACATACAACACCTACTTACTGATTTTTCGTATTATTTAGCGGTCGCCGGATATTTGCGTTCTAAAACTATCGAGTTAAATTTTACCGAAAAGAAAGCCGAAGAAATCGAAGAACGCAAAACACTTTTGGCGGAAAAAGATTTAGAAAAGCTGAAGGAAAAACTGAATAATTTGATGCAGAACGAAAAAATTTACCGCGAACCGAATCTGACTTTAACCGATCTTTCGCGGCAGATCGGCGTTAATTCGACCGTTTTGTCTTACGCGATCAACAGCGGTTTCGGTAAAAATTTTAACGATTTCGTCAATGAATGTCGCATCAGCGACGTTAAGAAAAAGTTAAAAAACACCGATGACGAAACATTGCTCGGTATCGCTTTCGATTGCGGTTTTAATTCAAAAGCGACATTTAATCGCGCCTTTAAAAAGTTCACAGGTATTTCACCAAAAGAATTTCAGGAAAATTCTAAAAATTCAGGATAAATGTGAATCAAGAGTAAAACGGGCTGTTAGCCTGTTCAAAAAGTGTTAATCGTCAGCAAAAAGTTGAATATTAGCGAAACGTCGCAGAACAGGTTAACAGCCTTTTCTACATTAAAACGTCCGTTTTGGTTGAACAGATTTCAACTATTAACTAGGATTATGAATAGTATGTTTAAAACAACAATAAAAGAAATCTTAACCAAAGTAGAAAATATTGATCCCGTAAAATATGCGCGAACGCGAAATTTTACGGACGGAGCGGTAACAAAACTTTCGCCGTATATCAGTCGCGGCGTGATCTCGACAAAATTCGTTTTAGACGCGATTTTAGCGAAAAATTATAAATTTCACGAAATCGAAAAATTCGTGATGGAACTGGCGTGGCGAGATTATTTTCAAAACGTCTGGCTGGCGGCGGACGATGAAATTGACGACGATCTGAAACAGACGCAACCCGATTTCAAAAATTCGCAAATGCCGACGGCGATAGTGAACGCCGCAACCGGAATCGAGGCTGTTGACAGCGGAGTAAACAGTTTATACGAAACAGGTTACGTTCATAATCATCTGCGGATGTATATCGCTTCCGTAACCTGCAATATCGGCAAAAGTCATTGGAAAATTCCGGCGAAATGGTTTTATTTTCATCTTCTCGATGCTGATTGGGCGAGCAACGCTCTCAGTTGGCAATGGACGGCGAGCGCGTTCAGCAACAAAAAATATTACGCGAATCAGGAAAATATCAACAAATATTTTGGCTCAAATCAGCGCGGGACTTTTCTCGATGTTGATTACAGCAAATTGCCTGAATTAGCGATTCCCGAAGTTTTAAAGGAAACAGAAATCCCGGAACTGCTAACTGTTTTGCCGGAAAAATCGGCGATTGAAATTGATAATTCGCGTCCGACTTTGATTTACAATTTTTACAATCTCGATCCGTTTTGGAAATCCGATTTAACCGCAAATCGCGTTTTACTGCTTGAACCGTCGCATTTTGAAAAATACCCGATTTCGGCAAAAGTTTTGAGTTTTGCTCTGGAATTAGCGAAAAATATCGAAGGAATTCAAATCTATTCGGGCGAATTCGGCGAATTAAAAACTGAATATAATTTGTCCGAAATTTATTACAAAGAACATCCGACTGCCAAACATTACGAAGGTGAAAAGAGCGAAAGAGATTTTATGTTTCCCGAATTGAACGCTTATTATCCGTCATTTTTCAAGTATTGGAGAAAGTGCGAAAAGTTATTAAAGGCAAAAAAGTAAGTTGATATGAAACATTTCACAAAAAATGATTTTAGTGAACTGGGAAAGATCGAACGCTCCAATTTGATAAATTCGGTCGGCGGTTACAAATCGGCGAATTTGATTGGCACGATTTCCGAATCGAAACAGACGAATCTGGCAATTTTCAGTTCGGTCGTTCACATCGGCGCAAATCCGCCACTGCTCGGATTTATTCAAAGACCGACCGGCGAAGTCGAACGCCACACTCACGAAAATATCCGAGCAACCGGCGTATTTACGATCAATCATATTCACGAAAGTTTTATCGAACGCGCCCATTATACTTCGGCAAAATTCGATAGAAATGTTTCGGAATTTGAGGCGTGCGGTTTAACCGAAGAATATTCGGAAAATTTCGCCGCGCCGTTTGTTGAAGAAAGTAAAATTAAAATCGGATTGAAATTTGTCGAGGAAATTCCGATCAAATTGAATGGAACAATTTTAATAATCGGCGAAATTCATCATCTTTTTATTCCCGAAAATGCACAACTTGAAAACGGTAATATTGATTTAAATATCATCGAAGATATTTGCATTTCGAGCCTCGACACCTATCACAAAGTTACGCAAATCGCTCAGTTTCCGTTTGCCAGACCGAATGAATTACCTGATTTTGAGAAATGAAAAATGTTAAGAAACAAAATCTTCCGAGCAAAATTTGCATTGTTTGCCAAAAACCTTTTACGTGGCGAAAAAAATGGGAAAAGGTCTGGGACGAAGTAAAATTTTGCAGCGATAAATGTCGAACGAACAAGGGTAAAAGATGAAAGCAACAATAATTTTTCCGCACCAACTTTTCGAGCAGAATCCGGCTATTTTGCCCGAAGCGGAAGTATATTTAATCGAAGAATTTCTCTTTTTCAAACAATACAATTTCCACCGCCAAAAGTTGAAATATCATCGGGCGACGATGAAGTTTTATGAAAAACATCTGGGTGAAAACGGCGTGAAAGTTGTTTACATTGAATCGAATAACGAACTTTCAGACGTGCGAAAATTGATTCCGAATTTGATTGAAAACGGTGTTACCGAAATTCATTTTTGCGACGTAACGGATAATTGGTTGGAGAAAAGAATCAAAAGTTTCGGCGAAAAAGTTAATTTAATCGAACACGAAACGCCGATGTTTTTGAATTCAAAAGATGATTTGAATGTTTATTTCAAAACTAAAAAGCATTACTTTCAAACAGATTTTTATACTCAGCAACGCAAGAAACGCGGAATTTTGCTCGACGCAGACCTTAAACCCGTCGGCGGAAAATGGACTTACGATGCGGAAAATCGCTTGAAATATCCGAAAGCTAAAATTCCACCGACCGTTGAATTTCCGAAAGAAAACCGGTTTGTCAAAGAAGCGACTGAATACGTTAAAGCTAACTTTAACAACAATTACGGCAACCTTGAAAGCAATTTTGTGTACCCGACAACCTACGCAGAAAGCCGCGAATGGCTCAATCAATTTCTGAAAACGCGTTTCCGTGAATTCGGTGAATATGAAGATGCTTTGGTCGTTAACGAAAAGATTTTGCATCATAGCCTACTTACGCCGATGATGAATGTCGGTTTGCTCACACCGCAGGAAATTATCGAAACAACGCTGAAATTTGCGGAAGAAAATCAGATTCCGCTTAATTCGCTCGAAGGTTTTATTCGGCAAATTATCGGCTGGCGAGAATTTATTCACGGCGTTTATGAAGTCGCCGGAACTCGGGAACGAACGACGAATTTCTGGAAGTTCAAACGCAAAATTCCCGAAAGTTTTTGGAACGGAACGACAGGCATTGAGCCGATTGATATTACGATTAAAAAAGTTCTCGAAACAGGTTATTGTCATCATATTGAACGACTTATGGTTATCGGAAATTTTATGTTGTTGTGCGAATTCGATCCCGATGAAGTCTATCGCTGGTTTATGGAATTGTTCATTGACTCATACGATTGGGTGATGGTTACAAATGTTTACGGGATGAGCCAATTTGCCGACGGCGGTTTGATGGCGACTAAACCGTATATCAGCGGCAGCAATTATTTAATGAAAATGAGCGATTTTCCGAAAGGCGATTGGCAGAAGATTTGGGACGGACTTTTTTGGCGATTTATGGACACGCATCGGGATTTTTTCTTGAAAAATCCGCGACTCGGAATGTTAGTCAGAATGTTTGATAAAATGTCGAATGAGAAACGATTTTCGCACATTGAAACGGCGGAAAATTATTTGGCAAGTTTGGATAAATAACAAATATGATAACGATAATTGGAGCAGGAGTTGCGGGTTTGACCTGTGCAAAATATTTGAAAGATCGCGGCATTGAAGTCTTAATTTTAGAAGCCTCGGACGGAGTTGGCGGTCGTGTGCGAACTGATATTGTTGATGGATTTAAACTCGACAGAGGTTTTCAAGTTTTTTTAACCTCGTATCCCGAAGCCGAGAAGTTATTGAATTATAAAGACTTAAACTTCAAAAAATTACCTTCGGGTGCGAGAATTCTTCACGGAAACGATTTTTTCGTGATGCCGAATCCGCTCAAAAATATCTTGACCGCACCGCAAGCGTTATTTTCACCTGTCGGCGGAATTTTCGATAAACTCAAGGTCTTGCAACTCAATTTAGAAATGCGAAACGCCGATGAGCCAACTACAAAATCGGACGAAACAACGATTGAATTTCTGAAAAAATTCGGCTATTCCGAAACGATGATCAAACGTTTTTTTATTCCTTTTTTCAGCGGCGTTTTTCTCGAAAAAAACTTGGAAACAAACGCAAGTTTTTTTAAATTTCTGTTCAGTATTTTTTCCAAAGGCGATGTCGTTATTCCCGAAAACGGAATGCAGGAAATTCCCAAGCAAATCGCTAAATATCTATCCGACAATCAAATACGATTGAACACGACAGTTCAAAAAATAGACGGAACAACAATTTATCTTGAAAACGGCGAAACGCTTGAAGCGGAGAAAATTATCTTGGCAACTGACGCTCAAACCGCCGCAAAACTGCTCGGCAAAGAATCGAAAGTTGAGTTTAACGGCACGACTTGTCTCTATTTTGAAAGCGATTCTCCGCTGAAAATTGACGGCGAACCGTATTTGATTATCAATTCAAACGCGGATGAAATAATTAATCATATCCTGCCGATTTCAGATGTTTCGTTAAGTTATGCACCTGCAAGCAAGACTCTGATTTCGGTCAGTATTGTCGGGAATAAAGAGGTTACAACGGAAGATGTGCAAACGGAATTAGCGAAATGGTTTGGCAGTGAGAAGGTTTGGCAGCATTTGAAAACGTATAAAATTCCCGACGCTCTGCCGCAATTTTTTGCAGATTCCGCGACAGAAACTAACTTAAAAATTAACGAAACTCTTTATCGTTGCGGTGATTATACAGCGTATCCTTCGCTTAATGCGGCGATGAAAACGGGGCGTGAAGTGGCAGAAATGCTGAGTGTCTAAAAGTAATTTTCCGCAGACCTCGCCGATTTTCTTAAAAATAATTGATAATCCAAAATCAATGTCGAAAAAAGAAGTTCTGCGAGGTCTGCGAGAAAATTTATACTGAAACTAGTCTCGTTTTTTTGGCGAAAACAACTACATAAAAACATTATGAAAAAATGCTTCCGTCTGATTTCAGTTTTGCCGATAATTTTTTTGTTGAATCTATTGATTTTAGCTCAATCAAAGCCAACCGTTTATCAATTCGTCAACGGAAATTGGTATGACGGGAAAAGTTTCCAAAAACGCACTTATTATTCAATTAATGGAATTTTAACTGCCCAAAAACCGTCGAAAATTGATGAAACGATTGACCTCAATAATCAATTTGTGATTCCGCCGCTTGCCGATGCACATACGCATAATCTTGACCGCGCTTTCAATACAAAATCTTTGATCAACGAGTATTTGAGAGAAGGTGTTTTTTATGTTCAGGTTCTGGGAAATTATGCGAGCGGAGCAAAACAGACCAAACCACTTTTGAATAAACCGACAAGTTTGGACGTTGCTTTTGCCAACGGCGGACTGACTTCGACGCTCGGACATCCGTTTATGGCTTACGAAACTTATGCCGCAGGTTTTAATAATGCGGCTGAATGGGAGAAAAATATCGAAGCAATCCAAAAGAGTCGGATTGGCGAAAATGACGCATACTGGTTTTTCGATTCAAAGGCGGACGTTGATGCCAAATGGGAAAAGTTCCTTGAATCGAAACCCGATGTTGTCAAAATTTTGTTGGTTGATACTGAAAACCTCGAAAAAAATCGCAACAACGGCAAAGCAGGCGATAAAGGATTATCACCCGAAGTTGCCGAGTATGTTGTGCAAAAAGCAAAAAAAGCGAATTTGCGAGTTTTTGCTCACGTTGATACCAGCTTTGATTTTCGGCTCGGTTTAAAAATCGGCGTGGACGGTTTTGCACATCTTTCAAATTACGGTTGGAACGGGAAAGAATCAATCAAAGACGATCTAACGCTCGCCGACATTAAACTGGCGGCAAAAAACAAAGTTTCCATCATTCCGACGGCTCGAATCGGCGAAGCCGAAGCCTCAGATTACGATGATAAAGGCAATGCTACGATAAACCGGGAAAGATTTAATCGCGTCGTGGAACGGCAGCGTAAACTTTACAATTTGATGCTCAAAAACGGCGTTAATTTCGCACTTGGCTCAGACTATTTCGGAAAAACCCTCGGCGTGGAGCTTTGGTATCTGCACGATAATAAAATTTTTGATAACCAAACTTTGCTCAAAATCGCCGTCGAAAAAACTCCGCAAGCAATCTTTCCGAAGCGCAAAATCGGCAAATTCAGCGAGGGTTACGAAGCAAGTTTTATCACCGTTGCGGAAAATCCGTTGGTCAATTTTGAAACGCTCAAAAATGTCAATTTGCGATTCAAACAAGGCATTTTTATCGAATTAAAAAAATGAAAAAAGAATTTACTGAAGCCGAAATTGACCGAATAATCGGAATGGCGTGGGAAGACCGCACGACTTTTGACGTGATCAAAGATCAATTCGGCATCAACGAATCGGAAGTTATTGAAATTATGCGGAAAAATATGAAGCGTTCAAGTTTCAAAATGTGGCGTGAGCGTGTTCACGGACGCAAAACCAAACATCGGGCGTTGGCGGAAAAGTCACCGGATAGATTTGTTTCGCCCGACCAACGACATCGCGACCGAAGTTATTAGTTTTTGTTTATTTTTACAATTTGAAACTAGCAGTTGAAAACCGGCGAATTCAAGTTTATGAAAAAAATAATCTTATCGGCGTTCATTATTTTGGGTTTGGTTGGTATCTTCCAAACCTTCGGTATCATAAACTTAGCGGCTGCTTTTAGTGATTTGACTTCGACAACCGTGATCGAACCGAATCAATCTTTTGTGCTTGGCGAAGGCAAACACAATGGTTACAAAGCGAAATTGGTCAATAAAGGCAAGGTCGAGATTGAAGTATTGACGCAATCGGAAAACGAATCGGCAAAATCAGCCGGTATTTTGAAGGCGGATGAAAAAGTTGAGTTTACCATTCTCAAAAATACCAAAGTTATTTTCAAGAATTTAGGAAATGAAACCGCCACGCTTGGTATAAAACTCTCGGGCGACACGGGTTTGAGTATGGGTTACAAACCGAATAAACAACAACAATGAAAGCATTTATCACAGTAATTTTCAGCTTGATTTTTATGTTCGGGCAGAGCGTTTCTGCCCAAAATAATCTACCACCGAAAACTTTGACATTGGCACAACAACAGGAAGATTTTAAGATCTTTCGCGGTTCGATAGATGAAATTCACGTCGGATTAAATTGGTTTATCACCGAAAAAGAGCTTAATGATTTATTCGATAAAACTTATAATTCGTTGAGCGAAAACACGCCGCCCGAAGATTACTATTTGAAACTTCGGTTGATTATGGCGAACATTCGGCACGGACATGCGGGCATTACTTTACCGCAGGAAGACGGCGTAAATTATCGTTTGTCGGCGTTGGCGAAAAGCAAAAAGTTTCTGCCGTTTGCTATTCGCATTATTGATAATCGCGTGTTTGTAGCGACTAATTGCAGTTCAAACGACAAACTGCCAACCGGAACGGAGATTTTATCGATCAATGGTGAATCGGTCGGGAAATTGCTCGAAAAATTTCTGCCGCTGATGTTTGCGAACGGTCAAAATACGAGTTTCAAAACCGCGAATTTGCAGTATTATTATCAGTTTCATTATCTTTATCAACTGACACACCGCGACACGGAAAACTTCAAAATCGAAGCGATTCCCTTTAATTCAAAGAAAAAACAAACTTTTGAAGTCGAAGGTGAACAGCCGCAACTAATTTCGGAACGCTTCGAGAAAATAACGGGAAAAGCCATCAGCAAATATATCAATCTGCTTGATTATCGCGTAGTTGACGAAAAAAATAAGATTGCGTATCTGAAAATAGGTTCGTTTTATAAAGGTCTGGCGGAAAATTACGAACAGTTTTTAGCCAAAACTTTTACTGAAATCAAACAAAGCGGAATCAAACATTTAATAGTTGATGTTCGCCAAAACGAAGGCGGTGGCGATGGTTATTGGCAGATGGCTTATACCTGCACGACGGGAAATTCGCTGACCGAAACAGGCGGTTTGCCGTATGTCAAAGGCGATAAATTTTCGTATTTCAAATACGTCGAAAATCCGCCGTTGCAACTGATGGTTTTTGCGAATAATCCATACGCAATTATCGATAAAACCTCAGACGGACGATTTCGTTTGAAACCGCAATTTACAAAAGAAGACACGAAAGGTTATCCTGCACCGCCGAACGCTTTTTCGGGCAAACTCTATGTCTTGGCAGATGGAATGACTTTTTCCGCCGGTATTGCGTATGTGTTTTCAGTCCGTTACGAACTTCTCAAACAAAATCGTTTCGTCAAATTTATCGGCGAAGAACCGGGCGATGACCCCAATTCGGGAGTCGGGAGCGGCGGGGCTTCGGCGGAAATCGTGTTGCCGAACAGCAAAATAAAAGCCCGTATTCCGATTCTCGGCGGTGGCGATACGCCTTATTCAAACAAAGAAAAAATCGTTCTTCCCGATTACAAAGTCGTGCCGACAGCGAAAGATTTGGTTAATGGAACCGATGCAGAATTGGAATTTACCAAAGATTTGATTAAGAAAAAGTTTCTCAAATAGTCTGACGGTTTTGCCATTGTGTGAAACCAAATACGTCATTCAATCGAAGTCATAATCAGTAACCATAAAAATGTTGCAAACACAATAAACACAAGGAGATAAAATGAAAAATACATTCAAATTGTCGTTTGTGGCAATCGCAATTTTAACCGCCAATCTGATTGTTTTCGGGCAATCGCAAACGGCGGAAACCGTAAAACTTTCAATGGTTAGCGAGACCGACAAAGTTTTAATCAAAATTGAAGACGGAGAAATAAAAATTGTCATGGTCAACGAAAAAACGGTTCCCAACGACCGCGTTCGACTCGTCGGAAAAGGCTTGGAAGTGGTTGACGAAAAAGGACAAATTGTCGGAGCGATGGCAAATCTATCGGCAAACGGCAAATCTCCGCTCAAACAAACCGCCAAACGCGAACCGATTTTGGTTTATAACGATAACCCCGAATTGAAAATCGAAATTAACGACAGCCGCTTTTTGGTCGTAACCTTAAACGGAAAAACTGTCCCGGCAAATCAAGTTCGTTTTGCAGAAGACGCTCTGAAAATTTATAACGAAAACGGCGACGTAATTCGCGTAATTCGTGCCGACAGCCCGAAACAATCAAAAGAAAATTAGTTTCAAATCATTATTTCGGCTCAAATCATCACAAAATCGCTTCAAATTAAAGTTTGCGGCGATTTTTTATTTTGTGAAACTGATCTTGTTTCTCCGGCGAACTAAAAAGTAATAAAACTTCCGGTTTAAATTACTTTTATATCTGATTTTGCTCGTTTCAATTAAAGTAATCAGATAGAGTTAAATCATTTGCCACATAAAATAATTTAAGTTTTAACGATTCCGAAAACGATGCAGAAAGGCACAAAATTTGTCCATTATACGATTGAAAGAAAACTTGGCGAAGGCGGAATGGGCGAGGTTTATCTGGCGTTTGATAATTCTCTCGAACGGTTTGTCGCGTTAAAAATTCTTTCGCCCGCCTTTTCTCGAGATGTGGAACGGGTTCAGCGTTTGAAACAAGAGGCAAAAGCCGCCTCAGCCTTGAATCATCCGAATATCGTCACAATTTACGAAATCGGCAAAACGGACGACATCGAATTTATTGCGATGGAATATGTCGAGGGCAAAACTCTACGTGAAGTGATTGAAAATGAACCTTTGACTCTGACCGAAGCCGTTAAAATTGCCGAACAAATTGCCGACGGACTGTGCGTTGCCCACAAAGCACACATCGTTCACCGCGACATTAAACCCGAAAATATTATCATTCGCAACGACGGTTATCTTAGAATTCTCGATTTCGGTTTGGCAAAGCCCGTCAATATTTCAGGTGAAAACAGCGAAGAAAAAACGCTGGAAATGATTAAAACCGCTCCCGGCGTGGTGATGGGTAGCGTGCAGTATATGTCGCCTGAACAGGCTCGCGGCAAAACGGTTGATGAACGCTCGGATATTTGGAGTTTGGGCATCGTTTTATATGAAATGGTCGCCGGAAAAACCCCGTTTGCGGGCGAAACGGTCAGCGACGCTCTGGCAAATCTGATTCATTTGGAAGCCAAACCTTTGAATGAAATTTTGCCGGATGTTCCCACCGAACTTTCGCAAATTATCAATAAAGCATTAGATAAAAATCTCGATAAGCGTTATCAAACAGTTCAGGAAATTACCGCCGATTTGAAAGATTTGCGACGTGAACTCGAACTGACTTCGGATAATAAACTTTTAACGCGAAATTTTTCGGGTGAAATTGCCAATCGTCAATTTTCCGAAGAAACCAAAACCCGAATTTATCAAACCGACGAAGCAAAAGTTGAACAGACTGAAAAAAACTCGACAATTATCAGCCAATCAATCGCCGAACCGAACCGAACTCAAAGCCGCGTTGGACGTTACGCAGTTTTCGCTCTAATCGGTCTTATTTTGCTTGGTATTTTTGGTTTTGCTTACACGAAAATATTTGTCGATAAAACGGTTGAGACAAATTCTTTTCAGAATCCGCAGATTTCCAAACTTTCCGACGACGGCAAAAGTCGTCTGCCCGCGATTTCGCCCGATGGCAGATATGTTGCTTTTCAAAGCGGGGAATTGGGTGCGAGAAGTATTGTAGTTCGCCAATTGGTAACAGGAAGTTCGGTTGAAATTGTGCCGAAATCAGGTTTACAGATTTTGGCGATTTGTTTTTCGCCCGATACGAATTATGTCTATTTTGTTCAAGGCGATGTCGGCAACAGCTTTAATAATTTGTATCAAGTCCCGACGCTCGGCGGCACACCGAAACTGATTGTCAGAGACCTCGATTCCGGCATCACGTTTTCGCCCAACGGCAATAAAATCGCCTTTTCGCGGCACAGCGGCACTGCCGGCACGGACACGCTTTTGACAGCGGATATTGACGGCAAAAACGAAAAACCAATCATCGCCACGCCACAGACCGAATTCGGATATATGGGATTTCCGAAGTGGTCGCCGACGAATGCCGACAAAATCGCCGTTCTCGTCAGCACGTTCAAAGGCGGCGAATCCGAAAGCCTGACACTCGCCGAAGTTTCGCTTGAAAGCGGCAAATTAAATCTGCTTGCCAACGGTAAATGGGCGACGCTTTCCGATGTGAGTTGGCGAAAAGACGGCACAGGATTTTTTGCTCTCGGTAGTGAAAAAAGCGGTAATCCCAATCAAGTTTGGAAAATTTCCTATCCGAATGGCGAACGAAAACAACTGACCAACGATACAAATTCATACAACTGGCTCGGCGTTTCGGGCGATGATAAAACTTTGATTACCGTCAAATCCAACTCATCATCGAGCATTTGGAGTTTTGTGCCGTCGTCAAAAAATCTCAAACAAATCACTGCCGAAAGTGGAAGTTTGAACGGTGAGTCGGGCATTGCCGCCAAAACCGATGGCAATCTCATCATCACTCGAAGACGAGATACTGACATTGATTTGTGGGAAATTTCGCCCGACGGCAAAGACCTTCGGGCAATCACTTCCGGAGCAAAATTCAATGCCGATCCAAAGATTTCGTCCGACGGCACAAAGATTTGCTTTATGTCGAATCGGTCAAACGTCTGGCGTGTCTGGATAATGGATACTGACGGCAAAAACGCCCGTCAATTGACGACGGTTGGCGACGAAGTTAATCAATTTTCACCTAATTTTGCCGACGGCGGGAAGACGATTTTTTACGCTCAGCAGGAAAAAAACAGCGGCGTTATCAAACTGATGAAAGTCGCGGCAGAAGGCGGTGTTCCCGAAAAAGTTTTCAACAACGACGGCAACGAATCCGGCGTAAGCGTTTCGCAGGACGGTAAACACTTGTTGTTTTTTAGCACAGACGCGGCTTACAAAAAATCTCTGCACATCTTTTCATTAGTGGGCGGTCAAATCGGGAACGCCGAAAATAATTTCGAGGTTGGTGCGATGGACTCTGTCGAATGGTTGCCCGACGGCAAATTACTGACCTACATCAACCGCGAAGGAATCCCTAATATCTTACAAATTTCGCTCGACGGCAAAGAGAAAAAACAGTTGACAAATTTCAGCGGCGGCAGAATTTTCAGCTTCGCGTGGTCAAATGACGGCAGACAACTTTTCATCTCTCGCGGCACGGTCAACAATGAATTAATTCTTATTAAAGACGAGGCAAAATAATTATTTCGGCTCAAATCTCAACAAAATCGCTGCAAATCATAATCTGAGGCGATTTTTATTTTGCCCAAAGGTAATCTTGAAACAGTTTACAGAGAAAATTTTGGGAGAATAAACTACCCCGCAGCAAGCTGACGGGGTATTAAAAGAGCCGGAGTTGTCCGTCATCTTCCGGCTTACCTTGTTGTTTTACATAACTCTTGATCATTTTTTCTGTGCCGTGTGCGCCGACTGTGCTGAAAAAATATCCGTCTGACCAGAATTTTCCGCCCCATAAGTGTTTCTTGACCTGAGGGCAACTCTTGAAAATTTCTCGTGCCGTCAGACTTTTGATAATTTGTACCAGTTCTTTCGGACTATACAGCGGCACCGACTGCACGAGAAAATGAACATGATCATCATCTGAGCCAATTTCCAAGAACGTGATTTCATATCGCTTTTGAATCTCGGCACAAATTTCTTTGATCTTGGCATCAACGGTT
>JBBSAX010000143.1:0-13212 GCA_038251885.1 Pyrinomonadales bacterium | reverse complement strand
CATCATTTAGCAACCGACGAAAATTGACTGATGACTTGTTTAGCCTGTTTAAGATGAGGCTTCAACTATATATGACAAAAACTCCCAAAACATTACATAAAAAACTCAAATAAAATCTAAAAAAGCTCACACAATACAAAAATAAATACCATAAACCCATTATTTGTAGCGTTTGAAATGAATGTGGAAAAAAATATTTTTTTTCAGAAACGTCGAAATTAATAAAGAAAATTTCAGAAATTGTTATATCGGATTCCGAGATGGAATGATAAATCGGCGGAAAAATACAGTCATTTCCCCACTGCTTTGAAAAAAAAATTATTTTGCAGACCTTTATAATGTCGAAGAATTGGCTGACGAAATGTCAGACCAAATTGGAGAAAAGCCGCGATATTTTATCGAAAAAGGCGATGTCTCAGACACAAAAATGCTTGAATCGTGGATTGCACAAAACTACACAAGAAGAGGAGAAATTCCTAAAAGCAATAAAATTCTATCTGATTTAATTTGAAAAAAGAGAAAAAAATATGCCGATAAACGAAGCCGATGCAACACCAATCGTTTATTTGAAGGACATGTCATCAGTTGTTTCAGCCCGAAATAAAATAGATGTGAAACCGAAATTATGTGCCAAATCGCTCACGATTTATCATTAACAATTATTATGATTTTTAATGGAAAAGAAGTTGGCAAAGATTAATATAATTTTTCCAGACGGGAGCTTCGATTAAAATAACAGGAATTGGAAATGTTGACGTTGATGGTTTTGCAAAATTCGAGGGTGTAAATTTCAGCAGAAAACAAGAAAGTTAAAATGACGTGAACGATTTGCGGTGGATTGCTGACTTGGTGGGAAGCGAGTTTCACGACAGCAAACTTAATGCAATGGGAACTGCCGAATCGCAATATAATATGCCTTATTACTATGGAGCAGAAATGAGAATCTTAAAGAACCCGGCTTGTGTCACTCTCTCTGACAGTCGCGTTTTTGCTCTTTCAATCAAACTTTACGGGCAAATTATTTTTAATTTGCCCGTTTTTAGCTTTAAAAATAAAAAGTGATACAATTTCAACAAAATTTAGAATAACTTTTTATGAAATATTGGAGTAATAAATGAAAATTGCATTAAACGGCGCGACTACTATGCACGCCGATTTGGAAACCGATATAAAAGCCGCAAGTGAAGCCGGATATGAACTTATCGAAATTTGGGCGGCGAAATTGCGCGAATTTCTGAAGACGAAAACCTCCTCAGATTTAAAGAATTTACTGGATGAAAATAAAATCGAACCGTATTCGATAAATTCTATCGAACACATAACTTTCAGAACCGCAGAAGATTACGAAGAAATAAAGGCTGAATGTGAAGAATTATCAAGCATTGCGGAGGAAATCAGTTGTCCATACATTGTCGTTGTGCCGGGAAAATTGCCTGAAAATACGACAAAGGATGAAATAATCGAAGAATCCGTCAAGGTTTTGAATGAACTCGGCGATATTGCCGAAAAATACAATGTTTCGCTCGCTTTCGAGTTTTTGGGACAAACCGATTGTTCGGTGCAAACGCTTGATTTATGTAATGAAATTGTCGAAAAGGTTGACCGTAAAAATATCGGAAACGTCATTGATACATTTCATTTTTACGCCGGAAATTCGACTTTTGAAGCGATTGAGAAAATGAATCCTGAAAAACTTTTTATTTTTCATATCAACGATGCGGAAAATCTGCCAAAAGAAAACTTGACCGACGCACACCGACTTTATCCGGGCGAAGGGATTTTGCCGATCAAGGAAATCAAAGCAAAATTTGACCAAATCGGTTACGACAAAATGGTTTCAATCGAAATTTTTCGACCGGAATACTGGAATGAAGACCCTTTTGAAGTTGCACGAAAAGCGCGAACGGCGACAATTGAAGTCTTGGGTTTGGAAAATTCAATGGCTGGCGGAAGTTGGTAAATTTTTAGCCGCAAAAATTCACACAAGACACAAAAAATTATTAAAATGTTTTCTTTTTTTGCGCTTTTTGTGAATTTTTGCGGCTATTTCAAAAAAATGAGCAAAGTAAAAATTGGAATTATCGGAACGGGTTATATCGGAAATGTTCACGCCCGAATTCATTCGCGTGATGATCGGGTGGAAATTGCCGCGCTTTATGACATTGTGCCGGAAAAAGCGGAAAAAACTGCAAAATCTGTCGGTGGAAAAGTTTGTCGTTCACAGGAAGAATTGTTTGAAAATTGCGATGCGGTTTTGGTCTGTGCGCCAAATAAAACTCATACAGATATAGCGTCTGATGCAGTTTTTGCAGGAAAGCACGTTTTTTGTGAAAAGCCTTTTTCAATCGGTTTGGAAGACGCGAAAAAATTGCTGGATGTTGCAGAAAACTCAAACAAAGTTTTTCAAGTCGGACATAATCGGCGGTATGCGCCGGTTTATGTAAAATTAAAGGAATTATTGAGCGAAGACGCAGCGCATTCGGCGCATATCAAAATGAATCGCGGCGAATTGCTCAATCCCGTTTGGACGGGGGACACAAATGTTACGGGCGGATTTTTGTATGAAACGACGATTCATCTGTTCGATATGATGCGTTTTCAATTCGGCGAAATTGCCGAACTTGTTGCTTACGGTTCACAACACGAATATCCCGAATTGGACGAATTTTCGGTAATTTTAAAATTCAAAAACGGTTTTCATTGCACATTTGCATCGTCATCGGATGCAAGTTGGCATTTTCCGTTTGAGAGAATCGAAGCGTTTTGTCATCATCGCACGATTATGAATGAGGAAATGGAAAAATTGATTGATTCAAACGGATACGATGCAAATTTTGTCACACATTCATTTCAAATGATTGAAAAAGAAGAGCGTTGGGGTTATGTTCAGGAAGACATTGCATTTATTGATTCTATTCTCGAAAACAAAGAACCGCCCGTAACTGCGCTTGACGGTTATAAATCGGTCGAGTTGGTCGAATCGGTTTATGAGGCAATCAGAGCGGGCGAAAAAATCAGGTTTGACTAGAAACCGGAACGCGAACTTATGATTTTTGAAAAATAAATCCGATAATAAAAAGTCAACTTTTTGGCTGGGAGCGCACGCATCCGTGCGTACCACATCGTTTGAAAAACGGCGTGAAAGCCTCTATTTGCTCAAAAGTTTCTTTAAGGCAAAGGCTTTTTCGTGCTCTCGCACTCAGCATGCAGGGATGCGTGCGCTCCCGGCGAAAAGGCTTTTATTTTTCTCGGATTTATTATTCAAAGTTCATAAGTTCGTCGGTAAAATCGAAAAATATTTACTTAAACGGGTTCAGGTTAATTCAAACGAACTGAAATTTATATTTAGCGAACTGAAGTTCGCGTTCCGTTAATTTGAAAATTAGAACTTTTTCTTATGAAATGCGTTATAATAGTTTGAAAATTCTCCAAAAAATTAGCGATGGAGGCTGAAATGATTAATTGTAATAATTGCGGACAAATAAATGCTCAGGAAAGTAATTTCTGCCGTTTTTGCGGGACGAAAATGATTCCGATCTCACAAAATCCAATTATTCAGCAGCCTCTACCGCACGCTAACGGCAACAATAATAACTTCGAATACGCGCCTCCGCGCCCGCACGTTTGGAAAACCGATGAATTTCAACTTCCCGACAATAAACCGCGTCCGACACAGCAAATAAACCGCGTTCAGCCTTTAGCGAATCTCGAAGCAATCACGAATCAAAATCCGCGACCGCAATCTCTGGCTCATCATCAGCAAAACAATCTGGCTTACGGCTATCGCTGTCCGCGTTGTGCGAGTCAGCTTTTACCGAAGATTGAAAGAAAAATCTCGACTGCCGGTTGGGTGGTTTTCTCGATCTTTTTGGTAATGTTTTTTCCGCTTTTCTGGATCGGTCTTCTCATTAAAGAAGATGTTCGGGTTTGTCCTGTTTGCAATTTGAAGATTAACTAAATTTGATATTTAAATTTTTAGATATCTGAATTTTATCAAAAGAAAATCTGACTTTTCTCTAAAACCTGAAATGAGCCGATTTTTACTTTAATGGCTATTTTAAAATAAGGACGGAGCGTTTTTATGAAATCAATAATCTCACTATTAATTATTTTAATTTTTTCCACTTTCACCTTCGGTGCGTCATTAGTGGTTAATAATAATGGCAATACGAATGACGCGGTTCTAACCGACAATTTATGTTTGGATTTATAAGGAAACTGCACCTTGCGGGCTGCCATCGAATAGGCAAATGCAATCGCAAGCGATGATGTGAGTACTTTCACTTCAAGGTTTTTCCGAAAGTTACAAAAACTTAGAAACTATTTATGCAAATTTATGAAACATCATTTCAATAGAGCTAAAAAGCAAGGATTTAAGTATAATTTGGGAATTTTGACTTTTGGGTTTATATTTTTTGCCCATTTATCTTGCTTAGCCGCGACCTTCACTGTAACTAGAAATGATGATCGAAATGCTACTTGCAGTTCTGGTGTAGATTGTTCCTTGCGTGAAGCGATTAATGCCGCAAATGAATCAGCAAGTAATGACACTATTAGTTTTTCGCAATTGTTAACTTCTATTACATTAACAAACGAGATTTTAATAGCCAATAACGGATCTCTTGTTATTAATGGTTTAGGAGCAGATATTTTGACTGTTGATGGAGGTGCAGGTACAAACCGTATCTTTACAAGCAATGCCCCAACAATAACCATAAAGGGTTTGAGTTTAACTGGCGGGAATGGCAATAGCGACGGTAGCGGTTTCGGCGGTGCAATTTTTGTTAATGTTGGCAACATAACACTCGACGGTGTTTATTTTTTTGGTAATACGGCACCGGGCGGCGGACAAGGTGGAGCAATATCCACACAAAGTGGTACCAACACAATAATTAGAAATTCGACTTTTTATAATAATACTACCCAAAGTTGTGGAGCAATTAGTATCCGGGGTTCACTTGAAATGAGCAACTCAACGATTTCTGGTAATACTGCTACGTTAAGTGGAGGCGGGTTATGTGTAATCAATTCACCAAATACTGTCAAACTTCGCAACGTATCAATTGTTAATAATATTTCTCAATCTCGAGGAGGGGGAATTTATATTCTAGGTGTTTCATCAGGTTCAAGTATTAATGTTGGAAATTCAATAGTTGCCGGAAACTCTGCTCCTATGAATCCAGAAATTTATGTTCAGAGTACGGGACCAAATGTGTCTGTAAATAGTGCAGGATACAACCTTATCGGTGATTCAAACGGGGATGCAGCAGATACTGGTATATCTATTACCTATCAAACAACTGATAAATTAGATATACCTCCTAAACTCGGTCCATTGAGTAACAATGGAGGAACAACACCAACCCATTTTTTGCAACTTGATAGTCCAGCAATTGATACTGGCGGAAACAATATAGCAATAGATCCTTCGACTGGATTACTATTAGTAAGCGACCAAACAGGTTCTTCTAGAATTATGGACGGCAACCACGACGGAATAGTTACTGTAGATATTGGAGCGTTTGAACTTCCTACTTGTTTTCATTCAATAAATCCAATCAGTCAAGACTTTTCTTCTAGTGGAGGGGCAGGAAGTATTCAAATTACAGTTCAGAATGGTTGTGAATGGACAGCACAATCAAATGTACCGTGGATAGTTGTTACTCAAGGTAACAGCGGGAGTGGTAGCGGAACAGCAATGTTTTCAGTTCAACCAAGTTCAGAAACGCGAACAGGAACTATATCTTTAGGAGGTCGAGTTTTTACCGTAAACCAAATTAGTTTAACCGTTACAAATTCGGACGATAGTGGAAATGGGAGCTTACGTCAAGCCATAATGTATGCTAACAATTCACCCACTGATGATGTTATAGAGTTTGATCCATCATTAACTGGCGCAATTACTTTGACAAGTGGTGAACTTCAAATTAAAAATGCAGGAACTCTTCAAATAAATGCATCGAACTTACTTGTCATCAAGCGTAGCGAAGTTGAAGGAACACCTGAATTTCGCATATTAAATATTGATGCTGGAAGCGTAGTTTCAATAAATAATTTGCAAATAAGTGGTGGACTGCTGACAATCGGCAATACTGTTGGAGGAGGAATTTATAATAACGGAACATTAAACTTAAATGATGTGAAAGTCAGCAATAATTCCATCCGAAACGGAAATGGTGGGGGAACTGTTTCCGGCGGTGGAGTTTACAACACTGGAACGCTTTCTATGACAAACTGCATCATTGAAAACAATGGAATTTCCTCAATAGGAAGTTTTATTGGCGGGGTAAGTGCCGGCGGCGGCATTTCCAACACAGGCAATTTATCAATTACAAATACTGTTGTTCGTAATAATTCAAGTTTTAGCAATAATGGGCTTACCAATCCCGGAACTGCTTATGGTGGTGGGCTTTATGGCAGTGGAATAATTATTAATTCCGTTTTCAGCGGAAATTTTATAAATGCAAGAACGTGCTATGGTGGAGCAATTTATGGTGGGGGAACTATTTTCGACTCGACGATTGTTGGAAACTCTGCAAGTAGCAACAGTAATAACGGCGATTGTAGAGGAGGAGGAATTTACGGTGGTGGTGAAATAACGAGAAGCACAATTAGTGGCAACAGCGTATCAGGGGGGGCTTTCGCCAGCGACGGGGGTGGGATTTATGGGTACGGCAACATCACTAATTCAACAATTACAAATAATCGAGCTAATGTTTTTACTTTGAACGGCAGTGTGGCGCGGGGTGGTGGAATTTATGGGGGTGGCGTATTGAAAAATGTTACAATTGCCGGAAACAGCATTACCAATTTCATGGGCGGAACTTCCTCCGGCGGTGCAGGCATCTATGGTAGCGGGACTTTTATTAACACCATTGTAGCTAACAACATAGGAACATTATCCCCAAATGTTTCAGGTACGGTAAGTTCAGAAGGAAATAATATAATCGGTAATGCAAACGGAAGCTCAGGTTGGACAGCCAATGACTTACTTAATGTCAATCCTCAACTCGGCACTCTCGGTAACTATGGCGGATTAACACAAACTATCCCTTTATTATCAAATAGTCCGGCTATCAATGCAGGTAATAATGTCAATGCTCCGGCGACTGATCAGCGCGGATTTGTAAGGATTGCGAACGGAATTATAGACATCGGTGCATTTGAATATCGCTCTATCCAGATTGGTTGCTCGTATTCGCTTGGTTCAACAAATCAATCGTTTCCCGCTTCTGGCGGAAACGGCTCGCTTAATATAAATACAAGTTCATCGTGTTTTTGGGAAGCACAAAGCAATGACTCGTGGATTACAGTTACAAATAGTAACGGCACGGGCAATGGAACTATTCAACTAACAGTTCAACCAAATTCCGGTGCGGCGCGGAGTGGAACGATTTGGGTAAGCGGACAAATCTTTACAATAAACCAAGCATCGGGTTGTTCATATTCCATAACGCCAACAAACATAAATGTAACTTCAGGCGGTGAAAATGGAACAATGAATGTTATAACTGGCGCGGGATGCTCGTGGACAGCAGTAAGTAACGATTCTTGGATCACTGTAACAAACGGTTCAATCGGAAGTGGGAATGGTAGCGTTGGATTTACAGTGGCAGCAAATTCAGGTGTTGCCAGAACTGGAACTTTAACGATTGCCGGACAAACTTTCACCGTTAATCAAGCGAATGGCTGTAACTTTACCATTAATCCAACCAGCCAAGATTTTGCTTCGCAAGGCGGAAATTCCGGCTTTGCATTAACATCTTCCGATACGAGTTGTAGTTGGAATGCTTTGGCTTCAGACAATTGGATTACGATTACTAGCAACACCTCCGGCTCCGGCAGTTCCATAATAAATTTTACAGTTGGAGCAAATAATGGAGCATCACGAAGTGCAAGTATTACTGTCGGCGGACAAACTTTTACTATCAATCAGGGTGGAAATTGCAGTTATTCGATCTCGCCGACATCTGTGAATGTTCCGTCAAATGGTGAGTTCGGAGTTGTTAATGTTACCACCGGAACAGATTGCAATTGGACGGCAACCACCAATGATAATTGGATAACTATTACAAATGGTTCAAGCGGAAGCGGTAACGGCAGCGTCAGCTTTACTGTGCAAGCCAATACGGGTATTGCCAGAACAGGCACTCTAACTATTGCCGGACAAACTCTTACAATTAATCAAGCGGACGGATGCACTATTTCGCTGTCTTTGACCTCCGCAAATTTTCAGGCGAACGGCGGAAACGGCATCTTTGGTATAAATACACAGTCAGGCTGTATGTGGTCTGCCGCAACTTCAGACTCGTGGATAAATATCAACCAGAGTTCCGGCACAGGTATTGGAAAAGTTGCGTTCACAGTTGCTTCCAATTCAGGTTTAGCCAGAATCGGAACGATCAGAGTAAATGGTCAAACTTTTACCGTTACTCAAGAAGCCCGACCTGTCTCTAAAGCGGCGTTTGACCTTGATGGCGATGGAAAGTCGGACGTTGGAATTTTCCGTCCTTCTGTTGGAGAATGGTGGTATTTGCGTTCGAGTGATGGAGGAAATCGGGCTTTCCAATTCGGTCAATCAACTGACAAAATCGTCGCCGCCGATTACACGGGAGACGGCAAAACCGACATTGCTTTCTTTAGACCTTCAAGCGGTGAGTGGTTCATTTTAAGATCAGAAGATTCTTCCTTTTACGCTTTCCTCTTCGGTAATTCTGAGGATATTCCGACCCCGGCTGATTTTGACGGCGACGGTAAAACCGATCCGGCAATTTATCGCCCGTCAAATCAAACCTGGTATATTATTCGTTCAAGCGATAATCAAACAACTATCCGACAATTCGGCGCACCGGGCGATTTGCCTGTCGCGGCGGATTATGACGGCGACAGTATGGCAGATTTAGCAATTTATCGCCCGTCAAGCGGACAATGGTGGGTTAATCGAACCCAAGCCGGATTGATTGTCGCAACATTTGGAACATCTTCCGACAAAACAGTTCAAGCCGATTACACAGGAGATGGAAAGGCAGATATTGCATTTTTCAGACCTTCAAGCGGCGAGTGGTTTGTTTTGCGAAGTGAAAACTTCTCATTCTATTCAGCACCCTTCGGAACGGTTGGGGATTTTCCGACACCGGGCGATTATGACGGCGACGGCAAATCAGACCTGGCAATTTTCAGACCGTCAATCAATACCTGGTATTTACAACAATCAACATCAGGATTCACGGCAATAACATTCGGAACAACGAACGATATTCCAATTCATTCCGCTTTTGTAAGATAGGTATTGTGAAAAAAATGTAAAATCTTTGCTCTATATTTTATCTGTAATAATAGCCTTTCGGATGTTCGATTTTTACTTCGGGGTTCGTGCTTGTAACTTTTAATTTGTGGTAGCCTTTTTTCAAATGGGTTGAAAGATATGTCAAAGCGAATTGACGGTTTAACAGAAGATTTAAATCTCTGAAAAAAGGCTCAAAACTTACCGCTGTAAAAGTTCCTTGAAAAAACGCGCGTCCGCCGGTTTCTTCGGCAAGCCTGTTGAGAGAACCTTGAGCATTTAAAATCAGACGCGAATTTCCGCTTTCAGTCAAAGTTGCCGAGGCATAAAATGAATAAATTGCTACACCGTTTCTCTGGGCTTTAAGAATTGCTCTGTCTAAATCTATACTTTGTGTAGGCGTTGAATTACTCAAACCGCTCGAAGCATCGAGTCCGTCAGAAATCAACAAAATGGCGCGTCTTCCGGTCGGCAGAGCGTCAAATTTTTTTAATGTGTCATAAACTCCGTCGTATGGACTTCGCGGCGCGAGACCGGAATTACTGCTAACAATTCTGATCGAATCTGCCGCATCATCTAAATTATCGGTAAATCTTTGTCTGATTTGCGGACTGCCGCTTCTTAAATACGAAACCATTACGCGCGAACCTTTCGGCAAATTTCGAATAAACTTTTTTATATCGGCAAGCTGTAAATTAAAATCGGATGATAAATCATCCTGAATTAAAACAGCGAGCGAAAGCGGCGTGTTGGTAACACTTCTGATAGATAAAATTACTTGATTGTCTTCATCTTCATTGACAATAATTTCGCCGGCTTCAATAAATTCCTCAGCTTGTTTTTCTTTGATTTCACGTTTGGTAAAAATCGAGATCGGGATTGTCATTGTCCGCACGCCTTCGTCTTTTTGTTTTTTCTTATCATCTTTAGTTTGAGAAAAGGCAAAGTTAAAAAGGATCGGAATTATCAGAAAAACTACCAACAGATTTGTAAATTTCGTTTTTGACATACACACCATTTTAGAAAATTGCGGTAAAATCTAAATTTGAAAAGATTTTACATTATTTTAGGAAGAACTGAAATTTTAGGATGCACGTAATTTGAATAAAGTTTGCAGAGTAAAGCGATAAATATGAACGAATTAGAGAAAAGATACGAAGTTACGCGGAAAGATTTGGTCAAAGAAAAATCGCTGAAATACGGAGCAGTCGCATCGCCGCTTTTACTTTCGACAATTCCAGCGGTCATTTTGTTTATCCTGGGTTTCATTTTCGGAACGACTCCGCCGATTGCCGCAACCTTCTTTTTTCTCAGTTTTATTTCATTAATTGCCGGATTTTTAATCGGCTTAATCGCGTCAGGAAGTTTGCTTTATTATCGTTCAAAATGGCTGGCAAGAATCCGTGAAAGAATCGCCGTTGACGGCATCAGAGCTGAAGAAATTGATTGGTTCAGACACGAATTGACTTCAACGGAAAAAAAAGCATTAAAGGAAGTAGAAAAACGGGATATGTTGCTCGGCGATGCTTTCCGCGATACTTTGGCGGCGCGACTAACTGCAACACGAATTAAAAAAGCGACAAACAGAGAACTTTTGCTCGCAAAAAGACGGCAAAATAAAATTAAATATCTGAAATCAGAAAATCTCCAAACTCTTCAAAAGGAAGTAGATGAAGACATCGAAAAACTGCAAAAAATCAAAAACGAAGCCGAAGAGATGAACATCGAAGCGCAAACACGTCTGCAAATGATCGAAGCCACGGCAAGACGAGGAAGCGATCTCGCCGATACGGAATTGGCTTTAAAAAAACTTTCGGCGCGAACTGTTGATCTGCCGCTCGCGCTCGAATCCGCAAAAATGGCGGAAGAAATCAGAAAAGAATTGGAGGCAGAGTTAGAAGAAACTGAAAAGACTACAAATTTCTGAGCTTATTGACGAACTGCTTTTTCCAGCAATAAGTCAATACAGCATTGAATTTTAGGTCTGAATTCGCTTTCCGTAATATATTGCGCCTCGCACTGTATTCTGATTGTCATAATTAATTTACCTAAATAAATTTTTAAAGATTATCAATCAAAAAAACGACTAACCAAGTTTTAGACGAATTCTTTCAATCGAAAGCGCATTGCCGGAATTTTCGTCAACATCAATTACAACGGCGCAAATCCAAACATCGCCTTTTGAATGACCGGCGCGTTTGTTCGGGAATTTTGTAAAGCGATTGATAATATCTTCTTTTTCCATACCGATTACGCCTGCATAACTTCCGGTCATTCCAATATCGGTAATAAAAGCCGTTCCGTTATCTAAAATTCGTTCGTCGGCAGTCTGAACGTGTGTGTGCGAACCGACAACGGCTGAAACTCTACCATCCAAAAACCAACCCATCGCATATTTTTCCGAAGTCGCCTCGCAGTGCATATCTACAAGACGAATTTTTACATCTTCAGGAATCGAATTGATTTCTTCATCGGCAATGCGAAACGGATCTTCAACATTGGGCGGCATAAAAACTCTTCCTAAAAGATTCAAAACGGCGATCTTAAAACCATTTATTTCACCGACAAAAAGACCTTTTCCGGGCGTTTCGGACGGATAATTTGCCGGTCGCAAAAGACGCGGATTTTTCCGAATATAAGGAATTATCTCGTGTTTATCGAAAATGTGGTTGCCCGAAGTCATCAGATCAATGCCGCTTTCAAAAAGTTCGTCAGCAATCGGCGGTGTAATCGAAAAACCACCCGCGACATTTTCGGCATTCATCGTCGCAACATCAATCTTATATTGCTCGCGCAAATCTTTTATTTTGTGCAAAACAGCGAGTCTTCCGGGGCGGGCGACGACATCTGCGATCATTAAAATATTCATAAAATCAAAAAAGTTTAAGGTTCAAAGTCGAAAACCTTCCCAACTTTGAACCTTAAACTTTGAACTTTGAAACTAAAATTGTTGGCAAAAGAAGACCACAAAAGCCGTGCCGAACGCTTGAATTGAACCTATAATATATAGGTGGGTGACTTTCTGCTTCCGAAGAAGCATCGGAGCCGAATTCTATGGCAAATCTTTAACTATGAAAGATTGCACCGAATAAACGGCATTAGTCTCCCGTTCTTCAAGTGTTGGCTCAATTATTGTGTCGCTCAGTCACTAACTTTGTAGAAAGTTTCTTTCGCCTGATTAAGATACTAACACACGCGAATGAAAGGTAAAAGGTAAAAGATGGATGTCAAAATTTTTTTCGACATTTAATTGGATCTATTGATTACTCTTTTTTCTCAAAACTTTCAATAAATTGCAGAAGCGCAGAATTGCTTCTTGCCGAAAACAGAAAACAAACTTTTGAGTTGCAAGTCAGAAGCATTTCCTGACCACGATTTGAAAAAGTTGCTGCGTCACCGCCGTTTTTGGCGGTAGTTTTGATATTACTCGCCCCGTTTTTCCTGACATTGCTAAGTGTCAAATTAAAATCTGCCTTAGCAGTTTTGATTGAATTATAAGCTCCCATAAATAAAATTAAAGGCTCGGAGTTTTCTTTCGTGTTCATATAGGAACTGAAAGCTGATGCTTCAGACAAGACAAACATTTTTGCGGGAAGATTTAAGGAACTTTGCGAACTTGCGCTGATGTGTTTGAATGAACCGACATCTTTTCTTTTGTTCAGATATTCGATAAGTGTTTGCTCGGTTACTTTTGTATCGGTACTGTCGGGAAAATTAATCGAAAGATCGTCATTTTTTTTCGTTGTCTCAACATCATCCGGCTTTTTATTTTGATTTTTTTCACTAACCGGATAATTTGATGAAATATCATCATTACCGCTTTTCGCATAAAAGAAAAACCCGGCGGCGATGACAATTACAAGAAATCCGCCGATCAGAACCAATGCGCCCACACCGCCCAAAATCCATAGAAGATTATTATTTTTCTT
>JBBSAX010000142.1:0-13272 GCA_038251885.1 Pyrinomonadales bacterium | reverse complement strand
GCCGGATTTCAATTCTTTTTTCCCGACGAGCAAACGAATCAATTCGCCGCCCGCGAAATAAAATCTTTGTTCTTCACTGCTGACGACTTTCGGCGGTTTATCCAGTCCGATTTGCGTGTCATATCGGTTATGCTTGACGAACGCGAAAATCAATTCGCCGTTTTGATAATAAAATTCGCCGGTTGCGTTATAAGTTTCGCCATAAATTTTCGTCGTAATTTTCTTCAAAGTTTTGCCCGAATAAAAATACGTCGCTTCCGTTCCTTCAAGCGAAATGCCTTCGACATCTTTCGTCATTTTCTTATATTTCGACGCGCCTTTTTCAATCGCCGTAACACGCGCTCGGATATTTGTAATTTCCTTTTCGGTCTGCGCTTGCGCTGAATCCGCCGCGATAAACATCAGGAAAATACCTGAAAGCAAAAAATATACACTGCTGTTTAATAAAAATTTCATTTTTTCTCCAATATTTTTTCGTCGCTTGAATATAAATTCGCCGCGCCGTTTTAATCGCTTTGGGTCTTTAATAATTACCCTGCGGCGACATATTTCCGTCCTTGTCGAAGACGAATATTTTCGGCGCGTTACGACTCGTTACTCCGGGCGGAAATTCTAAAGATACGATTACTTTTATTTCGTCATCGCCAATCGAAACTACCGCAAATGTTTGATTGGGTTTGGCAGAAAACGCGAAAAGAACTTTTTCAACCCAGAGTTTTGCCAACCGTTCGCGCTCCTGTCGGTTCGCCTTTTCCCAGCCGAGGAGATGAAGCGCGTTTTTCACCCAATCGGGTTTGCCACGTTCAAAGTAATCAAGATCAACAAACGCACCGTCAAAATTACAAACGGAGTTGTTGTCTTTTACGCCGACGACCACGAGATTTGCCGGTTCATTTATTCTTTTGATACAAATCTGGTCTTGATTCCAATCTCCGCCGCGCAACTTTTCAATCGTGCGAAGCACAACTTCATCGGTCATAATAGTAGTTTTTTGCGCGTTCGCACAGGTTGTCAGAAGGCAGGACGAAAAGACGAGCGCGAGCGAAATTACGAAAAGATTTGTCGTTGGTTTCTTCATAATTTTATTTATTCGCGGCGGGAAGTTTTGCCGTAAAAGTTCCTTTGATAGATTTGTCGCCTTCGGTCAAATCAACTTCGCCGCTGACGGTGTCGGCGGTAACATTCGTTATTTTCACTTCGCCTTCGGCTTTTTTGCCGCCGCCGATTGACATCAGCGAATCAAACCTCGTATCGGTTGGTTTGCCGTCGGCGAAAGTTTTAATTATCACCGTTCGCACGCCCATTGTATCTTTGGTTTGCGTGACGTATGTGCCGACTTTGAACGGCGAATTTTTATCTGTGCCAGCTTCGCCCGTCAAATTAATCTCGACGCGCATTTGTTCCGGCGCGGTCAAAGGTTTGTTCATCCACGCCACGCCGCTCGTGTCCATCTCAAAATTGGCGAGATAAATTTTGTGCAGAAAAGTTTTCACATCCGGTTTGCCCGGTGCGGTAAAAACCATTTCGCTCTGATAAACCGCGCCTGATTTAACGTCCAAAGTCGAACTTTTGCCGCCGACTTTGATGTCGAGTTTCGGCGCGGTTGTGGCAACGCCTGCCGCGCCGCAAGCGGTTAAAAATAAACTTAAAACTGTGATTAAAAAAAGTGTTTTCATAATAATTTCTCCTCTGTGATTTCTCTTCCGATTCTTTTATTCGGGAAGAAATTTTGCCTCGAATTTGCCTTTGATTGAATTGTCGCCGACTGACAAGTCAACGATTCCCGTAACCTTTTCCTCAGTTATCGAAGTGATGGTAACTTTGCGTGTGCCGCCGTTTTGCGGGAAAAATGTCTCGTAGATACTAGTCAGCTTGCTGTCGTGATCGTAATAACCTGTGTAGATGTTTTCGGTATAATCACCAGGCTTTATGGGCGTTTTATATTCGGCTGGTGTTGCTTTCTCATTTTTAACAGAAATCTTAATGTACTTTTGTCCCGCAGCAAACGTATTTGGTGCGCCCATAATTGTCTTTCCCTCCATATTGATTTCATAGTTGGCGAAAAGAAGCTGCATTTCCTTCAAATCCAGGCGAACAGATGCCACCGCTTTTTTTATCTCGAACGGCACTTCCGCGCCCTTTAGTTTAACCGTAAATTTGTCGGATGATACTGCCGGAATAACACTGTTGCTGTTGCCGCCGCTCGAACCGCCGCCGCAAGCCGTAAAAAACGCGCTCGCTAAAATAATCGCTAATAGTTTTTTCATAATTTTTTCTCCTGACTGATTTTTTAATTGTTAATTTCAAAAGTCGTCGCGCAATCTCCCGGCTCGCCGGCAGGACTGATGACGAATAGGTAATCGCCAGATTGCGATAAGTTTTCCAGACTAAATGTGTCAATTCCGCCTTCTTGGTCAGCGGTTTTGTCCGGGTAATAAGCCGAAATTCGGCAACCGGGCGACATCACTGAAACCGTCTGACCTTTTCGCGCTCCGAGCCAGAATGCTTTCCGTTCCGACTGAGTTTTGAAAGAAAGAGCAAAGGCGGCGGATTTTGCGCCTTTGGCAAACGAAATCCGTTTCGCCTGTTTAGCGAGCGTCGCATAGCTTGGCTCGCACGGCACGAAATCGGCTGAATAATCGGCGAATTTGTTGGTTTCGTAATTTTTACCGTAAAACTTGATTCGCAAAATTTCGCCGTCCGCCGATTGCGCGAGCGTCCAAATTAAACTTTTCGTTTTCGACGGCGCAACACCAATCGGCGCGTCGCCCGCAAATTTAACGGTCAGCGTATTTCCGCTGCGCGTTCCGCTAAAATCAAAAGTTTGCGTCTGCTCCGCATCGCCGTCGGTCTCGACAAAATACGAACCGGCAACGTCGCCGCCGTCCGCTTCAAAACGGACAATGTGATTATCCCGCAAACCGTCATTCCGAAAACATTTCGTCTGCGACTGCGCGAAAACTCCGGCGGCACAAATTAAGATAATTAGTAAAATTTTCATATTTTTTTATTTCTTTAATAAGAGTGTCGAAAAGTTGAAAAACATTGCAGCTTTTCGACAAACAATTTTCTTCTTACGGACATTTTACAAAAGTCCCCGCGCTAGCGACCGCCGCTTTTGCCGCGCCGAAGTCCGCGCCTGCTTTTCGCTGCATGACTTGAAACTCGCGGATTTGGCAAAACGGGCGGTTCGACAACCGAACTAGCACGAAACCTTTCCGATATTGATTTTCGCCACCTCGCCCGTCAGCGATTCGATTACGCCGATTTTGCCTTTTGGCATTTGCACCGTTGTTATCGCGTCAGCACCGGAACTTTGCTCATTCTCGGCAGATCGTCTATTTCCTGATATGTGTAATCTTTGCGTTCAAGCAATTTTTTGACGGTAATCAACATTCCGTCCTCGCTTTTTATCCGGTCGGAAATGTATATGTTATTCCATGGCTGATTGACCGCTTGCCGGTAAAGACGAATCCGCATCCCCGCCTCGATTTTATCAACCGCCTTAAAGCCTTGCGGCGGATTATACTGCGGCTCGCCGCCGTGCGAACCGCCGTAGTTGACGACCCGATAAACGCCGACGACATTAAACGAAACCGAATTCATCGTGTGCCATTCCCAACTCGGCTCCGCTGCCATTTTCAGACTTTCGTATTCGCCGATAACGAGGTTGCCGCCAAACGCATTCACATCTGCCGTCACTTTAATCGCTTCGCTGATGTCGGCGACCGTCGGACTCTTGATGCCTTCGTAACTGTTTTCGCTGATGAAATCGCGCCAGTAAATATAACGCCCGCCGACAATATCGAACGACGAATAACCGCGCACAATCCGAAGAACGCCCGGCGTTTCGGTTTTGTTTTTAACCGTAAAACCAATGTTCCAAACGTATTTTTTATACGTTTCGCTCCACACTCGGTTGCCGGGTTTATGCACGACCACCGACACGGCGTTCGGCAGCGTAAATAACTTTTTAATCTGCGCCGCGCTCGGTTGCGCGAAGATTTGGTTTGCGCTCAGACCTAAAAAGGTGAGAGCGAGTAAGAAAATGCCGAAAACTGATTTGTTGTTTTTCATTTTATTTGTTTCCTATTTTGCTAATTTGAATTTCCCGTTTTGATTGTCCCAATCAAGATAAATTGATTTCGCCGATTGTCTAAGTTTTTGCAATTCGTCGCCAGCCGACTTCGGCGCGTCGTCTTCGAGATAATCGCAGATTTCCAGCGAAACTTTCATTCGCGTTCCGTTTCGCGGCGGCTCGAAATGATAAGAAATCGAGTTTTCCTCGATAATTTTCAAAAGCCTTGTCGCCGATTGCGGCTTGTCCCAAAACATTTTCAAATCGAGCGGCGGGAGAACTTCTCGTTTAACTTCCGTCCACTTGTTCCCGACGCGCCGCAGAAAAAAAGTCTCATATTCCTCGCAGACCGCATCGCTTTTCAAATTGGAAACAACAAGCAGCGGCGGCTTTGTCTGACTTTTGAAAATAGCCGCCTGAAAAACCGGAAACGCCGCCTCAAACTGTTCCGGCGTAACCGGATAATCCGTGAAAGCCGCCGCGTAACCGTTTTTCTCGTCAACAGTGATGTTTTCCGCCGTCGGCTTCGGAAAATCGCCCGTCGCGGTGATATATTTCTCCGGCAAATTCTTTACATAATCGGCGATTGTCCATTCGCCAGCCGTTTGTTTTTGCGCCGATGCGGAAAATGCCGCGACGAAAATAAAAATAGCTGTAAAAATAATTTTCTTTGAATACATAATTTCTGATTTTGCAGAAACACGCACGAAGAAAGTGTGCCTTTCGTGAATATTCAGAACACACTTACCTCGTGCGTGTTTCTGCATTTATACTAAAGTTCAAAACCCCATTTCTTTTTTAACGCCTTGTCTTTGCGACACGCCGAAAGCGGCTTGGAATATGATTTCTTGACTTCCAAAACGTAATTCGTTTCCGCATCAACGCGCACTTCAAAACACGCGCAACCGTAACCGTAACTTCCGTTCGGTCCTTCAACCCACTGCCCTTTTTTGAATTTCGGAAACGCGAAATCATCTAACTGATAACCGCCCTGCACGCCAAAAATCCATTCGTCGTCGCGGTCGTAAAATGAATAATTCGCCGGTGTCGGATTTTCAAACCAGCCACAACGCAACTTAAATTCTTTTTCATCCGGCGAAATTTGACCGTTGACATTGATGAAACCGATCAATGCGAAAACAACAACAGCCGTAAAAGTTTTTAGAATTTTTATGCTCATAATTTCCTTTCTAATTAAAATCCGCTCAAAAATTTCCGGCTGGCGATAAAATTTAGATCGCTGTTTATTAAAATGTTGATCGAGCGCATTATTTTTCTCCTAATTTTTTTGCTTTGCCACGTTAAAAGTTATATCTTTATTGAAGAAAATAAGTCCTTTGGTTTTCGTGAGGTTTTTATAAGTTTCACCTAATGTCTAATAAACTCAAACATTTATACGAATTTGAAGATTTCCTTCTCGACGCGAAAAATCCGACTTTGCGGCGCGACGGAAAACTCGTTTCGATTACGCCGAAGGCACTCGAAACTTTAATTTTGCTGGTCGAAAAAAACGGCGAAACGGTTTCGCGTGATGAATTGCTCGATACGGTTTGGAAGGAAACTTATGTTGACGAAAGCAATATCAATTACACGATCTCGCTGTTGAGAAAAACGCTCGGCAGTAAGGATTTCATCGAAACCGTTCCGAAGCGCGGTTATCGCTTTGCCACCGAGGTCAAAAAAGCCGTTCAGAACGGCGACGCTTCGACGGTTGAACCTCTGTCAATTTCCGAGCCGCAAAGCAAAAAACGCCCGGTGTTATTTGTGGCTTCAATAATCGGCATTTTGTTGTTCGGACTGATGCTTTTCGCGTGGCGAAGTGAATCAAAAGGCGGGAAAATCAAAGAAAATTCGCCACAGTCGGAAGAATCTTTGCAGGCGTATAAACGCGGAAAAATGATTTTGGACGACAGAGACGCCGAAAAACGCGGTCAAAAAGCTCTCGATGAATTTCAGCAAGCGGTAAATTTAGACCCGACTTCCGCCCTCGCTTACACAGGACTTGCGGAAGCATTTCTCTCGAAAGCGGCTTCGATGCCGAATAATGAAAGTCCTGAATTTTATGCCGGAGCTAAAGCGGCAACGGATAAAGCCTTCGCGCTCGACGATAATTTGTTTGAAGCGTTTCTGGTCAGAGGTTGGTTAAAACGTAATAACGATTGGGATTGGAGCGGTGCGGAAACCGATTTTCAGCGGGCAATCGAACTCAAACCCGATAGTGGGATGGCACATTATCGTTATTCGCAACTGCTTTCGGGCATCGGCAGACATTCCGAAGCCATCGCCGAAATAAACAAAGCTGCCGCGCTCGATCCGCTTTCGGAAATGATTATCAGCGGAAATTTTCCGCTGCTCGAAAGTGCCGGACAATATGATGAAGGGTTAAAATTGTCTGAAAAATATCTGCAAACTAACAGCAAAAATCCGTTCACCCGACGTGCTTTGGCAATGTTTCAATATCACACCGGCGATTACGCCAAAGTCATCGAAAACGGCGAAATCGCGCTGGCAGGATCGAAAACACAAAATTTTGCGTGGTTCTCTCTACTGGCAGCGGCATATGGAAAAACAGGACAGCCGCAAAAAGCCGACGAGATGCTGAAGAAACTCGAAATCCAATCGCACACCGATAAAAAAGCTTTATATTCATTGGCGATGAATTACGCCGAACTCGGACACACCGAAGAAGCCCTGACCGCCCTCGAGAAATGTTACGAAGTCCACGTCCAAAGAATGCTCTGGGTCGCCGTCGAACCGCGTTTCGCAAATCTCAAAAACGAACCGCGATTTCGTGATATTTTGTCGAAAATGCGATTAAACTAAAAAAATAATTACATAGAAACATAGAACACATAGATTTAAAAATTTCTATGTGGTCTATGTTTCTATATGGTGAAAATATTCTTATTCTACTTTGACAAAATCCGTTCCCGTGCGCCCGAATGTTTCTGGATGATACAGAGATATATTTTTTCACAATTTACCGTCCGTTGAAACGCGTAGCTAAACTCAAACCAACGCTAACGCAGTTAAAATAAAGACTTTAGTTATACACAGTCTTCAGTCAGCTAGGTAAGCAACGGTTTCGTCGGAATAAGTTCTTCCGGCTTTTCAACTATTTCGGTGATTTTGTTCACCGAAAAGAATTTTTTTTTATGTCGGTTGGGCGGTGAGTAAATTCTTTGCTCTTAATGCTTTAACAACAAGTTAAGATGTTTTTTCTGAATAATAAATTTGCCGACAGTCCATTTCACGTCCAAATTTGCTTGACACATCTTTTTAGAAATGTCAATTTTTTTAAGCACTCATAAGAAATTTGTAAAGATTTCATAAGCGAAAATAAATATCCAAATTTAATATCATACGGCATAATAACCAAGTCTATATTATAGATTTGCTAACAAATGTAAATAAAAATTTCGCGGAGATACTTTAAAATGAAAATAACATCTAAAATTACAAGTTTTCTTTTCTTGATTGCTGTTTTTACTGTGATAACAGCATTTCCGACCACGGCGAGTGCTAATCACCAGTGGGGAACATATCATTGGGCTAGAACTTCTAATCCGTTCACATTAAAAGTCGGCAACAATGTAAATTCAAACTGGAGTTCAGCTTTCAACACGTCTATTTCCGATTGGAGTCAATCGTCGGTAATGAATTTGTCAGCTATCAGCGGCACAGCAGGCAGGCGTTGCAAAATGGTAGCCGGAACGATTCAGGTTTGTAACGATAGATACGGCAACAACGGTTGGCTCGGTCTGGCTTCGATCAACATCACCGGCGGCGATCATATCACGCAGGGAAGTGCTAAAATGAATGACACCTATTTCAACACTTCGACATATAACAATCCAAACGAAAAACTGCACGTAATGTGTCAGGAAGTCGGTCATACGTTCGGTTTGGGACATACCAGCGAAGACGGTTCATCGCAAAATACCTGTATGGATTACTTTTCAAATACGGGCGCAAATGCGGGAAGCACTTTGAGTACGCATCCGAACTCGCACGATTATACTCTGTTAGAGTCAATGTATGCACATCTCGACACGACGACGACAATCGGATTTGCCGCTTCAGGTCCGGGCAATTCCGCTAACGCTAATGCCGGTTCAGATGAAAATCCGAACGATTGGGGAATGTTGATGAGCCAATCAGCCAATGGTCGCAGTTCGACTTACGAAAAAGAACTCGGCAATGGCAACAAAGCGATTACGCACGTTTTCTGGACGGCAGAACGCGCTGAAAACTGCCCCGGGTGTGATCACCGCTTTCACGACTAATATCTTATATTTAAACACAAAAAAAGGTTGAAACACGCGAGTTGTTTCAACCTTTTTTTTGTTTGATTTTGAAATCGAAAACTCTCCGAACTATTCGACATTCACAAAATCAGTGCCGCTTCTACCGAATGTTTCAGGATGATACATTTCCTCGGCTTTTGCGGGCGGAACGACGAATTGTCCGGGCGTTGTCGCTCTTGTAACGTAACTGTAATTATAAACTCCGCCCCAGACTATTGAAGCGAATGCTTCGGCGCGTTCGTCGCGGAAGTTTTGGTGATCGAACCAGTATTGCCGCCAGTAATATGAACCGAATCCGTAGGATTTACTTCCGTATTCGATGACGGAAGAGTTTCCGTTATCTGCCGGAATATCTTCGGTTACGGCGAGTCCGGGATTTAGGATTTCCAAACCTGCCGGAAGCGGGTCAACGAGCGCGACGTGATAGCGTCTGGCTTGCGCGACCATTGTTAAACGAACTCGAACGCGCGAACCTGCGGCAAAAACCCATTTCCCGTCGGCTTCTTGGCGAACGTCTTCAGGTTTGTCAACCGCTTCGTAAGTTCGCAGAACCGTGAAACCGTAATCGGCTGGTTTTAAGTTTAAGTTTTTCGGCGCGTAATTCATTCCGATTCGATAATAAAGTCGTCCTGCGCCTTGTTTATCGAAAATTAAGTTTGAAATTCCGCCTTGTTCGATCAGGTAATTCATCGGAATATTGAGTTGATTTGAATCAACCGAACGTCCTTTGAAAAGCTGTTCGCCCGCGTAAGTTCCGCCGAGCCAGATTTTTGTGACAAAATCCGGCGTTACTTTTTCGTAAGTGTTGAAATACTTATCCAAAGCGAGCAGAATAAAGACGTTTTCCTGCGTGTTTTCCCAACGTCCTTTTGTCCGATTGTCTAAAAGTCCGCGAACTAATTTCGGAATTAAATCATTATTCGGATCGGCTTTCAAAAATGCTTCCAAAAGAACGCCGTCTGCGCGTCGGTTGGAATACATAATGAGCCACGCGCCGTCGCCGTAATCGGTGTTAAACTGCGCGGTTGCCGCCGTTTCCGATGTGCGATTCATTACAAAACGCTTGATTGCTTCGACTTCTGAAGTTGAAGTAGTTGATTGTTGTTTTTTACGCTCTTTAATAATAACTTCAACTCTCGGATTTTCGATATATTGACTATAAAATGTAGCAATATTATCTTCTAATTGTTTTACGGTAAGTTTTTTTGCTACTATATCGCCATCTTTATCGCCATCTTTAACAAAAGTTTTTATTTTCCCATCATCGCCGACTTTTGCAGACTCGGTAGTCAATTCTGGGTGTGTGAAAACTTTAATCGAGAGAACATCACCTGAATCAATCAAATATTCATCTTGATCAGCTACCAATGATTTTTTTTGGTCAGTGAGAACGGACATTATCCAGCCCAAACCTTCAAACGGCATTTTTTCGATGGTCGCTTCCGTAAGAAGTTTTTTAGCTTTTGCGGCATCTTTGTCGCCCAAAAGATTGCGGACGTAGAGCGCGTAAGCCGAGATTGTCCAGCGAACTTGCGGCGATGTTCGATACCATTCGTCGTCATAATGTGTTTCGATGTTCTTCAAATACGGCTTGACTTTATCAATCATATCCTGCGGAACGTCGTAGCCTTTCGCTTTCGCCAACGCAAGCGCGTGGGCGGCGTGAACGGTTACGAACGGATATTTGTAGCGTTCGCCGTCGCGTTTCCAGAGTCCGAAATAACCGTTGGAATTCTGGCGAGATTTGAGGATTTCCAAATCTTTCGCAAAACGCGCTTTTAATTCGGCATCGGTCGGAACTTCTTTTGCTTTGAACGCTTTCAAAACGTCCTGCAAAGCGGCGACCGAAATCATCCGCGAAGTTATCTGCTCGGTGCATTCAAATCTGTATGTTTGCAGATAAATAAACGCATCGGTCAATTCCTGCAACTGCGTCGAGGAAGTCGTAACTTCCAGACCGCCGAATTGCGGGAAAACGTCCGCCGGTGCTTGGACGGGTTGAACAATCGCGCCGTTTTGATCGGTCGTGCCGTAAGTTGCAAACGCTTCCGTCGTCGCCGGTGTCCAAACAGGCAGAGAAATTTCCGCCGCGTCGGAGAATTTACCGGAAGTTACAGCGAATTGGAAACGCGCCGTTCCCGCTTTGTCGGCATCAACCGGAAAGCGGACTTCAACGCGGTCATTTGCCGGAATTTCAACCTTGCGACCGCCGCCGTTTGTTAAATTGGCGTTTGTCGCGCGAACCGCAATATCAACGGTCATCGGTTGATCGGTTTGATTTTGAACGACGACGGGAAGTTCGATCTTATCGCCGAAATTCATAAATCGCGGCGCGGACGGGCGAACCATCAAAGGCTGTCGCGCCGTGATCGAAGATTCGCCTTTGCCGAAGCGTTTGCCAGAATCAACCGCAACCGCCATCACGCGATAGCGCGTTAAATTGTCGGGCAATTTCACATCAACCGTTGCTGTTCCGTTTGAGTTCGTTTTCACACTCGGCGCAAAAACGGCTAAAGCGTTGAAGTTTTCACGAAGGTTTATATTTTCTTGTTGTTGCGGAGCAGATTCATTGCTTTCAGCAGATTTCTTCATCGAACGTGCCATCATTGGCGCAGGCGGCGCAGCAGAATCTGCCATTATTGCTCCGCTCTTAAAGTTTGTAACTTCTTGACCATCTATCGTAAATTCATTCAAATCTTTCGGTGAAACATCATCGGGATTTCCCAATAAAATATCTTTCCGCAGATGATAATCGGTAACGCCTTGACCGCATTCTGTGTAGAAAATGCTCAGAGGATTTGCCAATTGATACGCCGACAGCGCGAGAACGCTTTCGTCCACGACGACGACCGCGACTTCCGTATTTGCCACGGGTTCGCCGTTTTTGTCGGTGACGGCGACATCAATTTTTGTCGAACCGCCGGGTTCGAGAGTTTTATCCTTCGGTTCGGCTTTGACGGAAAGTTCGCGCGAAGCCGTCGAGATCGGCAGATTTATATTTCCGCTGGCGAATGCGGGACGTTTAGCGAGTTTTTCATTGACTTCGCCTTTGTCATCCGTGCGCTGTGCCGAACCGACGAGATCAACCTGCGCGTAAATGTTTGGCAGATATTTTTCTTCGAGCGGAATTTTCAAGATTATCGAAGAATCCTTCATCGAAAAACGCTCGGTTTTCACGATTCCGTCGCGTCGAAGCGTCAAAACTCCTTCAGCCGGAACGAACGGCGAAAGCACGAGAAGTTCCGCCACGTCGCCGGGTTTATATTCTTTTTGACTCGGAATAACCTGCGCTTCTTCCATTTCGACATTGCGTTTCGGCACGGTTTTTCCGCCCGCAACCCAAATCGTAAATTCGCTTTCGTTAAAGCGTTCGCGGTCGTCCATCACACGCGCCGTGATCGTATAACGTCCGCCGGCTTTGGCGACGAATTTGCAGATTACGCCTTTGTCAGCAGATTTTATATTGCAGGTTTGTTCGTCAATCGTTTTTTCCAGCCAACCGCCGTTTTCAAACGCCCAATCTTTCAAAATAGCTTTGATTTCAACATCGCGTCCGGCAACTAATTTGCCGTCAATGTCCGAAACGATTGATTCGATTTCGATATTTTCGTTTTTCTGGACAAATGTTCGCGGCGATTTTACGCCGACGTAAAGGCTCGACGGATGAACGAGCAAACTTGTCGAACTCGACCACGTTTGACGATTGACATCTTGAACCGAAGACGAAGCGACGATGTTATAAGGTCGCGGCGGTTTGACGGATTCAAAATCTATTTTCAAAATATGTTTTCCGCCCGCGTCCGTTACGCCTTTGAAGTTTTGGGTGTTGCCGCCGTAATAATTGTTGTAGCCGCGATACCACCACGGAGTCCAAGTTCCGAAAATATATTCGTCGCGGTTCGGCGGCGTGAAATTCGTCGGCGTGGCGGTTACGTTCCAATTGACATCGGCATTGGCAAGTCCGCCACCCGCGTAATATTTTGCTTCTACGGAAACTTTGGCTTTTTCACCGACAAAATGCGGAGCTTCGGTTTCGACTTTTGAAGTAACTTCAAATTCCGGTCGGCGAAATTCTTGAATTTGAAAAGCGTGATTAAATGAACTTCCGCTAATTGAAGAATTAGTCGAAAGATCAATCCGCGAATATCCGAGATTTGCGTTGTCGGGAATTTTGAATTTGAAATCGAACGCACCGAAGGCGTTTAAGTTCGCCGTTCCTTTCGCAATTTCATTATTTTGCGCGTCTTTAACTGAAAATGTCAGACCGCTTGCACGGTCGCCGAGAGGTTCGACATCGCCTAATTTTCCTGTTTCGTAAACGCGAATGTAGCCTTTGATCGAAACTTCTTCCTTCGGGCGATACATCTTTCTATCGTCAAAAACGAACCAGCGCAGAGAAGTGTATTCCGGTTTTTTATACCAACTTCCATTTTGCTGCCAGTAATAATCGGTATTTTCCGGCAAAAACGCGACATCATTGCCGCGTTTGGCAATCAACATATTTTGATTGCTTGCCGAACTGTCCGGCAAAGGCAGACGCAAAATTCCGTTGTCAGTCGTGCGATTCGTCTGCGCCGGTTCGATTGTTTCAATTTCGACTTCGTTTCCGTTTTCGTCAACCGATTCGATTTCGCTCGGACCGGAACTTCCGAAACTCGTCAGCCAATTCCACCAACTTTCAAAAGTTCCTTCTTGACTGCTTACTGCTGACCGCTCACTGCTAACTGATTTTCCGTTAGGGAAAATTGACATTTCAACGCCATTGAGCGGTTTGCCTGTTTTCAGATCGGTCGCAAAACCCACCAATTCCTGATTATCAACAAACGCATCTAAACCGATCTGCGTGCTTTGCGCCCAGACAAAAACTCTCGTGCGGTCGTATTTATC
>JBBSAX010000141.1:0-13506 GCA_038251885.1 Pyrinomonadales bacterium | reverse complement strand
CTATCATTAAAAATACATTTTAGGATTTTGTTGTTAATTTAATGATAAATATTGCAAATTAAAAGATTTGCAGAAAATTATCCCGATTATTAAATTGATAAATTTTGGTGCGATATTTTATAAATAAAAAAAATTAAAATGTCATAAAAATTAAAAGCAACTCCGAAATCAGTTTATCTATCAAAGACCGGGTTTGAAAAAAATAAGTTTTGGGAAAACTTTATAGATGCATCTTTAACACACTAAAATCCTACGAAAAAATAAATACTTTACTCTGAAGTGAAAATAGCAAATTAGCTGTTTCCAACGGCGTTGTCGTTTGCTCAATGATTGATATAATTTAAAATTGTTTGCGGAGTTTAAGACTTAATGAAAGAAGAGATAATCAAAGTATTATTAGTATCTGATTTTGAAGAAGATTTCATTTTAATTCGTGATTTATTGAATGAGATCAAAGGCGGTTCATATCAATTGTGCCGGATTTCAGGATATAAAAAAGCATTCGCGGCGATGCAGACAGCCGATTACGATATTCATCTGGTTAATTTTAATCTGAAAAGTGGAAACGGTTTAGACTTAATTCGCCGGATTACTTCAAACGAAAGACAGTCGCCGGTCATTCTTTTAACCGGACAAGATGACAAAGCAGTTGACCTTGAAGCAATGAAAATCGGCGTTTCGGATTATCTTGTAAAATCCGAAGTTGATTCACTGACGCTGGAGCGAACGATTCGCTATGCCATCGAACATTCACGAACAATAAATGCTTTGCGAAGTTCAGAAGCGCGGTTTCGTTCGGTTATTCAAAATCTTTCAGACATTCTTGCAATTCTCGATGCCGATTCGAAAATTACCTATATCAGTCCATCAATCGAGCGTTCGAGCAAGTTTGAAATCGTCGAATTGCTCGGACGAAAAATAACGGATTTTGCTCATCCCAATGATATTGAAAAAGTTGCCGGGTTTATTGATGACATTAAGCAAAATAAGGAAACAACGGCGTTAATCGAATGGCAATTGAGAGATGCCGACGGAAGTTTTTATTATGTTGAAAGTATCGGCATAAATCTTTTGGACGATCCGCACGTTGCCGGAATTGTCGTGACAACGCGCAATATTACCGAACGAAAAAATCTCGAAGCGCAGTTAATTCATCAGGCTTTTCACGACCCTTTGACAAATCTTGCCAACCGGGTTTTGTTCCGCGACCGCGTTGAACACGCGCTGATGCGTTATAAAAGACAAGAAACTCCACTCGCCGTTTTATTTCTCGATTTGGACGATTTCAAGACTATCAACGACAGTTTAGGACACGCCGCCGGAGATGATTTGCTCAAATCCGTCGCGGAAAGATTGCTCGGTTGCGTCAGATTTGGCGATACAGTAGCGCGTTTGGGCGGCGACGAATTTGCGATTTTGCTCGAAGATACGGAGCAGGCAAACAACGCCGTCACGATTGCCGAACGGGTTTTGGATTGTGCGCGTGAGCCTTTTAATGTCGGCGGTTTTGATGTCAAAATCGGCATCAGCGTCGGTATCGCTTTTAGTTCTTCGGGCAGAGAAACGGCGGACGAATTGTTGAGAAACGCAGACGTTTCGATGTATATTGCCAAAGAAAGCGGAAAAGGCTGTTACACGATTTTTGAAAATCGAATGTATGAAACTATTCTGTCGCAAATCGAACTCGAAGCCGATCTGCGGCGGGCAATTGATAATGGTGAATTTTCTTTATATTATCAGCCGATAGTTCGGCTCGACACGAAAAAAGTTGCCGGTTTTGAAGCTCTCGTGCGTTGGAATCATCCGATACACGGAATTATTTTGCCCGAAAATTTTATTCCGCTTGCCGAACAAACCGGATTGATTTTACCGCTCGGCAAATGGATCATTGAAGAATCTTGTCGTCAAGTTAGAAAACTTTACAACAAATACAAGCGTGAATTTTCGATGACGATAAATATTTCCGGCAAACAACTTCAACATTCGGGTTTTTCCTCCGATATAAATTCCGCACTTCAATCTGCCGGAACGCTTGCATCTTCAATAATTTTGGAAATTACCGAAAGCGTGATGATGCAAAATACGGAAGATATGCTGAAACGACTGGTTAAATTAAAATCACTCGGTGTGCGTCTGGCGATTGATGATTTCGGAACGGGATATTCTTCGCTCAGTTATTTACAGCAGTTTCCGGTTGATATTTTGAAAATTGATAAATCTTTTACGAAAGGAATCAATCAAGGCTTGGAAAAATCCGCTGTTGCCCGCACGATCATCAGTCTGAGCGATACCTTGCAGCTTTCGACAATTGCCGAAGGAATTGAATTTTCCGAACAGATTCCGACGCTGCAGAGTCTCGGATGCAAATTCGGACAAGGTTTTTATTTCGCCCGACCTTTGAACGAAGATCAACTTGGCAGAATCAGTCAAATCGAAAATCTCAACATAGATCTCAATAGCGATCATCTTATTTATCCTGAATTGACGCTGATGTTTAACAAAAACTTAAGATTGGATCAATAAAGCCGCAAAGCGAAAAAATCTCAAAACTTTTCAATTAAGTTTCAAGGAAATTTGAGATTGAAAATAGACCTGAGCCGACAAAGTTGATTAAATTAAGTTTATGAACATTTTGGTGCTTAATTGCGGAAGCTCGTCGCTCAAATTTCAGTTGATCGAAACCGATCTCGAACGAATTGAAAAAGATTCCGACCGAAGACTCGCGCACGGAACAATTGAACGCATCGGCGGCGCGGCGATCATTACTTTTACTGCCGAAGGACGCGATGCGAAGCGTTCGGCTTTGCCGGTGAAAAATATTCAGGCGGCGGTCGAAATGGTAATTCGCTGGATCGCTTCGGAAGATTCGGGAATTGACCATATAAATTCGCTCGCAGATATTGATGCGGTCGGTCATCGAGTCGTTCACGGCGGCGAAAGATTTACGCAGTCAACGCTGATTGATATTGAAGTTATCAAGGAAATTGAAGACTGCATTGAGCTTGCGCCGCTCCATAATCCGGCAAATTTGGAAGGAATCTGGGCGGCTCGTGAGATTTTTGGGAAAAATATTCCGCAAGTCGCAGTTTTCGATACGGCGTTTCATCAGACTTTGCCTGAACGCGCTTTTTTGTATGCGGTGCCGTATCAATTTTATCGCCGTCATAAGATCAGACGTTACGGTTTTCACGGCACATCGCATCGTTATGTTGCTTATCGCTATCGCCGCCTCGTCGGAATACCACGCGATCAGACGAATGTTTTGACACTTCATTTAGGCAACGGCTGTTCGATCGCCGCGATAAAAAACGGTGATTCGGTTGATACTTCGATGGGCTTAACGCCGCTCGAAGGTTTGGTGATGGGAACGCGCTCCGGCGATATTGATCCCGCAATTGTCGAATTTATCTGCGAAAAAGAAGGTCTGTCGGTTCAAGAAGTTGATTCGCTTTTAAATAAACAGTCCGGGCTTTTGGGTATTTCCGGTTTGACCAACGATATGCGCGAACTGCTCGCCGAAGCGCACGAATCGAACGACCGCCGCGCGCTGCTCGCTATCGAGATTTTCTGCTACCGAATCCGCAAATATATCGGTTCATATTTAGCCGCCATGAACGGTGCGGACGCGATCATTTTCACAGGCGGAATCGGCGAAAATTCTGCCGAGATTCGCGCTTCGATTTGCAATGAACTTAAATGGTTAGGCGTAGAACTCGATTCAAATATCAACGAAAATAAATCTCTTGAACGCGAAAAATTAATTAGCACCGAAAATTCGCGCGTAAAAGTTTTCGTCATTCCGACGAACGAAGAATTGCTGATCGCCCGCGACACGGCGCGGCTTATTTTGAAAAATGATCCGCGTCAATCGTAGAAAAATTTGATATTTGATTTTAAAATTTTTGAGGAGTGAAAAACTCAAGTGCATTGAGTTCAGAACATTTGGTTTTCTTACATTTCATAAGGACTTTCGCTTATTTTGACATCAAATGTCTGTTCACCGATCAAACCGCCGATCGTTTCATTCCATGGTGAATCAACACCGAGTAATTTTTCTGCTGAAAGTGCGTCCAAAGGTTTGGAAAATAAATAACCTTGACCGTATTGGCAGCCGATTTCGCTTAACATTCTCTGATGCTCGATTTTCTCTACACCTTCGGCAATCACCGATTTTTCCAATTCGGCAGCGAGCGTTGTAATCGTTTTAACAATTCCGAAACTTTCCCTGTCCATCGTCATCCGGCTGACAAAGGAGCGATCAATTTTCAGAACATCAAAAGGAAAACGGTGCAGGTAGCTGAGAGAAGAATAACCTGTTCCGAAATCATCAATTGAAATTTGTACGCCGATGCTTTTTAACTGTTTCAGCATTTCGATGGTAACGGCTGTGTTTTCCATCACTATAGTTTCTGTAATTTCCAATTTCAGACAGTACGCGGACAATTTGGTTTCAAATAGTATTTCTTTTATTTCTTCAATTAAAGTAGCCTGTTTGAACTGCTTTCCTGAAAGATTCACGCTTATACTGAGTTCGGGAAGTTTGTGTTTTTTCTGCCATTTGACTATTTCTTTGCACGCTTGTCTGAGCATCGAAAAACCTACCGGAACAATTAATCCGGTTTCTTCGGCAAGAGGTATAAAATCTGCCGGAGAAACAAGACCGCGTTCGGGATGATTCCAACGCGCAAGGGCTTCAAAACCAACTATCTTTCCCGTTTTCAGTTCAACAACAGGCTGAAAGTAAGGCACAATCTCGCCTTTATCAAGAGCGCGGCGTAATTCATTTTCAACCGTCAAAGCCTGAATTGCGCGGGTGTGCATTTGGCTGTCAAAAACTTCGTGCCGCGCCTTACCGTTGGCTTTGGCTTTATACATCGCTGTGTCAGCGTCGCGCAAAATGTCTTCGAGCCGTTCATATCCCTGCATCGAGTAAGCAATGCCCATCGAAGCAGTTGTAAAAAATTCGTGTCCCTCCAGATCGAATGGTTTTTTGAGCGAAGTTTGGATGCGTTCGGCGATTTCGGTCGCGTCTTCTACCGAGTGAATTCCATCAAGCAAAACTGCAAATTCATCGCCGCCGAGCCGTGCGACCGTATCAACCGTCCGCAGACAAATTTCGAGCCGCCGCGATAAATCTTTCAGCAATTTATCGCCCATATCGTGTCCGAGGCTGTCATTAACGATCTTAAAGCGATCAAGATCAATGAAAATGACGGCAAATTGGAAATGTGCCGAGCGTTTGGCGCGTTCTACCGCCATTGCCAGACGGTCGGCGAAAAGCGTCCGATTCGGCAATCCGGTCAGAGCATCGTGAAACGCGGCGTGATGAATCAATTCTTCGGCTTTTTTGCGGTCGGAAATATCCTGAATCTGCAAAATTACGTGGCGCGGTTTGCCATCAGATTCACGGATCAGCGACGCACTCTGCAAAACCCAAACGTCGTGTCCCGTTTTGTGACAGTATCTTTTTTCCAACTGGTAATTAGGAATTTTGTTTTCCAGCAATTGATACAACTTTGCGAGATCATTGCCCAAATCATCAGCGTGCGTAATCGCCTGAAAACCGTTTGTCAGCAATTCGTCTGCCGTATATCCGAGCATACTGCAAAGAGATTCATTAACCTGCTGCCATTGACCTTCGGGATTAATAACCGCCATTCCGGCGGCGTGGTCAAAAGCGGTGCGGAAATATTCTTCGCTTTCCTTCAACGCATTGCTGATGCGTTCCTGCTCGGCGATGTGATGCGAAAGTTCTTTGACGTGATTTTGGGCGAGTTCGGCTTGCTTGGCAGCCGCTTCGACATTTTTCAGGTAGGTCGTATAAGTAAAATAAACTACTGCAACAATCGGAGCAGCGGCTAGAAAAGCGAAAATTCCGAAAATTCCGACCAGTTTGGCAATAATTCCGGCAGCCGAAGCACCGGCAAAATATGTAATCGAAGTCCAGAGAAAATTCTCCTTCCACATCTGCCAGATCGGTTTTTTGGCGCGAAGCGCAACGGCAACAGCAACCAATCCCGAATTAAAAGCATATTGGATCAATCCCATCAAACAAATGGCGGCGATATACTCCGAAGTGAAAGTTCTCTGAGCCAATAAGTCCGGCATCGGACCGAAAAAAGATCGCAGTGTCCAAACATTAACAAATGTGGCGATGGCAAATACTGCGATATTGAAGAACAGTGTCAGACGGGTTTTTGCCAGCTTATATGAAGCAAAAACGGCATCAATCGTGGCTAAAAGAATTCCGGCTTCGCCGCCGTAAAGAAGTATGGAAAGAAAAATAAATGTGTCGGAAACAGAAATATGACCTTTGACACGGGGAATCTGCACTATAATGCGCGAGGCAAATACCAAAGTGATAAAAGCGAAAACAATGTAGCTGTAAGATAGGTCTGCAAAATCAAGCCGGAAAACAGTAAAGATAAAAGCCGCCAGCCCAAATAAAACTACTGATATTCTGTATATCCTTAAATAATCTGTTTTATCAGTAGTTGTTTCCATAAATATTTTGACGGAGCGGAAGGTGTTCGGCTTGCCGGATGGACTTTTTTACGTAACTCCAACTTTCTATGTGCAAAAATTGTTCCATTTATCGGGATGGTAAGAATAGCCGTAATTTATTAATGCTGTCAATAAAAATTTTTGATTTAAAGCGATTCAACTGACAGAAAATGTCATCCGAACAATGACAAAAAAGGTTCGGATGACATTTTGAAATAAACTTCAACTATCTAAGCGTAGTTTTCGCGGCTGTATTTGAATAAAGTGAATATCCGCCGGTATTATATGCACGAACTCTGTAGCGATATGCGGTGTTTGCTAAAAGACCCGTATTTGAAAAGGTCTTAACACTCGCCCCGACTGTCGCTACCTGAACAAAGTTAGTACAGGTTGAACCCGTGCAGCGTTCGATAGCAAAGCCCGATTCATTGGTCGAAGTTTCCGACCACGCCAGATTGATCTGTGATTTTGAAGCTGCTGTAGCTGTCAAACTCGTCGGCGATCCATTAGGACTATTATCATAAACCGATTGCATCGAAGCTGTATTGTCTCCTTTCAAAGCAATGCGCGACTGTGCCGATATTTGGTCGGCTTTTACGCTATCGCTCATCAAAACGCCGTCGCCCACTACTATACCGTCGCTCATCAAAACACCGTCGCTCATCAAAACACCGTCGCCCATCAGCACGCCACAGCTTAAAAACCAATAGCCGTCGCTCATCAAAACGCCGTTTCCGGTTAAAATATGGTCGCCCATTACAACACCGTCGCTCATTAAAACGCCGTCGCTTATCAGCACACCGTTTGATTCGAGTGTTCCGTCGCCCATTACTACGCCGAGTTTGTAAATTCCTTGATATTTAGTGATCAAGTTGCTACCCGTGGCGAATGTATAATCCATTACTGCGCCTTGTCCCCAGGTAAATGTTTGCCCGGAAATGGTGCTGTTCGGTGTGGGAGCAGTCGTTGTCAACAAAGGCGAACCGACCGCTGTTGACGAAGTTAAATCCTGTCGAACGATTTTGGCTAACCTTAATGCACCGTCAGTGTTTAATGCACCCGCGCCCTGTTCAAATTGATTAGCTCCGTTGATCGTCTGCGCCGTGTACATCAAAAGCATTTTGACCAAATTCGGTGTCAGTTTCGGATTTGCCTGCAACATTAACGCAACAGTTCCCGCAACCGTCGGAGTTGCCATTGAAGTGCCGGACAAATACATCTGATCTTTCGACTGCGAACTACTCACATTGGCATCCAAAAGCGGATTAGCGGTGACAAGATTATTTATAGTTAAAGGAAAAGACTGGGCAGCAATGAGTTTGTTGCCCGGTGCGGAGATGTCGGGTTTGACCAAATTGTCAAAATGTCTGATGCCGAGCGTGTCCGTATAAAATGAGCGTGTCGGTCCGCGTGAGCTGTAAGATGCCATCACATCGTCCGAACGTGCGTCCGTTCCATAAGTATTGACCGCGCCGACTGTGATAACTGAAGGATCGTTACCGGGCGAATGAATTTGACCGTAAATTTTAATGCCGAAAATGTCTTTTCCTTCATTACCGGCAGCGGCGACAACGACAATTCCGGCATCAACCAATTTGCGAACGGCGATGCAGAGCGGATCGAGCGTATAAGAATCAATTGCATTTGCGCCAAGACTTAAATTGACGACTTTCATATTGTAAGTCGTATTATTGCGGTTAGCATAAATCCAGTCGAGAGCCGCTAAAATACTGCTGATCGAACCTGTTCCGTTTGAATCTAAAACTCTAAGATTAACTATTTTGGCGTTCGGAGCAATTCCTTCATACGCACCTTGCGAAACCGAATTGTTTCCTGCGGCGATTGAGGCAACGTGCGTTCCGTGCCCATAAGGATCATTTGTGTTATTTTCTCCGGTAAAATCCTGACTATAAACGATGCGTGAATTGTTTGAACTATCTCTGAAACTTTGGTGGCTTCCATCAATACCCGAATCAACGACGACGATGCCGATACCGCTGCCGTCTAGTTGCGTCGAAGAACCCATTAATGTTCGGATATTATTCGCACCTGTCGTTGTTGTCAGATGACCGAGCGTTTTGACCGTATCGTCCAGCACCAGATAATCAACATCGCTGCGTCCGGCAATCGTGTCTATGTCCATTTGCTTGATTTTGTAAACCTTAAACGGAAAACTCGCAAATGATTTTTTTAGTGTTGCGCCTTTACCTGTTAAAGCCGTGGTCAAACTGCTCGTCCAACTTGAAGTCGGGTTAACAACCACGTCAATAAAGTCCGTGCCGGCAACCTGCGTCATTTTTTTGGAGAGTTTTGCACTCTTTTTCTGTTTTCCTGCGGAGGCTGGCGCGGGTTGTGGTTGCGCCTTGCCTCCGGCGTTGGCTGTTTGCACCGACGCACCGGCAAAAAGTGCTAAAACGATGACAAACAAGCCGATTATTTTCGTTATGTTAAGGGTTTTGTAGTTCATTAGTTAAATTCTTTCTAGTTTTAAGACAAATTTTAATGCCAGTTCCCAGAGCGAACTTCGCGGTAAAAATACTAATCAAAATCCGTGCCAAGTCTTTAAGTGTTATAAAAAAACTACTTAGTCTGTTTTTGGAAATATTTTCTTAATCAAATTGACCGATTTAATATGTCATTTTGACAGTTGAGATGGTTTTTCCTTCGATTTTTCACAACTCAATTGCGAAAATGCAGCGTAATCGGCTATAAATTAAAGAACACAAATAAAATAGTCGAAAAGTTTTCCTGAAATTATGAAAAATGAAAAGCAAAGTCGTCGCGATTTCTTTAAATCGAGCGCAATTGGCATTGCCGCATTAAGTTTGGTAAAAAATACGGCAGGCGAAATGATCTTTTTCGATTCAAATATGGAATTAAACGAAATAACTATTTTTGAATTGCAAGCCGGAATGAAATCGGGCAAATTTTCTGCAAAAATGCTTGTCGAAAAGTATTTGGAAAGAATCAAGGAAATTGATCCGAAACTAAATTCCGTGATCGAAACAAACCCGGACGCGCTGCAAATCGCCGAAAAGCTCGACAAAGAACGCAAAAAAGGCAAAGTGCGTTCGATGATGCACGGCATTCCGATTTTGATAAAAGACAACATTGATACGGCAGATAAAATGAAAACAACTGCCGGAAGTCTGGCTCTAATGGACGCGCCAACACCGAAAAGGGACGCATTTGTTGTTCAGCAGTTACGCGATGCCGGAGCGGTGATTTTAGGTAAAACAAATTTGAGCGAATGGGCGAATTTTCGCTCGACGAAATCCATCAGCGGTTGGTCGGGACGCGGCGGACAGACAAATAATCCGTATATTTTGGATAAAAATCCGTGTGGTTCATCAGCCGGTTCGGGCGTGGCGGTTTCGGCAAATCTGGCAGCGGTCACGGTCGGCACGGAAACAAACGGTTCGATCATTTGTCCGGCAACGAGAAACGGTGTTGTCGGTATCAAACCGACGCTCGGATTGATTTCCCGAAGCGGAATAATTCCCATCGCGCACACGCAAGACACCGCCGGACCGATGGCGCGAACGGTTACAGATGCCGCAATTTTATTAGGTGCGCTGGTCGGGCGCGACAAACTTGATTCAATCACGATTGACAGCAAAAAAGGTGCAAAAGATTACACGAAATTTTTGGACAAAGACGGTTTGAAAGGCGCGAGAATCGGCGTGGCAAGGCAGTTTTTGGGAAATAACGAAGAAACCAAAAAGTTATTTGAATCACATCTGCAAACTTTAAAAGACGGCGGCGCGACTTTGGTTGACGTAACTTTTTCCGAAGAATTAAGCAAACTCGGCGACGACCGTTTGCAGATTTTGCTTTACGAATTCAAAACCGATTTGAACAAATATCTTCAAAATCGCGGTTCAAAATACAAAACTCTCGCCGATTTGATCAAATATAACGAAGAAAATAAAGAACGCGAAATGCCACTTTTCGCACAGGAATTGTTTGAACAAGCGCAAGCCAAAGGCGATCTGAACGAAAAAGCATACACGGACGCACTGCAAAAAGTTAAAAGCGCAACTCGGGAAAATGGCATTGATGCGGTTGTCGCCAAAGATAAATTAGACGCGATAGTTTCGCCCGCAAGCGGCGCAACGTGGTCAATTGCGGCGGTTGCGGGTTATCCGTATATCACAGTTCCCGCCGGTTTTGTCGAAGGTCTTCCCGTCGGAATCGGCTTTTTTGGTCGGGCATTTACCGAACCTGAATTGATTAAAATCGCTTACGCTTTTGAACAAAAAACGAAAGCAAGGCGAACGCCGGAATTTTTACCCGCAAGTTAAAATTCGGGCAAATAATTTTTTAATTTGAAATTTTTTATCACAATTTTATGTTCTGACAGATAGACCAAATCACGTTTAAAGTTTGCGAAATTTTCAGGTTAAAATTTGCAAATAATGTGGAACAGAATAAATTTGTCTAAATTTCAATCCTTTTTTATTTTACCGAAAAATTATCCCAAACCAGTTCCGGTCAAATAATGTCCGCCGTCAACGACTAAAGTTACGCCGTTGATGTAGCTTGCCGCGTCAGAGCATAAAAAAAGCGCGGCTTTTTCGATGTCTTCGATGCGTCCGAATCTTTGAAGCGGGATTTTCTTTGTTAATTTTTCTTTTAATTCCGGCGGCAGAAGGCGTTTCATTCCTTCGGTGTCTTCAATCGGTCCGGGCGCGATTCCGTTGACGCGGATGTTATATCTGCCCCACTCGACCGACAAGTTTCGTGTGATTGCATCAACTCCGGCTTTGGCGGCTGAAACGTGAATTTGCATCGGTGTCGCGTTGTAATGAAGCGTCGCGCTGATATTTAAGATTTGTCCGCCGTTTTCTTTCAAATGTTCAAAAGCCGCGCGGCAGACGTTGAATGTGCCTTTTGTGTCAATATCAACGACTGTTCCGAAACCGTTTGCCGACAATTCTTTGGCAAAACACAAAAAATTTCCCGCCGCGCCGTTGACGACAATATCGAGTTTGCCGAAATGTTTGACCGATTCCGCAATTGCATTTTCGACCGCTTCATAATCGCGCACGTCCGCCGCGACCGCAAAACATTCGCCGCCATTATCTTCAATCAACTTTTTCATCGGTTCGAGATTTTCGATTTTCCGCGAAGTTATCGCCACTTTTGCGCCGTGTTCCGCCAGCGCACGCGCCACACCGCCCGTAATTCCCGTTCCGCCGCCCGTTACAAACGCGACTTTGCCCTGTAAAATGTTATCTGCGAAAATTTTATCCATAATATTTCGGATTTTAGCATAAAATTTATGAAACCACAGATGAATACGAATGAACACGGATATTTTTTAGATTTCTTCAGTAAATTTAATAATAGAAAAATCTTTTATTTATCTGTGTGTATCTGTGTTCATCTGTGGTTAATTTTTCTCTTTGCTTGCAGTTCTTCGCCGACCGATTTACGCTCTTTTGCGCCGAATGAAACGCTGATTTATCTTGAAACAAAAGATTTAAGCATAACGCTCGAATCTTTGACGCAGAATGAAACATTTAAGAATCTGGCGCAGAATTCTAAAGATTTTTCCCCTGTCAAAAATGTTCAGGTTGCGGTTGCGGTTACTGGTTTTGAAACTTCGGAAAAACAATTGACGGGAGAAAATTCAGCTTTGAATTTCAAACCGCGTTTTGTTGCCATTGCCGACACGCATTTGTGGAGTTGGCAAACGCGCTCTTTTGCCGAAGAAATTCTTGGAAATTTCGTCAATGAAACTTACGGCGGCGAAGTGAATTTGGAAGTTACGGGCAAAGACGGCGGCAATTGGTATGAATGGACGGCGCAGGACGGGCGCAAAGTTTTCGCTTTTGTCGAGGGAAGTTTAGTGTTTTTCAGCAACGATCAGGCGGCAATCGAAAAATCTCTGGCAGTCAAAAAAGGTGAAGGCGAAAGTTTGATGAAAAACGAAAATCTGCGCCGCACTTATGATTTGAACGCGGAAAATAAACTGGCTTTCGGTTATGTTTCACCCGAAGGAATCGCGCAAATTGCTAATATCGCGGGCGTTTCGACAGCAATTCAGTCAACTGAAACCGAAGATGGCAGAAATTTTATTGTTAGAGTTTTGCCGCAGATTTTGCGGAATACGACTAAAGAAATCGTCTGGACGGCGATTAAAAATGAAAAGGGAATTGAAGACAAATTTGCAGTTTTGCTTGATCCGAAATTTTCTACGGTTTTTAAGGAAACGCTTGTTACATCATCGCAAAATCAGACAAATTTAGCAGAATTTTTGCCGTCTGATGTTTTTTCTGTAACAAAATATGATTTGAAAAATCCTCTGATTGCTTGGCGCAGTTTGTTGCTTGTTACAAAAGAAGCAACCGATGCCGTGAGCGGGAATTTCTTGCAGCAATTTTCCGGCAGTTTGCTTTCGTCTTACGGAATTTCAGACGCGGAAACTTTTTTGAGTTCCATTAATTCCGAGATTTTTACAGCGCAGTTCGATGCGGAAGGCGAAAAAAGTATAACGATTGTTTCTATAAAAGACGCAGAAAATCTCAAAAAATCTTTGAGCGAAATAATTGATTTCAAAGTGTCTGCGGAAAAAATGGAAAATGCGGAAATTTGGTATTCAAAAGACAAACAGATTTCTGCTGCATTTACTGGAAATACTTTGATTTTAGGCGATGCGGAAAGCGTTTTGAAATGTCTGCAAGCAAAACAGAGCGCACAGAATATTACAAAAAGCCCGATATTTGGAAAATTCTCGGAAGGTAAAACAACAGCAATTACTTTTGGAAAAAGTTTTGATTCAGCAGAAAAAATTGTCGGGATTTTAGGAATTTTGAAAGAAGGAAATAAAGGCGCGGAAACTTCATTTATAACTCAAACCGATTTTAACGAAAAAGGAATAGAACGAAAAACCGTTTCCGATTTCGGATTTATTGGAACTGTTCTTGAACAGTTGGAAGAATAAGATACGGGTTTTTTAAAACTATATTCCGACTCAATATCGAAAAAAGGTTTTGT
>JBBSAX010000140.1:0-13547 GCA_038251885.1 Pyrinomonadales bacterium | reverse complement strand
CGATCATCTGGCAATTTTGACAAACATCAAAAACGAAGAATTTCTCGTTGATGTCGGCTTCGGGGATTTTACCGCCGAACCTTTGAAATTTGTTTTGGATATTGAGCAAGAAGATTTAAACGGCACATTTTTAATCCGAAAATATGACGAAAATTATTTTGAAGTTGTAAAAAAAGACGGCGACGAATGGAAAAGCGAATATATTTTCAAAGATTTAGAGCGCGATCTAGCCGAATTTACAGAAATGTGCAATTTTCATCAAACTTCGCCCAATTCACATTTTACGCGCGGAAAAGTTTGCTCTTTGATGACAAAAACGGGGCGAAAAACCCTGACCGACAAGAAATTTATCGAAACGAAAAACGGACAAAAAATCGAGATAAATGTTGATTCGAACGAAGATTTTCAGAGAATTTTATTGAAAGAATTTAAGATCAAAAGAGAATTTTAGAAAGGAAAATTTCTGCATTTATCGCGTGGTTAATTTTTTCCAAAGCGTTTATAATTCCGTATTCAAAATTATGTCAAATTCAATTTCTTATTCAGACGCGGGCGTTTCGATTGATAACGCAAACTTAGCCGTTGCAAAAATCAGAGATTTTGCAAAATCAACTTTTAATGCGCGAACTTTAACCGAAATCGGAAGTTTCGGCGGAATGTATGACGCGAAATTTACCGAAATGTCTTCGCCGATTCTCGTCGCTTCGGCGGATGGAGTTGGCACAAAACTGAAAATCGCATTTCTAACTGGAATTCACAACACAATCGGTCAAGACCTCGTAAATCATTGTGTCAATGATATTTTAGTGCAAGGTGCGCGACCTTTGTTTTTTCTCGATTATTTTGCGACCGGAAAACTTGCGCCCGAAATTACGGCGGATGTCGTCGAAGGAATTGCGAAGGCTTGCAGAGAAAATAACTGTGTTTTGCTCGGCGGTGAAACAGCGGAAATGCCCGGATTTTACACGGACGGCGAATATGACTTAGCCGGATTTATTGTCGGAATTGTTGAGCGCGACAAGGTTGTTAATGGAAGTGAAATTGCTCCGGGCGATGTCATTTTGGGTTTGCCTTCAAACGGTTTGCACACAAACGGCTATTCCCTGGCGCGGAAACTTTTGTTTGAAATCGGCGGGAATAAAGTTGATACAAAACTTGAAGAAACCGGCGAAACTATTGCAGAAACTCTACTTAAACCGCACAGAAGTTATTACAAATCGCTTTCCGTTTTGATTGACCAAAAGAAAATAAAAGGTTTGGCGCACATCACCGGCGGCGGATTTCTTGATAACATTCCGCGAATTCTGCCGGAAAACGTCGCCGTCGAAATAAATCGCGGAACGTGGGAAGAACTCCCGATCTTCGGCGTAATGCAAAAACTCGGAAACGTCGAAGACAACGAAATGTTCCGCGCCTTCAATATGGGAATCGGAATGATCGTAATCTGCTCGCTGGAGGAAGTTTCAAGTATCAAAAGTCACTTAACCGAAATTGACGAAAAATGCTTTGAAATCGGGCGCATTGTTGCTGGAAACAAGGAAGTTACTATCAAATAAAAATTATTTCGTGTTAAAATTATTTCGAGGTTTTAGTTTATGGAAATCAGCGTAAAATTGCCTGAAAGTTTGTATAAAAATGTTTCGCAACTCGCGCGTTCAAAGAAAAAAAGCGTTTCTGAATTTGTAAAAAATGCGGTGCGGAAAGCGGTTGCAGAAGAAACGGAAACTTTGGAAAGAACTTTGATTGATTGTTCGGATGAAGAAATTTTGGCTTTGGCGAATATGAAAATGTCTGAAGCCGAAGATGCGCGGATGAGCGAATTGTCAGAAAAACGACGTGAAGAAATGATTACTCCGCTTGAGAAAAATGAATTAGACGTTTTGTTTCGGGTTTATCAGGTCGGAAATTTGCGAAAATCACAAGGAATTTATGAAGCGGTTCAGCGCGGTTTGATTAAAACTCCTGACGACTTAAAATGAGCGAACTTCCGAAAAAGTTGGACAAAGAAATCCGCAACGAAGCTAGAAATCGTTGCGGTTATTGTTTGGGCGAACAGAAATATATTTTGGCTTGGCTTGAAATCGAACATATGTTTCCGCGTGCCAAAGGCGGAAAATCGGTCAAAGAAAATTTGTGGCTGGCGTGTCCGTATTGTAACACTTTCAAAAGTTCACAAACTCACGGCATTGATCCGAAAACAAAAAAAAAAAATTTTGCTTTTCAATCCGCGAAAGCAAAAATGGAAAAGTCATTTTGAATTTGATTCGGACAAAGCGACAATAATCGGTAAAACAATCTGCGGACGCGCAACCGTCAATGCGCTCAAAATAAACAATGAATTAGCTTTGGAAACAAGAAAATACTGGGTTGGAGTTGGTTGGTATCCGCCGGAAGATTAAAAATTTATGAAAATCGGTATTTTAATTTCAGGTCGCGGTTCTAATATGATGGCAATCGTGGAAGCGGTTCAGAGCGGTTTTATTTCTGATTCCGAAGTCGTGGTTGTGATTAGCGACAAAACTCGCGCAGAAGGCTTGGAAAAAGCGAAAGATCGCGGGATTGAAACAGTTGCAATACCTCGAAAATCGCGTTTGCGGGAAGAACACGATGTGGAAATTATTGCCGAACTCAGAAAGCGCGATGTCGAATTGGTTTGTCTGGCGGGCTATATGCGGCTTTTGTCGAAGTATTTTGTCAAGGCTTTTTCGAATCGAATTACGAATATTCATCCGAGTTTGCTGCCTTCGTTTCCGGGTTTAGACGCGCAAAAACAGGCGGTTGAATACGGCGTTAAGGTTTCGGGCTGCACGGTTCATTTTGTTGACGAACATCTCGATCACGGCGCGATAATAGCGCAAAAGGTTGTCGAAGTTAAAGACAATGACACGGTGGAAACTCTTTCGGCGCGGATTTTGGAACACGAACACGCGCTTTATGTCGAATCTGTTAAAAAGATTGTTGAAGGAAATTACGAAATTGTCGGACGGAAAATTGTTGAAAAGTCGGAACGCAAACTTTAGTTCGCTGGTAAAGCCGAAAAGCCTTGAAAATCTGATTAAACTATTTTAATTGAAGTTTTTGACTGGCGAACTAAAGTTCGCGTTCCGTTTTTATTCAATATTGCTTTGACATTATTTGATTATATAAATAAAATCTAAAGTTTCACTTTTAAGTGAGGCAAATGGAGAATTATGGCAAAGAAGAAGAGAACTTATCAACCGAACAATCGCCGCAGAGCCAAGAAACACGGCTTTCGCTCGAGAATGAAAACAAAATCAGGACGCAACGTGATCAAACGCCGCAGATTGAAAGGACGACAGAGATTAACGCCGTTCCACTATTAAACTTCGGGTTGCCGAAGGAAAACCGTTTGCGTAAACCGCGCGAATTTCAATCGGTTTATAAAAAAGGCAAGCGAATCGAAGGGCGTTTTATGACGGTTTTTATTGTGCCGTCGGAAACGTCTTTTCAGCGTTTGGGCATAACGGCTTCGAAAAAAGCAATCGGAAACGCAGTTCAGCGAAATCGTGCGAAGCGTCTATTGCGTGAAGCCTTTCGTCTGACTAAAGCGGAATTGGGCGATTTGAGTAACAATTACGATTGGGTTCTAAATGCCCGCAGATACTTACTTAAAGTTAAACTTGAGAAACCTTTAGAAGAATTTAGGCAAATCGTCGCGCGAGTTAGAGAATTAGAATTGAACAAAGGCGAAGAAAGCGTCGTAAATGAAGCAAAATGAAGTTTTTAGTTTTAGAATTTTTGCGCTTTTACAAATCGTGGATTTCGCCTTTTTTGCCGCCTTCGTGCCGTTTTACACCGAGTTGCTCGACTTATGCGATGCAAGCGGTTGAGAAATACGGCGCAGTTCGCGGAAGTTGGATGGGATTTAAGCGAATATTGCGTTGTCAGCCTTTTTGCAAAGGCGGACACGATCCTGTGAAGTAATTTTAGGTTAAAAAAATGGCTGAATCATTAAATAAAGATACACAATTTCGTTTCTTGCTTGCCGCTATCCTTTCGATGACGGTGCTTTTCGGTTGGACATACTTTTTTCCGGGACCGAAACCCGATCCGAATGATGCAAATGCAAACACGGCGCAGGTAAATTCAAATAGCGCAACGCCCGAAACAGCTCAGCAACAGTCTGTTCAACCGCAAACTCAAAATCCTGGAAATGATGCGCCAGACGCGAATCCGAACAAGGAAATCACGATCAAAACGCCGCTTTACAAAATAAAACTTGACTCAAAAGGCGCGGTGGCGACGAGTTGGGTTTTGCTGAAAAATATTTCCACTGAAGATAGAAACGGAAAACTTTTATTTGCAGACGGTTCAACCGCAGAAAATCAAAAACCGCTTGAACTCATTTCGCCGGAAGCCTTAAAACGCGAACCGCGCGAAGTTCCTTTCCGGCTTTCGACCGGCGATCAAAATTTAGATAATTTTATTAATCAAAGAAATTATCAAATCTCCGTAAACCAAGAAAATGTAGAACTCAGCGGCGATCAAACTCAGCAGATTGATTATGTATTAAAAGATGATGCAAACGGTTTGGAAGTTACGAAAAGTTTTATTTTTCGCGCTGACAGTTATGTCACCGATTTACAAATTAAATTAACAAAAAACGGGCAAACTGTTCCAAATACGAAACTTCTGATCGGCGCGAGCATCAGCGATCACGGAATTAATCATTACAATTTTTATCAAGTCGAACCCGAAGGCGTAGCGAATGTCGGCGGCGCAAGCGAAAGATTTCACGGAACTTCAATCGTTGACGGCAAAGAGCAAGGTCAGACTTTAGTTCCCGGTGTTGTAGATTGGGCGGGCATCGGCGATACATATTTTGCGATGGCAGCGATTCCCGCACAACCGACTCAAGGTTTGGAATATCACGCTTCAAAATATGAAGTCGAGATAAATCCTGTTTATACAGGACTTTTCAGTTGGGTTACGCGAAGACCTGAAACAAAGCAAACCAGACATTTATTGACGGCTTATGTTCCGATTGCTGCGGACGGTTCGACAACGAAGATTTACACTGGAACGAAGGATTATTTTGTCCTTAATCAATATAAAAAAACCTTAACGGAAAGTGTCGGAAGAACGATAGACATTGAGGATTTCATTAACTATGGATTTTTCCATTATGTAACTAAACCGCTTTCCGTTCCGATTCTTTACGCGCTCAATTTTCTTTATAATTTCACGCATAATTACGGTATTTCGATCATAATTTTCACGCTTTTATTTTATTCTTTGCTTTTCCCACTTCGTTGGTACCAATCAAAATCATTCAAAAAGAGCGCGGCGAACGCGCCTAAAATGAAGGATTTGCAGGATAAAATGAAGGAAATGCAAAAGAAAGGCGTTCCGGCTGACGACCCGAAAATGCGCGAGTTGCAGATGCAACAATTGAAAATGACGAAGGACGCGCTTCCGATTGGCGGTTGTCTTCCGATGATTTTGCAGTTTCCTCTTCTGATTGCGCTTTATATTACGGTCAGCATTTCGCTCGGATTTCGCCAAGCCTCGTTTTTATGGCTGCCTGATCTTTCCGCCGGCGACCCGTGGCATATTTTGGAATTCGGTTTTGCCTTCTCGATGATTCTTTCGATGAAGTTTTCGCCGACTTCCGCACCGGTTACGCCCGAACAGCAGACACAGCAGAAAATGATGACTTATCTGATGCCTGTAATGATGCTTTTTGTTATGTGGAGTGCGCCAGCCGGTCTGCTTTTATACTGGTTTTCAGGCAACATTGTCAGTTTTGTCCAGCAATTAATTATCAATTATTTTAATAAACCGGCAGAACCGCCGAAGCCGATTGAAACTGCGCCGATTTTATCGAAAAAAGGGAAGCCGAAATTTTCGACTTCGTAAAAATTTATGAATGAAGTTTGTGAAAATGCAAAAGAATTTTTGACCGAAATTTTGACCGATATGAAATTCGATGTCGAAATTTCTGACGAATGGACGGACGAAGGCTGTGTCTTGAATTTTGAAGGTGAAGATTCCTCGCTTTTATTAAGCGAAAACGGGGAATTGCTCGATGCCTTTGAAACGCTTTTGTTTCAAATCTACGGCAAAGAACTCGACCGCGAACATCGTTTTATCTGCGATGCTGACGGTTTCAGACGCACTCGTAAAGCCGAACTTCAAGCGATGGCTCGTTTTGCCGCACAAAATGTCCGAAAAAACAGTTTACCTTTTACTTTCGGCGTTTTGAATTCAACCGAGCGGCGCGTTATTCATCTGTCTTTACAAAACGAAGAAGATTTGCAAACCGAATCCGTCGGCGACGGCAGAGACAGACGACTGCAAGTTAGCCTAAAGTAAATCCAATTAGAGGTTTAGCGACGGGCTTTGCCCGTGACCTTCAATTTGAAACAGAGCCTTTTGACCAACAGAAATTTCGGGCAAAGCCCGTCGCTAAACGAGCCTGATTTTTGTCTTTTCGATGATTAAACTGAATTAATGAATGATACAATCGTCGCACTTGCCACGCCTCTCGGACGAAGCGGAATCGGCGTAATTCGCCTTAGCGGTTCGCAATCACTGCCGATTGTCCGCAAAATCACGCTTGACGAAGAATTTGATCCAAAATCACGCTTTGCGACATTAAAAAAGATTTTCGATCCCGAAACTTCGGAAATTCTTGACGAAACAATTATTACTTATTTTCAATCACCACAATCATTTACGGGCGAAGATGTTATTGAAATAAGTTGTCACGGTTCGCCGATAGTGCTTCGACAGATAATTGATTTTTGTCTTCAATTAGACGCGAGAATGGCTGATGCGGGAGAATTTTCGCTTCGCTCTCTCGCCAACGGACAAATGGATTTGAGCCAAGCCGAAGCGATTCGAGATTTGATTGACGCGCAGACTGTTGCTTCCGCCAAACAATCCGTCCGACAACTCGGCGGAGAGGTTTCTCATCAATTACAGCCGATCAAAGACGAACTTTTAGACATAATTGTTCTGCTTGAATCCGCGCTCGAATTTGTCGAAGACGATCTTCCCGAATATCAAATTGATAAAACCAAACAAAAACTTTCCGAAATATCTGTAAATTTAGACAAAATGGCGGCAACCTTCAAAGCCGGAAAACTCCTGCGCGAAGGTTTAAAGGTCGCGCTCGTCGGTCGTCCGAATGTCGGTAAATCAAGTTTATTCAATGCTTTACTCGGACAAGATCGCGCAATCGTGACCGAAATTGCCGGAACGACGCGTGATCAACTTCACGAAAAATTTACCATCAATGATATTCCGATCTCCCTAATTGATACGGCAGGTTTGCGCGAAACAACCGATATGGTCGAAAGCCTCGGCGTGGAACGCGCCAAGCGCGCAATGGCTGACGCAGATTTAGTAGTTGTTTTATTGGATGGTTCGCAAAATCTGATGTCCGAAGATGAAGAAATTCTTTCTCAAGTTAAAGAGTTGAACCATTTTATTGCAGTAAATAAAAACGATTTGCACCAAAACAACCTAAGCTTAAGTTCTCGATCCAAAATTATTCATATATCCGCCAAAACAGGTGAAAACTTAGAAAACCTTAAAAAAGCTATCGTCGAACCTTTCTCTATTCAAGATATTGATGACTCAGGTTTTTTAGTTTCCGATGCCAGACATCACGATTTACTTTTGCGTTCAAAAGACGAAATTGTATCTTCTTTAATTTCTCTAGACGAAAAGTTAAGTGAAGAAATAATACTGATAGGTTTACACAATGCCTTACGTTACCTTGGTCAAATAACTGGAGAAACTACGACAGAAGATATGCTCGGGAGAATTTTTTCGACTTTTTGTATCGGAAAGTAACTCATAACAAACAACAAAAATCAAATAAATAAATCTATTACGAAAAGACTGATTATATCGGGCTTTTTTGTTTTAATTTATACTTTTTCTTATCATTCTTTCGTTTTAGTTTGCTTATTTTTGTATCTCTATTGTATTTTATAGATACAAAATGGAGTTTGAGATACACCTTTGGCAAAATTATGTTCATACAGGCACATACAAGTAAGTTGAGGCACACATAAGCATTTATAAATATGAGTTCTAACATTCAAATAACCCGAATTTGTCAGTTTTGTGGTGATAGTTTTATGGCGCGGACAACCGTAACGAAATATTGTTCGCATCGTTGCTCTTCTAAAGCCTATAAACAAAGGGAACGGGATAAAAAATTAGAAGTAAGCGTTTCTGAAACGGTGCAACAAATTTCAACCCAAATAACTGAACTTCAAGCTAAAGAATTCTTGAGCATAAATGAAGTTTGCGAACTTTTGAGAATAAGCCGAAGAGTAATCAGTTATGCAATAAGCACCAAAAGGCTTAAAAGTGTTCGTTTTGGAAGGCGAATAATTATCCGCCGAAAAGATATAGATCAACTATTTTCCTGAAATTATGAGTAAAGTATTTTTACGTGAAAAGAAAATATCAAGAAATCGAAAAAGTCTTTATTTAGACTTTTATCCGCCGATCATTCACCCTGAAACCAAGAAACCGACTAGACGCGAACATTTGAAATTATACATTTACGAGCGACCAAAAAGTGAAAACGAAAAAGATCATAATAAAGAAACAAAAATGCTCGGTGAATCAATTCGTTCACAAAGACAATTAGACGTGCAAAGCGGTTATTACGGCTTTCTTTCAACCCGAAATAGTAAAAAGAATTTCACAGCTTTTTTTGACAGCTTTACCGAAACTAAACGAAAAACTTCAAAAAGTAATTATGAAAGTTATGTTTCGATTGGAAAATATGTAAAAGCATTTGCAGGTGAAAATTGCACTTTTGCAGATGTTGAGGAAAGTTTTTGCCGAAACTTTAAAGAGTTTTTGCTTAATCAGGAAAACATATCTAACAACACTGCTTCCGCATACTTTGACAAATTTAAGTATGTTATTCGTGAAGCCTACAAACAAAAGCAACTTAAAGAAAATCCCGCAGAAAATATTAGATCAATTAAACTTGAAGATACTAAGAGAGAGTTTTTAACTTTAGATGAACTTCAAAATTTAGCCAAAATGCCTTTTCATTACGAGGATTTGCGCCGTGCCTGTCTTTTTTCTGCTTTAACTGGTTTGAGGTATTCAGACATTGAAAAACTCACTTGGAAAGAAATTCAGGCATCCGACAGCGAAAACTTCTTTATCCGTTTCCGCCAAAAGAAAACAAAGGACAATGAAACAATGCCTTTATCGGAAGAAGCCATTTCTTTGCTAGGAAATCGCACCGAAAATGCGGAGAAAGTTTTCAAAAACCTTAAATACTATCAAACAAAACATATTTCTGACTGGACTGAAAAAGTAGGAATAACTAGGAAGATTACTTTTCATTCTTTCCGGCATACGTTTGCCACCTTACAATTGACACTCGGAACAGACATATACACCGTTTCCAAATTACTTGGACACAAAAATTTACAAACTACACAGATTTACGCTCGTGTAATTGATGAAAAGAAACGCGAAGCAGTAAACAAAATTAAATTAACTTAGGGGTTTTAGATGGCAAAGAAATCAAAAAATAACGAAATCAAACACAAGCGAGATCGTAAAGAAGTCGAATTGCGAGATGAATTTCAACAAATGATTAAGGTTTTTGAAAAAGAATCGGAAGATTTGAACTTTGATTCTTTACCAATAAATGAAGGCGAAAAAACATTTGAAAAGGCAGAGAAATATGTTTCAGATGAGATTTTTAACGAGGAAAAATGGATTGAACAGAGGCTAAAAAAATTTGATGAAGAGCAAATAAAAGTTCCGAGCGGAAAGTTTAAGGATCATCTAGTCGTTTACGCACAATATCAAAAACATTTTATCGAAGAGGTTCGGAATCTTTGTCCTGAAGTAATTGAAGAACTGAAACAATTTATTCCACAGTTTAAATCTCTGTTTAATAACCCAACAGCGTTTAAGTGCCAAGAAATTTTCTACAATTTGCGACAAGAAATAACAAAAGATTATTTATTTTTTGGACGTTCATTTACAAATGACGATTCTGATCTTAGAGATTATTCATTTTATTGGGGGAAGTATGAGCCGCTACTCAATCAATTAAAGCAAAACAATTTAGGCAATTTAGAACAGACAATTACTAAAGCATTTGGTGAAACGACAGAAGAGAAAGAACTTATTATTGCAAATTTTATTGATTTAATGATTGGTTTGGTGGTATGGGCGAAAAAACACAATTTAGAAAAGGATTGGATTATTGAATACTGTATCAGTTTTCTTTGGCAGTTTAGCTACAACGATATTACCAATATTAAAGACCTCGTAGTAAATCTTAGAGATATTAGAAGTATGGAAATAACGCCTTTTGAATTTCGAGAAAGAGGCTGGCGTGCCGGAGAAGAAACTAAACAAGAATATGAAGACAGGCTTAAAGTAATTTTTCAGGATAAATTGAGGAAATATTTTGATTCTGAATACCGAAATCTAAATTTGCCAGAAAAAACAAAAGCTACCAGACCAATAGATTATTCACGGGTTAAATGGTTAGTTCGTTGGACTGTGCAAGGATGGATTAGAAAAAAAATCTTAGATGAAATTTACAATGAAACAGGTCAAAGTTCAGATGAGAGTTTAATCTTTAAGACATTTAAGGTTTTTCGAGAACACAATTTACCTGTCAGAAATTAAAGCGGAATTATCTCAGTTAAAATTCGTCTTAGATAATTCACAGACTTAAAACAAACTATCAATTAGTATCACAATATAACAAGAAAAAAGTGAGGTAATTGAGATGGAAAGTCTAACTATTCAACAAATAACACAAAATGATATTCGTTCTGCGATTCGTGCAGAACTTGAGAATTTCTTTTCAGAAAATGAAATTGGCACTTCGCAAATAAATGCAGATGAAATCGGTGGAATTGATTTAGCAATTGAGATCACAGGGTTAGCAAGACCGACAATCTACGGTCTTGTTTCCAGTCGAAAAATTCCACATTCAAAACCTGGTAAGAAATTATATTTTTCACGAAGAGAGCTAAATGAATGGATTGCAAACGGCAAACGTAAAACACAAGCCGAAATTGCAATAGAAGCTGAAATTTACAAAAAAAATAAATCGAGAGTGAAAACCGCTACCAACGACCAATCACTCTCGAATCAATAATTTTATTTATCCAAAATAGCCAAATGACCAAGTGGCTAAACACCAAAATTATGTCTAATCTTAATGTAAAACAAGCGCAAACACAAATAATTAATGCGGAATCAATCCGTGCTGAGGCTGAAGAAATCCTTGATTCAAAGGATGAAGATCAATTATTTGAAAACGAAATCCCTGAAAATTTAAATAAACTAAAATTGACAAAAATGTCGGAATTAATAGCTAAAGCTATTAATTGGTTATGGAAACCCTTTATTGCATTAGGAACATTTACAATTTTAAGTGGTGAAGAAGGCATAGGCAAAACCTTCTTGACCTTAGCTATTGCTACTGCAATCGCAAACGGTAATAAATTGCCTTTTAGCGATGTCGCTATTGAACCTTCAAAGGTCTTATTTTTCTCTGCCGAAGATTCTTTATCATTCACCTTAAAACCGCGTCTGGATGCAATGGAGGCAAATAGTGAGAACATTTTCGCCAGTAGTGAACCTTTTACACTAGATGAAAACGGGTTCGAGTTGCTCAGGACTGCTATCGCGGAAACAGAGGCAAAACTTGTGATAATAGACCCCTTATTTTCTTATGTCGGTTCAAAAGACATAAATCGAGATAATGAAATTCGTTCTATCGTAAACAAAATTATTGAGATTGCCGAAAGATACGACTGTGCAATTTTGGGTATTAGACACATCGGCAAATCTAAGGGGTTTGGTGATGCAAGAAATGCCGGACTTGGGGTATAGGTTGGCGTGCCGGTAGTCGTTCTGAATTACTTGTAGGTGCAAATCCCGATAATCCTGAAGAAAAGATACTTTGCCAGACCAAAAATAATTTATGTGAAAAATTTGAAAAATCAATAGGTTTTGAAATCAAGAATGGTCAATTTGATTGGTTAGGCGAGTCGAACCTGACGGCTTCGCAAATACTTTCTAACGTAAAAAATGAGGATGAAAAATACAGCACTAATGATGCAATCATTTTTCTAAAAGAACTTTTGAAAAATGGAGAAGTTGAATCAAAAGAGGCTATGAAAGAAGCACGATCATTAGGAATTACCGATTATTCTTTTAGGCAAGCAAAGAAAGTGTTACGTATTGAATCGTTCAAAAAAGGATTTGACGAATCAAAATGGTATTTGAAACTTCCTTCAACGGATTTGGTTGAAGATGTTGAATTTTAATCGAAGATGTTTAATAAAACAAATATCAACATCTTCGATTAAACTAAGTAAGTAAAGGTGTTTATATCAACAATTTAACCGAAGATGTTGAAATCTAAATATCTCAGTATCTTCGAGGGAAGATCAATATCTTCAGCAAAACAAAAATGTTTGATTTTGAATTGGAAAAAAACTCAATTAAATACATCTGTCCGGCTTGTGGACAAAAACGATTTGTTCGTTACGTCAAACGATCAACCAAAGAGCATCTTTCTTTCGAGGTCGGACGTTGCGACAGGGAAAGCAATTGTGGTTTTCACTTTACGCCGAAAATGTATTTTGTAGAAAATCCAAGCCAAAAGAAAAATGACAATCAGAAACAAATGGTAAGGCAAGGCTTGCGAATAAAAAATGGCTTACAAGCACACCTATCGCCTCAAATGTCTATTAAAACTTTTGATTTTATTCCTACTGAACAATTGGTGAATACTTTGAGAAATTACGACAAAAACGAATTTGTTCAATTTTTTCTAAATTTGTTCCCGAACTGTATTGAGGAAATTCAAACCACGCTTACAAAGTATTTTGTCGGAACAACTAAAGACGGCAAAACAGTATTTTGGCAGATAGATAGAAATAATCGAATCCGCACTGGAAAAATCATTGCTTACGATGCAGATACCGGAAAACGCCGTAAAGATGTTTCTCCAAATTGGATACACTCGGAACTCAAAAAATTAGGATTTCTCAAACAAGATTTTAATTTAAGACAATGTTTTTTCGGTGAACATCTTTTGAAAAAAGATTCAAATAAGCCAATCTGCATTGTTGAGGCGGAAAAAACAGCCATCATAGCTTCAATATGTTTGCCTGAATTTGTCTGGCTTGCCATCGGTTCAAAACAAAGTTTAAAGTTTGATAGAATCAAGCGACTTGGACGTGATCGGAAAATACTTCTTTATCCTGATGCAGACGGTTTTGAGATTTGGAATCAAACGGCTCAAACGGCTCAAAAGAACGGATTCGACGTAACTATCTCAAAATTAATCCAAATCAATGCAGACGCAAAAGAACGCAAAAGCGGCAATGATTTAGCGGATTATCTGATAACAGTGCATATTTCGCACCAAGCTGAACACCAATTTCGCATCAAGCTGAACTTCATTTCGCACCAAAGTGAACACCGTTTCGCAATCGCTTGAACACGATTTCGCTTCAAGGTGAACACGATTTCGCTTAACTTGAACACTTCTT
>JBBSAX010000139.1:0-13746 GCA_038251885.1 Pyrinomonadales bacterium | reverse complement strand
GCGGGATAACGGCTTTGCGGATAGTTTCCGCCGCCGGAATAACCACTGTAGGTATCGTAGCGAATCGGAAAAAATAACGCATCGGCTTCTTCGATTTCGCGCACGGTGCTTTGATAACCGGCGCGGCGCGAGGTCGTATCAACACCATCTGTAAAAATCACGACCGCTTTGCGACCTTCAATATAATTTAATTCCCGATTAATAACCTGATCAACTGCATCGTAAAGACTCGTTCCGTCGCCGAATTGCGCCCGTTGAATCGCATTTCTCAAAACATAGCGGTCATTTGTCGGGCGGCTCAAAACATTCACTCTTTCGTCAAAGGAAATTACCATCACCTTGTCATCGCGCCGCAATTGATTAACGAAAGTGATTGCCGCATTTTGAATTTCATCAATTTTATACTGTGTTGAAGGGCTGACATCGAGCATTAAAATAACCGTGAAAGGCGTTTCGACCTTGGCAAAAAATCCGACGGGTTGTTCGGCATTATTTTCAAATATGCGAAAATCTTCCTGCCGCAAATTCGGAACAAATCTGCCATTGCGGTCAAGGACTGTAACCGGCATTGTTACAAGATTTGTTTCGATCTTGATGATTTCGTCATCTTCGACGGGTTCGGTATTTGTTACAATTATCGGCGGCGGTTCTTCTTCTTCGACAGAATTCGTATCGCCTTTCAAAACCGGCGGACGTTTTGCAGTCGTTGTCTCATTTTCCGTTTTCTGGGTATTCGGATTTTGCACAACTCGCGGTCGCGTTTTCTTTCCTGATTGTGCTAACACGGAAATTCCCAAAATACTTAAAAACACTAAGACAACAACGATTTTTTTCATTTTTTATTCTCCACCAAAGATATTGTTTGCATTCGGGAAGAGTGCGCTTTTTATGATTAAAAAATGATTTTTTTAGTTGCTAAAAATTTTCTCAGCCAATTGTCAGAAATTTAATTAATCCCAAAATTCCGCCCGCCAAAACGATCCATAAAACATCAATTTTAAAACGAAATAAAATTGCAAGCGATGCGATTCCTAAAACAAGAGCGAACCAATCAAATCCGCCTTCGTGAAAAATTACGGCAAAACCGAAAACGAGCGCAAGATTTAAGATCACGCCGACAACCGCCGCTGTTACGCCCGACAGAACCGCTTTGAGTTTTTGATTATCTTGAAATTTCTCGACAATCGGCGCAAACGCAAAGATAAAAAAGAAACTCGGTAAAAACGTCGCAAATGTCGTCAAAAGCGCGGTTAAAACAGCGGAAAATTCTTGATTTAAGTTTTCGGGATTATTCCAGCCCGCCATAAATCCGATAAACTGCAAAACCATTATCAGCGGTCCGGGCGTAGTTTCCGCCAACCCGAAACCGTCAATCGCCTGCTGCGCGGAAAGCCAATTGTAAGAATTAACCGCGATCTGATTGACGTAGGCTAAAACAGAATACGCGCCTCCGAATGTTACAAAAGCTGCCTGCGTGAAAAACAAATAAACTTTCATCGGCAAACTTCGCCAGCCGAGTGTTAATAGAACAACCAAAAATGGAGTTACCCAAAGTCCAAAACAAACGGCGAAAACTTTAAGAATATTTTTTTTGAAATTTATTTTTTTATCGGGAATTTCACTCTTTGAACTTTGAACTTTGAATTTTGAACTTTCCATTGCCCAACCCATAATTCCCGCGCCCAAAACGATCAGTGGAAAAGGAACGTGCAGAAAATAAATAGCGACAAAAGCCAGAGATGCAATCGCAATGTGCCAGTTTGTCTTGAACGCCTTTTTGCCGATCTTCCAGACAGCTTCGACGACAATTGCGACGACGACCGCTTTGATTCCGTCCAGAACCGCCGAAATTTCTGTGACTTCTCCAAATTTTGCGTAAATATATGAAATCGCTAAAAGGATAAAAATCGAAGGAATAACAAAAAATGCGCCCGCGACAACTCCGCCGCGAATGCCGTGCAGCAGCCAACCGTTATATGTCGCAAGTTGCTGCGCCTCCGGTCCGGGCAGAAGCATACAAAAATTGAGCGCATGATTAAATTTTTCTTCGGAAATCCATTTCTTCCGCTCGACAAGTTCGCGGTGCATTATCGCAATTTGTCCGGCAGGTCCGCCGAACGAGATGAAACCGAGCTTCAGCCAAAATTTGAAGGCTTCCCTAAAGCCCGATTTTTCGAGTTGCGGTATATGTTCGTCCAAAATCCGTTGCTCCTGCCCTTAAATTATTCTTCAGTTTTATTGACGGGCGTTGCCAAAACCTCGTCAATTCGCTTCCCGTCCATATCTATCACTTCAAAAAAGTAACCGTCCCACTCAAATTTGTCACCGATTTGAGGGAGTTTTTCGAGGCGTTTTATCATAAATCCGGCAAGCGTTTGATACATAGATTTTTCTTCTAAAGGTAATTCTTTCAAACCCAAAATGCCTGTAAAATCAACATTCGTTAAACGTCCCTCAAGCAGCCACGAACCGTCTTCGCGCTTAAATGCTTCTTGTTCGACCGTTCCGCCAAAAGAAAAATCACCGACGATTTCTTCCAAAATATCATTGACCGTAATCAAACCCTGCGTTGCGCCGAATTCGTCAATGATTATCGCCAGATGTGTGTGCGAAGTTTTAAATGTTTCCAATAATTCGAGCGCGGTATTGGTTGTCGGTGCGAAAACAGTTTGCTTTAAAACCGCTTTGAGATTTAATTCCTCTCCTGATAAAACAAGATTCAAAAGGTCTTTTGCCTTGACATAACCGCGCACATTGTCCAAATCTCCTTCGCAGACAATCAATCTCGAATAATTGTGTTCATTGAGTTCGTGCGTTATTTCTTTAATTGAATCATTTATATCAACCCACGCAATATTAAGGCGCGTCGTCATCAATGCGGAAATTTGTTTGTCGTCGAGTTTGATAATGCTTTCCAGAAGATCCTGTTCGCTTTCTTCAAAAACGCCGACCTGCGTGCCTTGCGCGATCATCGCACGGATTTCGTCTTCTGTTACCGCCGAATCATTTGATTCACCGAGCCGAAAAATCTTCAGGATCAAATTGGTCGAAGCACTCAGAAGCCAGACGACCGGCGAAGTTATTTTAGAGATCAGACGCATCGGACGCGAGAAAATGGAAGCGACCTTTTCCGGCGCGTTCAAGGCAATGCTTTTCGGCACGAGTTCGCCGATGACGAGCGAAAAATATGTAATTATCAACACGACAAACGCAAAACTGAGCGTTTCGGCGTAAGCCGCGAGAAAAGAAACCTGCGCGACATAAGGCACGAGCCGGGCAGCGAGCGCCGCGCCGCCGAATGCGCCGGACAAAACGCCGACGAGCGTGATGCCGATCTGCACCGTTGCCAGAAATTTGTCGGGTTGATCCGCTAATTCCAGAGCCGTTTGCGAGCCGAGATCACCTTCCGCCGCGCGATTTTGCAAACGCGCCCGCCGCGCCGAAACGACCGCAATTTCCGACATCGAAAATAAACCGTTAATGATTAGAAGCACGAAAATCAGAAAAATTTCTAGAATCATAAATTACTTCACTAATAAAAATAGACTTCTCGCAAAAACAGATTTTTATCCCTGTAAACTTTGCATTTTTGTACTTTCAGTTTATTTAATGCAGAGATCGCAGATATTTCTACTTTTACAATCACATTCAAATTGCTAAATTTTAGCATTTTCATTGAGAATTTCCGATGCAATTTCGTGAAATTTGCGACGCACGGAATTGATATTTTCAAACGGCAATTCGCGGTCGTGTGTGCGGTTGGTCAAAAGTATAAAAATCCGCTCGGTTTCTGGCTCGATCCAAAGCGACGTTCCGGTAAAACCGAGATGCCCGAAACTGTCTTTTGATAATGCTTCCGAAGCAGTTGATAAAGGAGTTTCGGCAAGCTGAAAGGCAATCGAACGCGCTTCATTTAATCCTGGCGTAAAATTCGTGCGAAAAAGTTTGCAGGTTTCGGGTTCTAAAAGCTGCGTCTGATTCCCCAGAAATTGTTGGGCAATCTTAAAAGTTTCTTCGGCAATCGAAAAAAGTCCGGCGTGTCCCGAAACGCCTTTCATAAAATAACAATTCCCGTCATGAACTTCGCCCCAGATTTGATAATCTCTGAAAGGCGTATATGGAAAAAATGGAAACTCTATTTCATAACCTAATTCAAGACAAGTTTGTTTTTCAAACTCGTTTCCTTTTTCGCTGGCGGCTGTTTCCTTTTTAAGCGCATTATGCGGATTGTAAAAAGTTCTTTCTAATTTAAGCGGAGTAAATAGTTCCTTTTTTGCAATTGCATTTAAAGGAGTTTGAAAATCGTCATAAATCTTTTCGATTAAAAGACTGAGCAAAATGAAATTTAAATCGCTGTAAACCACTTCTTTATTAGGCTGATTTACCAATTTCTTTTCCGAGATAATTCTAATAGTCCTTTCTATAAAATCTGAAGGATAATTTTCACCAGAATAAAAAGGCAGCCACGCCACAAAACCTGAAGTATGAGTCAAAAGGTTTTCAATCGTTATTTCACGCTTTTCTTCCGTATCAAATTCGCTGAAATACTTCAAGATTCTGTCTTGTAAATTTATTTCACCCGTTTCAATTAATTTCGCGCACAATAAACCCGTAACAAGCGGTTTCGTCAAACTCGCTAAATCGTAAATCGTATCAATTCGCGCTTCGATGTTTTCAGGTTCGACAACTGCAAAGCCGAGCGCGTCCTGCAAAATAATTTCGCCTTTTTCCGCAACAAGATAAACGGCGGACGGAAAATCTTTCGCTTCGATTCGGGATTGTAAAAATTCGGAAATTTGTTCATTTTTAATCATTCAGGCGGTAATTCCTCCAGCACCCAAGGCAAAATAATATCTTGAATTTCAAGTTGAATTAAATTTTTACTTTCAAAAACATCAAATCTCAAATCAGTTTTCTCAAAAAAATCAATTTTCAGATTGTTATTAAGTATTACCGAATTTCCTTTTTTTATAATCTTCCCAATAAAATGAAACCAAAGACCGTATAGATGCTTGTTCTTTTCTAAAGTAACTTCGTATGTTTCAGCATCTTTTCTATAATCAACACCCAGACTTTCCAACAATTCTAAAATTTCACCTTGAAACACTTTATCCCGCAAGACAACAAAGTTTTGACAATAAATACACCCGCATCCTTCTGAACCGCCAATCGTTTCTTTTTTGTATGCTTCACGAGTCGCTTCAACATCGCATTCAAAAATCCAATCGTAAAAAGTAACTTTAATCATTGTAATTAAACATTCAAACGACTGCGGTGCGCTTCGATTTTTTCCAAAACTCCGAGTGCCAGAGCTAAAGCGCGTCGTCCGTCGTGGGCGTTGATCGGCGGTGCGTCGTCTTTGATGATGCAGTCTAAAAATGCGGAAAGTTCGGCGCGGAGCGGTTCGATGTCTTTTATTTCCAGACGATTTATCGAAATTCCCAAAAGCGGATGTGCGGCTTCGGGATTCAGCGAAGTTATTGAAGCAAATTTTGTCCCGTAATCTAAAACAACGTAAGAATTCGTTTGATAAAATCGCGTTTTTCTAATTTTTTCCGTGCCGATGCGTGAAGCGGTAATATTGGCAACCGCGCCGTTCTCAAATTCGATGCGTGCATTTGCCGCGTCAACTTTGTCGGAAATCACGGGAATTCCGACGGCGCGGATTTCAGAAACCTCGACGTTTTCGCCGACGAGCCATTGAATCGCGTCGAGGTCGTGAATCATCACGTCCAAAACAACATCAACATCCAGACTGCGATTCGGAAAAGGCGAAACTCTGTGAATCTCGAAATAGAGCGGTTTTGTAACGTGCGGTCGAAGCGCAACCATCGCCGGATTGTAGCGTTCGAGATGCCCGACCATTAATTTCGCACCGGTTTTTTGTGCTGAAGCGATCATTTTATCGGCTTCTTCGAGAGTTTTCGCAAAAGGTTTTTCGACAAGAACGTGAACGCCTTTTTCAAGAAATTCGCAGGCAATTTCCGAATGTGTTTCCGTCGGCGTAACGACCGAAACGGCATCAACTTTATCAAGCAATTCGCGCCAATCGGTGAAAAATCCGCAATTATTTTTCTCGGCAATCGTCCGTGCGTTTTCTTCATTTACATCGCAGACACCGACGAATTCACCTTTGCCTTCGCCAGCCAATTCCGCGAAATTTCGCGCGTGATGCTGTCCTAAACTTCCAACGCCGACAACTGCCGTCTTTAATTTTTCGTCCTTAACTTTTGGTCTTTGATTGTTCATAATTGATTGTAAAACTTATTTCAGCGATACTTTTATTCTCTTTTAATTTTTGCTAAACGACAAATGACAAAGGATTAATGACACAAGGCAACAGAAAATTCGTCTGGATAACTTTTGCGATAATAATCGTCGCCGTCTATTTTTTCGGCTTGACGATCCCGCTTCTCGGACCTGATGAGCCGCGTTATTCACAGATCGCGCGTGAAATGTTCCAAAGAGGTGATTGGATCACACCGAAACTCGGTGGTTTCGATTGGTTTGAAAAGCCCGTTCTGCTTTATTGGTTACAAATTTCTTCCTACAAATTATTCGGCGTAAATGAATTCGCCGCACGTTTCGGCTCGGCGATTTTTGGACTTGGAACAGTTTTGAGTTTATGGATTCTCGGAAAATCAGTTCAAAGTAAACAGTTCAAAGTTCAAAGTGAAGAAAAAACAACGAACAACGAACAACGAACAAGAAACGATTTCGCCAACTGGCTCGTTTTAATCGCCGCTTCATCAATCGGTTTTTTGTCGTTTTCGCGCGGTGCAAGTTTTGATATTATTTTGACTTTTCCGATTACGGCTTCGCTGGTCGCATATTTTCTGTTCGACCAAAGAGAAGAAAAATCAGGTTTTACTTTTTACTTTTTACTTTTTACTTTTTACTTTTTCGTCGGCGTTGCGCTTCTGGCGAAAGGTTTGATCGGCATTGTTTTTCCATTTGCGATCATTTTTTTCTATCACATTTTGAAATGGGAACTCGTTCCGAGCGCAAAGTTTTGCTTTAGCTTGATCTGGGGAATTCCGTTGATTTTGCTGGTCGCCGCAACTTGGTATTTGCCGATGTATCAAGTCAACGGTTGGAAATTTGTGGATGAATTTATCATCCAACATCATTTCCAACGCTACACTTCCAACAAATATCAACACCCTCAGCCGTTCTGGTTTTTTTGGATCGTTTTGCCTTTGATGACAATTCCCTGGATTCCTTTTTTCATCGCGTCAATTTGGGATTTTGCCAAAAAAATCTTTAAATACAGAACAACAAAAGAACCGCAAAATAAAAAAGAATTACGAATTGCCGATTATGAATTAAAGATCTTCGCCTTTGCCTGGATGCTTGTTCCGCTCGTTTTCTTTTCAGTTTCCGGTTCAAAACTTCCTGGTTATATTTTGCCCGCTTTGCCTGCCGCGCTGATTTTGACGTCGAATTATGTTTATAAATTTGTCCAAAAATCTAAATTTCGCGTCGTTGCTCTGCAAACACTTGCTTTTTTGATGTTCGCTATTATTGCCATTATTTTACAGTTCGTGTTGCCGGGCATAGCTTATAGCGATTCGGTCAAAGGATTGATGGAAACTGCCGATAAGCAAGGTTTTCCGAACGAAAAAGTTTTGAATTTGCATACAGTTTCGCATAATGCGGAGTTTTATTTTTCGGGCAGAGTCGTCAGGCAGGAAGATGGAAAGATAAAAAAATTTCTCGGTATTTCGGAAGTCGTCCAAGAAATACGACGCGAAAAGAGTGAGAATATCTTGGTTTTGGTTCCACTCGAATACTTGAATGAATTGACCGAAAGTAATCTGGTCGAATCAAAAGTTTTGGGCGACAACGGTGATCTAGCGATTGTTTTAGTAAAAGCAAGTTAGATTCTTAATTTTCCGCCGCGCGTTTTAGTCTGTCCATTAATGCAAGTCCGATACCTTTTTCTTCAACAATTTCGCAGTAAATCACTTCAATTTTCGCAAAATCGCATCTTCTGAAAAAATCGAAAACCGAATGAGCATAATCTTCGACCGAACTGCAAATTTTCATTAAATCAAAATCAAATATGGGCTTATTCAAACCGATAAACGCTTTCCATTTTCCATTTTCCACTTTCCATTTTCCATTAACTAAAACGACTTTTGCGTGAGGCGAATAATGCCGATGTTTCAAACCGGGACTTTTTGGTTTCTCGTCTTTTCTTGCTTTGTAAAGTTTTGTTTCGGGGATAATTTTCTGCAAATCTTCAAGCGTAATTGCGCCGGTCCTTAAAATTAGAGGAATTTCTGAAGTGCAGTCAACGACGGTTGATTCTAAACCAATTTCTGTCGTTTCGCCTTGTAGAATGCAGTCAATTCTAGAATTTAAATCTTCAAAAACCGCTTGCCACGTTGTCGGACTCGGTTTGCCCGAAAGATTCGCCGACGGCGCGACAACGGGAGTTTCAGATTTTTCCAAAAACTCTAGGGCAAGTTTGTTTTTCGGCATTCTCACCCCGATTGTTTCAAGATTAGCGGTTGCGATTAAAGGAACTCGCGCTGACTTTGGCAAAACTAAAGTCAGCGCGGCGGGAAACAGTGCCTCGATAAATTTTTGCGCGTTCGGCGTGATTTCCTCAACCAAAAGTTTAATTTGTTCAAGATTGCTGACGTGCGCTATCAAAGGATTATCGTTCGGTCTTTGCTTGGCTTCAAAGATTTTTGCAATCGCTTTTTCATCAAAAATATTCGCACCCAAACCATAAACCGTTTCGGTCGGAAAGGCGACGATTCCGCCTTTTTTGATAAATTCGGCGGCTTCGTTTGTTGATCTTGTTAAAAGAGTTTTCATCTTCGATGTAAAAACCTATTTATAAATGCAAAATAGTGTTGATATTCCACAAAAAAAATATGCTATTTTATAGAACCTGTTTGCAATTAAAGTCATAACCACTTTTATTTTAATAATGGCATATACAACAGATTTATCAGTAGCCCAATTCGATGTTTTAGATGAATTATTACCCAGGAGTCAGACGCGCGGATACGATATTTCAAGGCACTTGATGGTTAATGGCATTCTTTATCAGCTCAAAAACGGTTGTCAGTGGCGGGATTTGCCGACCGATTTTCCAAAGTGGCAAACCGTCTGTTCCCAGTTTCGGCGATGGCGCATCAATGGAGTGTGGGAAGAAGGTTTGACAGCCTTAGCGAAAATTGAACGCACCGGGCAAAAAAAATAGAGTCTCCGAGTTTATTATTAGGAGATTCGATATGTGCCAAAAACCGAGGACACGGCGAGTATTGAAACCAAAGGTTATTGTCATTACAAATGCACGAACGGAATCAAAAGACACCTTTCGGTGGATGTTTTAGGGACTCCGTATGCGTGTTAAATGCACGGCGGCAAATATAAGTGATGATGAAGGTTTTCTGGAAATAATCAAGGAAAACAAAGAGTGTTTTCTCAGTCTGCCAGCCGGACACAAGATCACTATGTTGCTGGATAATGGGTATCACAAAGAGTATTTGGAAACAGAAATAGAGAAGATCGAAGCGGAGTTAAGCAACAAAATAAAAATCGAGTTGTCAGCCAAAATCACGCCGGAGCAAAAGGCAGCATGGAAACAAGAAAATCCGGCGAAACTCGAATTTGTGGTGATTGCCAAGCGGTGGATAGTGGAACGCACGAATGCGTGGGTTAATCAATGTCGGGGGCTGTGGAAGAATTACGAAGGTCTGCTCAAGGCAAGCGAGACGAAGATTAGAATTTGTGCAATCCGTTTGATATTACGGAGAATTGCTTAATGAAAAAATTGCAAACAGGTTCTATATCAGCGAATTTTGCGAAACCGCAAAAATCTTTTCGTCATTGGCATCTGAATTTACCTTTATAAATTTTGATTTCACGTCGTATGAATCCCGTATTTTTGTCAATTTATTCCAGATATATTTACTGAACATAAGTTGGAATATCTTTTCTGCTCTTCGGAATACAAGGGCTGAACAACGCATCGAAAAGGGTTTTGCGTTATTCGAATTTATTTTGAATTATTGGAGAAAATTAAATGTTAAAACAAAAATTAGTTATTGTAACCGCCTTCTTAATTGCTTTGGCTTTGGGAGTTCAGGCATACGGTTTTGACGGCAGCAAGAAAAAGGCGAAATTTAAAGTTCGCATCGAAAACATTTCAGATTCAGACGGTTTAACGGCGCAGGACGGCTCTAAATATCCTTTTGCCCTTTCGCCGGGTTTGTTTGTCGTTTCAAACAAGAAAACAAATTTCTTTAAGGTCGGAGAAAAAGCCGGAGTAGATTTGGAAGCGCAGGCGGAAGACGGAAATCCCGAAATTTTAGCCAAGAGTTTTTTGACCAAATTCGGATCGAACAATTCGGGCATTTTTAATAAGCCCGTTGGCGCGGAAATGCCTGCGCCGATTCTTCCGAACGGCATATTTGAATTTGAATTCACCGCCACGGAAGGTATGAAGTTAAATTTCGCGGCAATGTTCGGACAATCAAACGATTTGTTTTACGCGCCGAAAAGCCCGATTGATCTGTTCGTCAAAGGTCAGCCCATAAGCGGCGACATTACCGATAAATTGTTGCTCTGGGATGCCGGAACGGAAGTCAATCAGGCTCCCGGAATCGGCGATGAACAAGCTCCGCGTCAAAAAGCGGCGAACACGGGAAAAACGGAAAACGGTAAAGTCGGTTTGGTAAAAGACGGATTTTCATATCCGAACACGAAAGACGTTTTAAAGGTCACGATCACGCAGGAATAAATAAAATTAAAAGTGAAAAAGGATAAAAGCTGAATTACGAAAAATCAATAAACTTTTTACTTTTTCACTTTCAATCAGGAGAAATTTTATGAAAAGCATTTTAAAAAGAATCGGATTTATCGGCGTTATTTTATCAATTTTCATACTATCGGCAGCCGCTCAGATTACCGATAGGAAATCTTTGACGCTCGAAGGCGCGCGGCAAGTAATTGCGGGAGCCAAGGAATACGCGAAAAAAAATAACGCTCCGGGCGGCGTGATAGCGGTTGTTGACGACGGCGGAAATCTAATGGCATTAGAGCGTTTGGACGGAACTTTTACAGCGGGCGCAAATATTTCCATGGGCAAAGCGAAAACGGCGGTAATGTTCAAACGTCCGACCAAAGTTTTTGAAGATATTATCAAAAACGGTAGAACCGCAATGGTTGCTTTGCCGGATTTTACGCCGCTTCAGGGCGGTGTGCCGATTATAGTTGATGGGCAAATTGTCGGCGGAGTCGGCGTTTCCGGCGCGTCTTCGGCGCAGCAGGACGAGGAATTGGCAATCGCCGGAGCCGAGTCTTTAACCGATCAAAAGACATCCGCTGTTTTGTTTTTTGATGCCGAAACGGTCAAAGCCGCTTTTTCAAAAGGCGCGGTCTTGGAAGACGGCTCGAACGGCGAAAATTATATGGTTCACGCCAGCCGCCGCGAAAAATCCGGTATGAGCGAAGTTCACGAACTCGACACCGATATTATTTATGTTCTTGACGGCACCTCTGTTTTTGTTACGGGCGGAAAATCAATTGACGCGAAAATGACCGCGCCAAACGAATTTCGCGGTTCGATGATCGAAGGCGGCGAAACGCGAAACTTGAAAAAAGGCGATGTCGTGATTGTCCCGAAAGGCGTGCCGCATTGGTTCAAACAGGTTGACGGCGTGTTTCTTTATTATGTGGTGAAAGTTAGATAAGAAATGAAAAACGGAAAACAGAAGGTGGAAAATGCAAAGAAATAACTATTCATTTTCCACTTTCCATTTTTCATTATTTTGAGGAGTTTGGTTATGAAAGTTTTTACAGGAATTTTATTTACGATTCTTTTTTCGTTAAATCTTTTCGCCCAAGATGTGCCAAGCGGAAAGCCGGAAGGGATAATTGATTTAGCGAGCGTCGAAGGTGCAAAAACAGTTAAAGGCGAATGGAAATACAGCGATACGAAGATTATCGAAACCGATTTTAAAGCGGCGGGCGCGGATAATCAGCCGACGGGAAACACGGTTAAAACTTACGACTACACACCGAAAGCGGGCGTAGCGAATTTTGACGATTCGGGTTGGGAAATCGTTCCGGCAAGCGATCTGCAAAAACGGCGCGGCAACGGAAGAATCTCGTTTAATTGGTATCGTATCAGCATTACGATTCCCGAAACGGTTAACGGTTTTGACACGACGGGTTCGACGGTTGTTTTTGAAACCGCTTTAGATGATTACGCGGAAATTTGGGTGAACGGCGAAATTTCCAGATATTTAGGGCAAAAAGGCGGCTCGGTCGTGTCGGGTTGGAATGCGCCGAATCGTCTGATTATCGGGCGAAACGTAAAAGCCGGACAGCAGATTCAGCTTGCTGTTTTCGGCATTAACGGTCCGATCTCGAATCCGCCGACAAATTATATCTGGGTGCGCGAAGCACGCCTTGAATTTTACAAAGGCGACACTGCGCCGGTTGCGATTACGCCGAGCGAAGTCAATGTCGAGATAATAAAAACGGACGAGCAATTCGAAAAAATTGTCGGCGCAAATCCGAAAATTTTCAAACTCGCCGAAGGCTTTAAATTTACCGAAGGTCCGGTTTGGACTTCGGAAGGTTTGCTTTTTTCAGACCCGAATTCAAACACGATTTATAAATATTCGACAGACGGAAAATTGAGTGTTTTCCGAACGCCGAGCGGTTATTCGGGCGCGGACATTGCGGAATACGGTCAGCCCGGCTCAAACGGTTTGACTTTGGATGAGGGCGGAAATTTGATTGTCAATCAACACGGAAATCGAAGAATTATCAGAATTGGAAAAAACGGCAGCGAATCGGTTTTGGCTGATAAATTTGCAGGCAAAAGATTAAATTCGCCGAACGATCTGGTTTATCGTTCGGACGGCACGCTTTTTTTCACAGATCCGCCGTTCGGTTTGCCGAAATTTTTTGACGACAAACGCAAAGAACTCGATTTTTCGGGCGTTTATTCCGTTTACAAAGGCAAATTACAGCTTTTGACCAAAGAATTTACAGGTCCGAACGGTATAGCTTTTTCGCCGGATGAAGAATATCTTTATGTCGGAAATTGGGACGAAAAGAAAAAGACGGTTTATCGCTATGAAATGGGCGAAAACGGCACAATTAAGAACGGTAAATTGTTTTTCGATTTTACCGATTTCAAAGGCGAAGACGCAATTGACGGCATCAAGGTTGACGTTGATGGCAATCTCTATGTTTCCGCGCCCGGCGGTTTGCAGGTTTTATCGAAAGACGGCAAACATCTCGGTACAATCATCACGCCGCAGCACGTTCACAATATGGCTTGGGGCGATGCGGACGGCAAAACGCTTTATCTGTGCGCCCGAACCGGACTTTATAAATTGCGTCTGAATGTTGAGGGAGTTCGCCCAAAATAAGAAAGTTGACCGCGAAATGCGCTAAATGCACGAAAAAAAAGAATCATTAGTTGCTTTTGGTTTTTTTTATCGTCTGTTAGCGTTTTTCGCGGTCAATTCTTTTTGGTTTTCTTTAAAATAATCAATTCGGCAAACCAACCCGCCGGATTAAATCTTGAAAGCGCGGTTCGGAGCGAATTTCGTCCCATTCAGGTTCAATGTCGAGCAGTAACATAGAAACTTCACGCCGCTCGAACGCCTTTTCCAGAAATTCGAGCGTGTGTTCTTTGTCACCCAATAAAATGTAGTAAAGCGCATAATTTGAACAATTATCGCCGTCTTTATATTTCCCGATAAG
>JBBSAX010000138.1:0-13764 GCA_038251885.1 Pyrinomonadales bacterium | reverse complement strand
GATTCGTTTTCGTCGCCGTCGCGGACAAATCTGTCGGCAAGGTCAAACCAGCGCGATAAGCCGACCAGAACTACGTCCCATTCACTTTGTCCGCGAACTTTTACATAAATTGCTTTCAGCTTTCGGCGGTCAACTAATTCTTTTTTTCGCAACAGGAAAACGGCATCTTCCTGATCTTTGAAGCGGTTGGCGAACCATTTCAGCAAAACCAACCATTCGGGCGTAACAACCGGAAACCCGTTAATCTCAACCGCATCACGCAACGCCGCTTGATACAAATCCTTCCATTTATCAAAGCGTTTTATCCAATCAACTTCAACGATTCGCTTCTCGGTTTGAATTGAATAACGATGTCCGCCGAACGAAAGTTGACGGCTAATTTTCAACGGCAAAGTTTGCGACGCAATCAAATCCACGTCTCTTGTATTGCGGTCGCTTCCATAAATTGCCATCGCAATCCCGCCGCAAATCGCCCAATCAATGCCGTCTTTCTCAGCCAGATCACCAACAATACGAATTGCTTCTGTCGCAGATTCGGTATCGAGTAAATCAATGTTCAATGTCCCGTTGGTCATATTTCAACTTATTTCATTTGCAATTTGGTGTTTCAAAAAATCAACACTCGTCCGCGCTTCGGTGCGTTCGAGTTTTTGCGATAATTTGCTATCTGAAAAAATCATTTTTATTTTGTAATCCAGGTTTTGTATCCTACGCAAGAAAAACTTCGCTCATTCCGCCCTTGATTTTCAAGAATTGAATCTGAAATCGTTAAAAAATAAATGTATTCTTTAATAAAGAAAACAGTTGAAACAAAATGACAACCGTTGCTTTTGGACTAAATCAACTTAACCTTATTTTAATCAGACCACAAAAAAATTCAATTAAGCCCCCCAACAAATTTAGTTTGTTTTGACAAAGAAGGCAGAAACGCGAGTGCGAACGAGCGTGTCAAACTTCAAACAAATGCACGCTTCCTAGCGGTCGCGTTTCCGCCTCGAATTTCAATACTCTAAGCTAATTGTGAACGACTACTTAAATTTGATTTTTTTCGTGGTCTGATTCTTTTATCAGCCTTATTTGTTCTTCTTGGCACTCATCTTTCGTCCGCCCTGATCTAAAATCAGTCCGGTTACTTTTCCGGTCGAGTCTTTTTCAAATGTTATATTTGCTTTGATCGTTGGAACAGCGAACTGAGTTTCGGAAGTAGCTTCAAGTGTAATTTTCCCTTGTCCCGTCGCTTGCCCCATTAACTTTTCACCCTCTTTTGTTATCGTCAAAATAAAATTCGGTGAAAGTTCATAATCGCCGACATAACTTTCCAAAACAGCATTATCAACCTTTATTTCTTTGCCTTCTATTTGGTTGATAGCTTGAGCAGCGGTCGTATTATTCGGATCAAGTTCGATAGCTTTTTTATAGTTTACGAGAGCAAGTTCTTTGTTTCCGTCTTTCAAATAAGCTTCGCCCAAACTGTCATAAGGATTCCCGGATTTTGGAAACATTTCGACATTTAATTTGAATATCTCGATCGCGTCTTTGGTTTTATCTGTTCTCAATAATTGATAACCGAGCGTGTTGAGTTCGCCTTCCGAAAAATCATACATTGCAGAGTTTGCAGATTTTAGCTTGCGATATTCGGCAATTGCCGCCGCACCGCCTTTTTCGTTGACAGTTTTGTAAAGAGTTTCCGCAATTGATCTTTTCGGCAACTCGGCAGGTTGTCCGTTTAAGATGGCGATGATCGAATTTGTGATCACGTCGTGATAGCGTCCGAGTCCGACGTTATCTAACAAAATAACCGTGTCTTTTTTATCTACCGCTCTGGTAAAAAGACAATTAAAACCGTTGATGCCACCGCCGTGACTAATGATCTTTATTTTTTGCTCTGTTTTGCCGATCGGTCGGTCATCAATAACAAAACCGTAACCGTAATTTTCGAGTCCGGGCGTGAACATTTGTTTTTTGCTTGCAGCGGATAAAATTTTATCTCCATAAAGTGCCTGATCCCATTTATATAAATCTTCAACGGTCGAATACATCGAGCCTGCCGCGTAAGGCAATCCCATATCAAGATAAGCCGCATTTTCAAACCCACTCGGAGTTTTGCCATAACCACTAGCACGTTTATCTAAAATCGTTCCGTGAACGTCATAACCTGTGTTTGTCATTCCGATCCGATCAAAAATGCGTGTCTGCAAATTCTCTGCATAAGTTTTTCCCGTTACTTTTTCGATAATTGCACCGAGCAGAAAATAACCCGAATTGTTGTAAGCAAATTTTGAACCCGGCTCAAATTCGAGATCGCCGCTCGAAAAGTTTTTAACAAAATCTGTAACGCTGTAAGGATTGCGACTGATTTCAGAGAAAAAATTAGGAAGTCGGGTATAACTCGGAATTCCCGACGTGTGATTGAGGAGTTGATGAACGGTTACTTTGTCGCCCGTATCTTTTCGATAATCGGTTAAATAGTCGGTCATTTTACCGTCGAGTTTGATCTTGCCTTCTTCAACGAGTTGTAAAATAAGTGCCGCTGTAAATTGTTTTGTAACTGAACCAATGCGAAATTTTGTATCAGATGCGTTAGGAATATTCCATTCCATATTCGCCATTCCGAAACCTTTTTGGTAGATCACTTTTCCATTTTCGGCAACCAAAACCGTTCCGTTAAATTGTCCGTATTCTTGATATGTTTTCAGCAATTCATTGATCTTCTGAACTTTGTCTTGTGCAAAAGCGGCGGTTGCGGTCATCAAAGCAATGACCAATAAAGTAAATAGTTTTTTTGTTTTCATATTTTTTTCCTTAATAGAAATGTCTTGTTGGATTGATTATCAAATATCTCTAACGTCATCAGTCTGTCTTTTGTTCAATGATGCAGTTTGAAAAATAACTCCTTACGGATTCATCAGAAAATCTGAATTCAAAAAGGAATAGTTCGAAGACAATGAGATATTTTTAAATTCTCCACCCGTTCAATTTAAGTCGGCGGCTTCATCCGACTTAAATTGACTCAACACTAGCTAAAGTCAAGATTCAATTAACGGCTCAGTCAAAACCGTCTGCGGTAGCGGGCGGTTGAACGTGGTTTGTCAAATGTGAGTTATAAACTTTAACCACCCGCTACCGCAGGTAGTTCTGACCCGTCAACCTAAAAACATCAAAGCATTACAAGTTATTATTTATCTCTTCCCAAATCAATCCGCGCCTCAATGCGTTCGAGCTTTTGCAAAAGTTTTGGGTCTTAAAACATTATTATCTATCTGCATCGCGGTCGAATTTCCTTTTTAATTTCAGATCTTTAACAGGTCGGACATCTTTAGCAAAAATCACTTTCGGCAACTTTGAAATATCGAAAGTTAAGCCGTAAGCCACTGAAAATCTATGAAATTCGGTTTCAGGTAAGCCGTGCATTTGAAAATCCACTGGCTTCGGTAGAATAGTTATTTGCGGTGGAATAGTATTTTTGCTCTCTGTTAAACTGAATGCTTGGCTTCCTGCTTCTCTGTAGCATTTCAATTTTGAACCGCCGCCGCCGAGAATAAGTTTTAAGTCTTTCCATCTCTCAACATTTTTTTCCTTTTCATACGCCTGACGAAAAACTACCTTCAATGATTTAATTGTTTCTTCGGTGATTTCTTTAGAAGCAGATTTTAGTGAGGAAATTTCCTTCGTAAATTTTTTACGATCGAGTTCAGAAAGATTTTTATAATTTTCTTTTATTTCTTTTAGTTTTCGTGCAGAAATTTCAGATTTTTTGCTCGCTCTAATTTCGAGTTGAGCAGCTCCCAGCATTCTGGAAACATCAGCCGCATACGGCGGGCGTTGAGCACCTTTGCCGTCTCGAAAGTATCGGAAGATACTTGTATCAATTGTTCCTGCTCCAATATCAACAAAAGCATATAGCCCTATTTCCGAAGTTTTTGACATTACAATTGAAGCAACTTCAGCTCCTACCTCTGGATACGGCGAACAGCCAAATTCCTCATCGTTGAGAATTTCATTCGATTCTCGAGTTAAGGATTTTGCGGCTAAATAACACTCGACAATAGATTTCAAGTTGTCGTCTATATGATTTCCAATAAAAACTTCTGTCATAAACCAAGCCGTTCTGAAAACTTTACGAAAAGAAACGGCAATTTCGGATTGCTCGATAAATGTATCGGGAATAGAATAATTTGCCGTCCATTTCGGTTTAACCGAAGACGGAAAACGATGTGTGCTAATGAGTTCTTTAATTATTAATTCTTTAGTTTCTGCTATCAATTTGGCAAGAAAGAACGAATTGACGAATTCAGTTTCTTCATCGGCTAATTCGTGAGTAAAAATTTCCGTTTTCCAGCTTGTCAAAGAACATTTCTTAATGTTGCATTGCTCATCTTTTTTGCTTTCGCAAGCCAGACACATTTTGAAGTTTGAGATTGAGTAATTTGACTTTAAAGCCTCATTACCAAAAAGTATTGTTTGATTTTCAAACCCAACTAATGACGGCATTAGATAATCAGCCAAATCGAATTTGTTTTCACCGAAACATAAAGGAAAAACATTTTCTTCGCCCAATCGCCAGACGACTTTTGAATAACTCGTTCCGAGATCAATTCCCAAACGTATTAACGGCTGTGTAGCTTTTGCATTTTCAGCAAAACGGGATTCCATAATTTCCCGAAAAGCCGCGATATTTTCGGCGTTTGGACGAATTTCAAACGTCGGATTGATTTGATTTAATTTTGATTTGTCGGGTAATTCGGATAAAACTGCGGACGATTTTTCTAACGGCGGATTATCATTCCTGACCGTTTTATTGACTGCGGAAAAATGCGTTTTAGATTCGACAATCGGAAGTGACTTTTTGATTTCATTTTTTTTCTGCAAAGCATTTTCCATCTTTTCGCCGAAAAATGTTTTCTTGATGAAGTTTTTTAGTTTGTTGAAGTTTTTCATTGTATTCTCCCTGCTAATTTTTTACGCGGCAAACAATCGCCGCGATTTCCTTAAACTCTTCGCTTGTGTGGCTTTGCGATTGAAGTTTAGCAAGTTCTTCTTTCGATTGAGTGCGAACTTTTTCTAACATCGCATTGAAACCTTTCATCTGATTTTCCGTGGCGAATTTTTCCCGCATTGTTTGAAGTGCCTTCTGAATGCGCTGTTCTTTACGATTACTGTATCCTTGCAAATGATTCTCGCGTCGGCGTTTCAAATTTTCATTATCTTGACGGAAAACTTCCAAGGCTGTTTGATATTTTACATAAAGATTTTGTGAACAGTTCTCCCAAGTTTGTGCTAAGGTTTCTCGTTCAATCATTATATTTGCATATTCCCAAGTAGTGCCGTGTCGCAAAATTTCCTGCAACAATTTTTCTACTTCTAAATCTTTCTCGAAATTTGATTGACTTAAAGATTCAATTTCGTATTCGATTCTTTTTAATTTTTTTATTCCCTGAAATTCCCAAAACTGAATTGCCAAAAGATAATCTCCGGCTGGAACGGAGTCAGTTTTTAATTCGACGGCAGCAGTGGGGAAAAATGCGTTTTCGTCTTTTTGATGGTTTTCTTTGATCCATTGAACGAGCGGATGAAAATGCGTCAGCATTTCTCGGTTCGGATGAGATTGTGCTTGTTCACTGTCGAAACACAGAATGTCGGAATTCTCACTTGCAGAAGTCAGCAAGGTGAAAAGTGACGGATTTTGATTGCGGCAAAACCAATGCAAATCATTTTGCGCCTTGCTTGAAAGTTTAATTGTTGCAAAACCTGCTTGCGGTTTGTTCCAACTCAAACTCGTGCCGTAATAATGCGAGTTTTCAAAAAAATCTTCGATAAAACGGCGTAGATCTTCGGGTGTAATTCGTCTGCCCAAATCACGCGCCGCGCCGATTTGTTCCAGAATATAATCGGATGAGCCTAAAAAGACGGTGCTTTGTTCAACGAGTTCTTCTTCTTGCTGACGCTTATTTTCTGTGGCAAGAATTGTTTGCTCAATTCTTTTTGATGTTTGTTCGGATGACAACTTGCGACTCAGTAAATCAAACGAAAGTTGCTGTGTTAATTCGCCAAGAATCGGCTCTAAATCGCCCAAACTCCGCTCAAAAATTCCGATGCGGTCATAAAGACGATGGAGAATCTTTTCCTCAATCGTGTCGGAAACGGCGAAATTTACAATCGAAATTTTGTCGGCTTTTTGTCCAAGACGGTCAATGCGCCCGATGCGCTGTTCGACTTTCATCGGATTCCACGGCAAATCATAATTGAAAATAATTCGGCAAAATTGCAAATCAATTCCTTCCGAACCGACTTCGGACGACAAAAGAATGCGGCGCGACGGATTCGTGCGGAAAGTTTCAATTAACTTTTGCCGTTCTTCCATGGGAATATCGCCGTGAATCAATGCGGGCGCAAAACCTTCTTTCGATAAACGCCGATTAAGATAAGCGAGAGTTTTTTTAAAGTAGGAAAAAATGATAATTTTGGCATTCGGTTCACGCTCGAAACGAACTCGCAAACCATCAAGCAAAACATCAAATTTGCTGTCGGGAGTTTCTTCGTCCCATTCGGCAACTAAATGCTCAAGTTCGAGCCACGAACTTGCCGGTTCGCTCATTTGCGATTCTTCCATATCGAAACCTAATTCTTCCAAGATTTCCTCATCAATCTCAAAAGAATTTTTCTGGTAATGTTCAACCATTGCCGGAATGCAACTCGCCATTTGTCTTTGCGGCATCATCAAAGCAAATGCCGTAATTTTATTACCCGAAAAATTTTCGACACGATTTTGAACCGATTCCGTCACGGCGCGATAAAAATCCGCTTCACGCTCATTGAATCTTACCGTCAGAGAATTTGATTCGCGCACCACGCGCCATTCGGTAACTTCACGTTTGCGCGTTCGTGAAATATGCGAACTTAGAAGATTTAATTTTTCAAGAAGAAGTCCGATTTCGACAATTTCGCCGTGATTGTTTGGGGAAATTGTTTCAAATTTTGTCAAGAGTTTCTGCAAATTAGAATCGTTTCGGAATGAATGAAAATCTTTGAGTTTTTCGATTTGTTCACGCGCTTCTTCGATTTTCGGCGGATGAAACCTCAGTAAATTTTGCGCTTGAACAATCGGTTCGTTTTCAACAATCAGTTGGTCAAACTGCCATAATTCGCTAAATTCATTTTCATCGAGCAAATTTAGCAAACGATAAAGGTCTTGACTGCCGAGATGAATCGGCGTTGCCGTCAGCAAAACCATCGCTTCGGTAATTTCGGACAGAATTTTCCCGACGGCGTGAGATTTCGTATTGCTGTTTCGCAAATGATGCGCCTCGTCAATAATGACCAAATCAAATTTGTAAGGCGTATTTTCAAATTCGGCAAGAAGAGTTTGAACCGAATCCTGACGAATACTGTTCAAACTGCAAACCGCCGCGCATTGAAAATTTTGTCCTTCGCGCTGAAAATCTTCGAGTAAAGCGCGAAGCCCTTTCGCATCATAAATTTCGGCTTTTGTATTAAAACGAAACTTTAATTCCTCTTTCCATTTTTCGCGCAGCATTGGCGGACAAACAACCAAAAGTCTTCTGGCATCAGAACGCGCTTTCGCCTCAAGCCAAATCAAACCCGCTTCAATAGTTTTTCCCAAACCGACTTCATCGGCAATTAGAATGCGATTGTTAAATGATTCGATAAATTTATAAACTGATTTGAACTGATAAGCGTGAAAATCCGTCCGACTTGCCTGCATCGCATAAAAAATGTTGGAAAGATTCGAGGAAATTTTATGAAAAATCAAGATTCGCGCTAGATCACCGATTTTCCCGAATTGGAGATTGTTCAATAAATCCTCTATTCCGTCAGGATTTGCCCGAAGCGGCATGAGATCACTTTGAGGAACAAATTTCCGGTCATTGATACCGATTTCTATCTCGACATAAAGCGTCGAACCAAAACTTTTAGTTTTTCCCGTAGCAATTCCGCGCACCGACGGATTCGAGATTTGCTGAACGGCTTGCTCTTTATCAATGGAAATTTGAGTCATATATTACAGGATTATGTTGCTTGAATTCATACTTCAATTTACAAAGCCCAACACTAAATCTTCACGCATTCGCCGCGTTTGATGAATTGTCCGCCACCTTTTTCGACCAAACATTCGCCGTCTTCAATGACAATGCGCCCGCGAGATAAAACAGATTTGAATATTTAGAAAAAGCAAACCGTTTTGATCTTATCCGGCTGGCTGTAACTCGATGACGGGAACAGATACGAGATTAATCGCTTGTTTTTCTTTCTGCATTTGTCTTTGCATTTCGCTGACTGCGTTTGCCGAAAAATAACGCTCGCCGCATTTTTGGCAAACACGCGCCGGGACGCGCTCAAAGATAAAATGTTGTCCGCGCCGATGACGATAAACCGTTACCAATTTTTCGACATCAGGCAAAATTCCGTTGCAGTATTCACAAAAATCTTTTTCCATAATTATTCACTTATATTTGATAAACCGTAATTATACGCAATAAACCGCTTGGCAAAAAACGGCAAACAACCTCTAATGAGCGAGTTTGGTCTTTTGTATTTCCAAGCACCACAAACCGAATTCCACGCGGATCGTCAGTTAATTCCGAACTAATTTCACCATTCAAAATACCATAACGCACATCGGATTCATCAAGATTATCTTCATCCATTTCTTCTAAGGCGTGAGCGGTATATTCATATCTGCCTTCACGAATCGCACGTCTGATGCGTTTAAGTCCCATAAATTTATATTTTAACGCATTCTCCACGCTTGATAAATTGACCACTGCCTTTGTCAACTAAACATTCGCCATTTTCAATCACAACGCGCCCGCGTGAGAGAACGGTTTCGACTTTGCTTTTGATTTTTTTGCCTTCGTAGGTTCAGTAGTCAACATTTATATGCTGACTTTCGAGTGTTCAACCTCACAGCGTAGTTCATCATTGTCGGTGCAAATCTCATCCAGAAAATTCGGCTTTCCGTCGGGACACATTGTTAATACATCTTTGATCTTTTAACCGTGGCTCGGTGTTCATTTCGTTAAACTCATTTTTTTCAAAGCAAGATATTTTTTATTCAAACTCGCTTTTGTATCGTTCATTTTGCGCTTTCATCTCCTCTATAAATCGGATGAATTCAGGCGTTTGTCTGATACGGTTTAAATAAGCATCGCGCTCGAACAGGGGATAGCTGGGGAATCCCTTTGCGGCAGTTTCTCTCAACAATTTAATAGCTTCATCACTCTTGCCCGTCAACGCATAGACGCAAGCGATGTCGTAAGTGTCGTGATGGTACGAATAGTCTTGGGGATTTATCTTACTCAGGATTGAAGGAATCTCTGTTTCGGCAGCGCGGAAGTTTCCCTTCAAGGCAAAAAGCAAAGCTTTTTGGATCTCTAAGCCAGGGTTGTTGGGATATTTGACTGAACTATCATCAAGTCGCTTTTGCGCTTCATCCAAACGACCTTTTCCCATTAAGTACCAAAACGGAGTAGGGGCGCTAGGTTGATATTTCTGATAAGCAGCGTATGCTTCGTCATACTTTCTCAGAAGGGAGTAATGAGCATAGATCATCTTTTTGACGAATTCGCTTGTAGGATCAATATCGAGCGCACGTTGATACGCGCGGTCGCCTAAATCTTCAAGCCCGAGGTGATAGTAAATTCCTCCGAGTTCGACATGACCGACGTTCGGGTTGAGCTGTTGTGCGAGAAGTAACTCCCGAACTGCGGCTTCACTCTGCCAGCCTTCGTATGCGCTTACCAGCAGCCAATGACGGGCGATGTGAGTTTCGGCAAGTTGCGGGTCGAGCGCGTCCGCCCGATTTATCTCTTCTTTCGCCATATCAGCCCAAAAAGCCTGTTCCTCGATAAAGAGCGCCTTCCAGATATAAGCATTGGCGAGCTGCGCGTGCGCCAGAGCGTAATCAGGATCGGCTTCAATTGCTTTTTTGAAAAGAGCAATCGTCGCTTCCATCTGCGGTTTAGCAAAGTCGCCATAGCCGCGCTGTTCGAAGCTATAGACACCCTTCACATAAAATTCATATGCGATTGCGTTCGACGTGGAACGCTTATTGAAACGCGCCTGTTGCGCCGGGTCGAGTTGTAGCCGCAAACGCGCGGCAACCTGTTGCGCTACCGTGTCTTGAATCGTGAAGATGTCGGTCATCCGCATATCGAAGCTGTCAGCCCACAGCGAAACGGCATCGCTCGTCCGCAGCAGATTAACGCTCACCCGCAAACGGTCGCCATTGCGCTGGACGCTTCCTTCCAGAACCGCGTCGGCGTTTAACTCGCGTGCGGCAGTCAGCGCGTCCTTTTCTTCGGTAAGGTAACGACGGACGGCACTCGTCGGGCGCACAGTCAACTCGCCCGTTTGACTGAGTCGCCTGATAACTGCGTCTGCGATGCCTAAGCCGAGATAATTTTCGTCCGCGTCGAGTGATTTTAAAGGCAAAACGGCGATTGATTCGATTGGTGTTCGGTTGGCGGAACGATTGGCGAAAAACCAATAACCCAGCCCGATTGCCGCGACCAGCAAAACTGCCAGAACTGCGACAAATCCGCGTTTGTGTTGTTTGATTTCGCTGACAAGATATTCGGCACTCGAAACTGTGTGCGTTTCGGCAGTCGTTGGAGTGTTGTTGATTTTTGTTTCGCTTTGATTTACAGATGCCGTGCGTTCAGCTTCAAACTCCAAATGCTTTTTCAGATGCTTGAGGTCAATCAGCAAATCTTTGACCACTTGATAGGATTCATCGCGGTCTTTTTGAAGAGTTTTCAAAACGATGCGGTTGAGTTCTGCCGGAATTTCAGCGTTGAACTTTGTCAGCGGCGCGGGTTGGGTTTTCAAAATCGAAGCAATCACGTCGCTCGAAGTTTCTCCGCGAAAAGGCTGTTTGCCGGTCAGCATTTCGTAAAGCACGACTCCCAAACTCCAAACATCCGTCCGTGCGTCAACGGAGCGTCCACGCGCTTGCTCAGGCGACATATACGCCACCGTTCCGAGAATCATTCCGGCTTGCGTATTAACCTGTGGGCGAGTTGAGGCTTCCTTGTCAGCTTCTTTTGTTTTTTCTTGCGTAAGTTTTGCCAACCCAAAATCCAGAACTTTCACCAGACCGTCTTCGCGGAGCATAATGTTTTCGGGTTTGATGTCCCGATGGACGATTCCGGCGGAGTGCGCGGCGGAAAGCGCATTGGCAATTTGAATCACAATATCCAGAATTTCGCTGAGGCTGATTTTCTCGTGTTTGAAATGTTCCCGGAGCGTTTTGCCATTTACAAATTCGGCGGCAATAAAGCTCGTGTCGTCAACATCGCCGATTTCGTGAATCGTCAAAATATTCGGATGATTCAAGGCGGAAGCCGCCCGCGCTTCTTGAAAAAATCTACTCAGATGGTCTGAGTTTTTATCCGAAATGTGCTTGAGAAATTTGACGGCAACCTGACGTTTTAAGAGCGTGTCCTCTGCCAAATAAACTTCGCCCATTCCGCCCACGCCAATCTGCGAAATGATTTTGTAATGGCTAAAAGTTGTGCCTTTTGCCAGATTATTGCTTTCTTCCAAAATTAATTCGGCTACTTCGCCAACGGCGGGTTTTTCCAGAAAACTTTCGGCTTCGTCAAAGGAAGAAAGCAATGATTCGACTTCGCCGCGCAAAAAACCGTCATCGCGGCACGCCTCGTCGAGATACGCTTTGCGGTCGTCGGGCTTGCGTCGCAAAGCGGCATCGAAGATTTCTCTCATTTGTTGCCATTGTTCAGACATTTTTTATCTTGTCAGTTCGCGGTGCAGCCAAGCCTTTGCCATAAACCAATCACGGGAAATGGTGGCGGGCGAAATGTTCAGGGCTTTTGCCGTTTCTTCTAAGGTCAAACCGCCAAAATAGCGCAACTCGACAATGCGGGCTTGTTGCTCGTCCTCAACTGCCAGCCGCGTCAATGCTTCGTCCAAAGCAATCAAATCAACCGACTTTTCTTCCGAAACGACGAGCGCGGCTTTTTCGAGCGATAAATCGCTTTCTACACCACCGCGTTTGCCGCGATGTTTTTTGCGGGCGTAATCAACCAAAATTCGCCGCATCGCTTGGGCGGCAATCGCATAAAAATGAGTGCGGCTTTCCCAATTCGTCTCTCGTTGGTCAATCAGTTTCAGATATGCTTCGTGAATCAGCGCGGTGGTTTGCAAAGTGTGGTTTGGGCGTTCACGGCGCAAATAGTTGGCGGCTTGCCGATGCAGTTCGTCATAAACAAGCGGCATCAGATTGTCCAACGCTTCGCGGTTGCCGTCGCTCCATTCGCGTAACATTTGTGTGATGCTTTTTGACGTATCTGTGCGCTGATACATTTTAATCGCTTTCGATAAACTTATTGAAATGAAATAAGAATATGCCCGCAAAAAAAATAAGTCAATCAATTCAACCCGAAGCCGAAATATGCCGATAAGAAAAATCTTTTGAACTTTTGAGGGAGTTCACTCAATTTTGACGCGCTAATAAATAGAGACACAAAAAAATGTTTCCAAAAAAAATAAAAAAAGGAGAGTTACCATGAAAAAATTAAATATGTTGAAAACGAAAAAAGGGATCGTCTTGATGCTTTCGGTTTTGGTGTTGGGATTGGCGGGAATTTTCTGGATGAGCAATTCGGGACTTGCCAAAAAACAGGAGCAGGGCAGACGAACTTTATTGCCGCGCTCCGCCGCTTTGTCGGAAGAGCAAAACAAGGAAATTTTTCTCAATGAAAAAGATTCATCTCGCAACGGACTTATCGTGGACATTGCGGAAAACGGAACAGTGTTTGTTCCTGATGAAACTCCCGCTTTCCCTGACGGATTTCCGGCTTATGGCACTGAGTTTATTACTCAAGGCTATATTTATCCGGCGGGAACGCTGAACGGTACAAACGGGACGAATGCGGATGGCAGTCCTGAATTTCCGGCTTTGGTCATCGGACGTTGGACGTGCCGCGGCTGGTTTATTGGCGACGGCGGACACAGCGTTACAGGTCCATGGGTGATTACGCACCAATACTTGGATTTCGACCAAACTTTCGGAAAAACTTCGATAACCAATGAAGGCTATGAACTTGTTGATTTGTTTATTCCGGTCAAACGGGCAATCACGGGCGGCACTGGCATTTATGCCAAATCGAGAGGCGATGCCAGCCAGGTTCTGTTGGGCTTTAACGCGAGTTTCGGAGCCAGTCTGCGCGTCAAATTCAACATCGTTCCGGCAGTTGATTAGTGAGTGTGCCAGAACTGCCTGCGGTAGCGGGCGGGTTCTCTCATCCCTAAAACCCGCTCACTACTGCTCGATAAAACGCCAAGCCTGAAAATCTGCGCCGTCTGATTCTCGCCCGCCTGCCGAGTGGCAGACTGCTGCAAACTTTTCAATAAAGACGCTGTTTCATATTAAAATGCGGTAAAACTCCCACAAAAATTCAAAGGAAATTATTTCTCATCTAACAAGTTCCCGGCATTTTTAGAATTTGTTGTAAAAAAATCATTTGTTCAGTAACATTTCAAACCTTCACACATTCGCCGCGTTTGATAAATTGTCAGATGCTTTTTTCTACCAAACATTCGCCGTTTTACGAATCCAGATAATTGTCTTCAGTGCGGTAGGATTCGTTTTCGTCGCCGTCGCGGACAAATCTGTCGGCAAGGTCAAACCAGCGCGATAAGCCGACCAGAACTACGTCCCATTCACTTTGTCCGCGAACTTTTACATAAATTGCTTTCAGCTTTCGGCGGTCAACTAATTCT
>JBBSAX010000137.1:0-13775 GCA_038251885.1 Pyrinomonadales bacterium | reverse complement strand
TGCTGATATGGATGAAAATCAATTCCGATGTATAATGTCATAGTTGATTCCATCGGGATTGTTAAATTGTCAAAACTGAGTTTACCAAAACTCAACTCAATTACGACTGGAATCAACTTCATAACATCACAGATATACACAGATAGACACAGATTTTCAAGAAATAAAACAGATGAAAAAATTTTGATTTCATCATTTTGTTATCCGTGTTCATCTGTGAAAATCTGTGGCTAAAATTTCTTCTATTTTTCGTGTTTGTTCGTGGCAAATTTTTATGCAGACAGTAGTTCAAATAAAAAGACGCGACGGCAAAGACGCATTTCCCGCGTCGCTCGTTTCGTTTGAAGAAAAACTCGCGCAAAATAATTTAAATCTGCGTTCGACCGATGTTGAAATTTTGCAGGTCAATGTCGGGAAACTTTGTAATCAGACGTGCAAACATTGCCACGTTGACGCTTCGCCGACGCGGACGGAGATTATGACGCGCGAAACGGTTGATGCGTGTCTGGAAGTTTTGCAAAAATACAAAATCCCGACGCTTGACATCACGGGCGGTGCGCCGGAATTGATTCCTGATTTTCGCGTATTTGTAACCGAAGCGCGAAAAACCGGCGCAAAAATTATTGTCAGACATAATTTAACCGTGATGTTTGAACAAGGTTTTGAAGATTTGCCTGAATTTTTTGCAGAAAACGAAGTCGAAGTCGTTTCAAGTTTGCCGTATTTTCTCGAACAGCAAACCGACGCGCAACGCGGAAACGGCGTTTTTGAAAAATCGGTTGAAGCGTTAAAAAAACTAAATGTGGTCGGTTATGGAATTGATGAGAGTTTGACTCTGAATCTCGTTTATAATCCCGTCGGCGCGTTTCTGCCGCCTGAACAGACAGCCGTCGAAGCCGACTTCAAACGTGAATTGAAAGCACGTTACGACATCGTTTTCAACAATTTATATACGATTACAAATATGCCGATTGCGCGTTATCTCGATTGGCTGCGGCGTTCGGGAAATGAAACTTCGTATATGAACAAACTCGTCAATGCGTTTAACCCTTCAACCGTTGAAGGTTTGATGTGTAGAAATACTTTGAGCGTAGATTGGTTGGGAAATCTATTCGACTGCGATTTTAATCAAATGCTCGAAATTCCCGTAAATGCAAAAGTCGGGCAAAAAATTCAAGACTTTTCCCCCGAAACATTTTTCAACCGAGAGATTATGACCAACGCTCATTGCTTCGGATGCACAGCAGGTTCCGGTTCATCGTGCGGCGGAACAGTCGCGTAATAACGGATAGTGGATAACGGATAATGGATAATGGATAATTAATTTTGCATTATCCATTATCCGTTATCCACTATCCATTAATCTTCTGCTGTCATTGCAAGTCCAGAAGTAATTCTTTCAATGTCCGCGCCAACCGAACTCAATTTTCTGACGATGCGTTCGTAGCCGCGATCAATGTGATAAACGCGGTCAATCAAAGTTTCGCCTTTTGCCGCAAGTCCGGCGAGAACTAGCGACGCGGAAGCGCGTAAATCCGAAGCCTGAACAGGTGCGCCCATTAGATTGGTTTTGCCTTTGACGACAGCTTGATTTCCCGAAATATGAATATCCGCGCCCATTCTGACAAGTTCGCTGACGTGCATAAAACGGTTTTCAAAAATCGTTTCCGTGACGGTCGAAGTTCCGTCCGCTTGCGTCATCAGAGCCATATATTGCGCCTGCATATCGGTCGGAAAATTCGGATGCGGTTCGGTCGTTACGTCGCTTGCTTTCAAATCTTTTGAGCCGCGTTTTACGATTAAAGTTGATTCGTCTTTTTCTTCGATTTCAACGCCGACTTCGCGCAGTTTTTCGATGACCGCGCCGAGATGTTTCGGCTGGCATTTTGATATTTCGAGTTCGCCTTCGGTGATTGCCGCCGCGACGATGAAAGTTCCGGTTTCGATGCGGTCGGGAATAATCGAATGTTCCGCGCCGCCCAAATCTTCAACGCCTTCGATTTCGATAACGGAAGTTCCTGCGCCGGAGATTTTCGCGCCCATTTTATTAAGGAGTTCGGCTAAATCTTCGATTTCAGGCTCTTGCGCGGCATTGTGAATCGTCGTTTTGCCTTTTGCAAGCACCGCCGCCATCATTACGTTTTCCGTTCCGGTTACGCTGACTTTTTCAAAATATGTGTCCGCGCCGATCAATCTTCCTTTTGGCGCACGCGCAATTACATCGCCCGATTCGAGTGAAACTGTCGCGCCGAGTTGTTCAAATGCTTTCAGATGAAGATCAATCGGACGAGTTCCAATGGCACAGCCGCCGGGAAGCGAAACTTTAGCCTGACCGAATCTACCCAAAAGCGGTCCGAGTGCGAGAACGCTTGCTCGCATCGTTTTTACGAGATGATACGGAGCTTCAAAAATTTCAATATTTTTCGCACGAAAACTGTGTGTCGTCAGTTTCGGTGTTAAAACTGTCGCGCCCAAATCTTCCAAAAGCCGTTTCTGCGTCATCAAGTCTTTGACATACGGAACATTATGCAAAGTAACGACTTCACCGGTCAAAAGTGTCGCAGCAAGACACGGCAGAGCGGAGTTTTTTGCACCGCTGATTTCGATTTTTCCTTTCAGTGGTTTTCCGCCGCGAATTAAAAATTTATCCATAATTTATTTAAAACGAAGTATCGTAACTTATAAGTATTTCTTGTTGATTGTCTAAGAATTGCTTATAGAATCAAAAAAGAGAAATCTTATCACGAGTTTTAGTTTTTGGAAAATCAAGATGTAACTCCGGCGAACCGATGATACTACTTTCGCCCCACGAGTTTTTAAGCAATTTTGAAAAAATTATTTACAAACTAATTTTTTTCACGGATCGGCGGATATTTTCGGGCGAGAAGTTTTGGCGGAACGCCGAACCAGTAAAGTCCTTGAAAGATTGACCATTTTACAAAAGTCCATAAAAACGAACTATTTTCAAATCTTCGTGAAGAAGTCGTAATCGGCATATCAATATAAACGAAATCGCCTTTTTTCAGCAGACGTTTGTATAAATCAACATCTTCAAAAAGCGGCAAGTCGCGGAAACCGCCGATTTTTTCGTAAGTTTCGCGTCGGACAAAAAACGCCGAATCGCCGTAAACAAGACCGATTGTGCGAAGTTGCGGATAAAGCCAACTTAGAAATCGCGCCCATTTTCCGTCGCCGTCGAAAATTATTTTGAAATTTCCCCCGACAATTTCGTCATAACGCATCAATTCTTTAATCTGTTTTCCGCAACCTTGAACCGGGCGCGTGTCGGCGTGAACAAACCAGAAAATGTCGCCCGAAGCGTTTTTCGTTCCTTCATTAAGTTGCTTGCCGCGATTCGCTTCCGAAGTTTTTATAAGTCTTATTTCTTTGCTGCTTTTATAATTTTCGATTATCTCAAGCGTTTTATCCAAACTTCCGCCATCAACAATGATAATTTCCGAAATATTAACCAGACGCGATAAAGCATCAAGCGTTTTAGCTATCGAAAATTCTTCGTTCAACGTCGGAATAATGACGGAAATATTCATAAATTTTGATACAAAAGAGTAGCGGAAAAAAGTTGAAAGGTAAAAGTAAAAGATAAAACATTTTAATTAACCATTTACCATTCACAATTTACCATTTACTGCTTATAATCTTTTTCGATGGCTGAAACTACCGAAGAAAACTCTGCAAATAAACAAGATAGTCTTTTCGTCTTCAATTCGTGGCGGGATTATTTGCCGTGGGTTTTGATGTTAATAGTCGTTGTTTATTCAATATTTCAACTGCATTTTCAGGGAAGAATCTGGTGGTGTAAATGGGACACGCCGCTTCATTTCGGGACGTTTGACGCTTGGAGCAAACATACTTCGCAGCATTTTATTGATCCGTATTTTCTCACGCACGTTCTGCACGGATTTCTTTTTTTGTGGGTTTTGAATCTTGTTTTTAACATAATTCTGAATGTAAAAATTTCAAAAGCGTGGCTTTTATTTATTGCAGTTTTTGCCGAGAGCGCGTGGGAAATTCTCGAAAATTCGCCATTTATTATCGAACGCTACCGCGAAAATACGGCTTCACTCGATTATATCGGCGATTCGATTGCCAATTCTATCGGCGATATTGCAGCTTGCGCTCTTGGATTTATCATCGCTTACGAACTAAAATTTTGGCGTTCGCTCGCGTTATTTTTTCTGATTGAATTAGTTTTGATTTTGACTATTCACGACAGTCTTTTAATCAATATTATAATGCTGATTCATCCGATTGAAGCAATAAAAACGTGGCAAACCGGAATGATTATTTTTCTTTGATTTTTAACTTTTTCTCTGCAAATATACAAAATTTCCAACTCCTTAAAATTAATTCGAAGTCCGATTGCAAGCGTTATTTGAAAAAATTATACTCTATATTTTAATTCAATGGATTATCAGTTGATCGCCACTTTTACGATTTTAATCGTCGCAATGATCTTGTTTTTTACGGACAAGATTCCCGCTGATCTTATCGCTTTGCTCGTCGTCGTCGCGCTCGGCGTAACCGGAATTTTAACGCCGCAGGAAGCATTTTCGGGTTTCAGCCGTTCCGCAGTTATCACGATTTTAGCGATTTTTATACTTGCTGAAGCATTGCGTCGAAGCGGTGTTACGGAACAAGTCGGCAATATACTTTTAAAAGTCGGCGGCAAAAGCGAAAAACGTCTGATCGTGACGGTTATGATCGCGGGCGCGTTTTTGTCGCTTTTTATGAATAATATTGCGGCGGCGGCGGTTTTGCTTCCGGCGGTTTCGGGCGCGGCGCGGAAAGCGGAAGTCAATCTTTCCAAAATTCTTATGCCGCTTGCCTTCAGCACGATTTTGGGCGGAACGGCGACGCTTTTGACGACTTCAAATATCGTTTTAAGTTCGCTTTTGAGCGACAATAATATTCCGGGATTCAGTCTTGTAGATTTTGCGCCCGTCGGACTTCCAATTGTCGTCGTCGGCATCGCTTATATCGCTTTTTTCGGCAGCAAATCTCTTCCCGGCGAATCGAGTATAGAACGAACCGTTGCACCGAATTCCGAACAAAAAGATTTAGTCGAAACTTATCATCTGGAGAAAGGACTTTTTCGCGCCCGCGTTCCTGAAGATTCATTTTTGAACGGCAAAACACTTGCTGAATCTACTTTGCGTCAAGATTTCAAAGTCAGCATCGTCGCCATCGAACGCGACGGGAAAAAACTGTTTGCAATCTCGCCCGAAACGATCATCAAAGACGGCGATATTTTAATTCTCGAAGGCGACGAAAAAGATTTTCGCAGGCGCGATGTCGAACCTTATATGGAATTTCTGCCGTCAATCGAATGGCAAGACGAAGACTTTAAATCACGCGCTATCGAAGTTGTCGAAGCGATGCTTTCGCCTCGCTCGCGTTTGATTGACGAAACTCTGCGCTCGGCGCATTTCCGCGAAAAATATGGTTTGACGGTTTTAGCAATTTGGCGCGGCGAAGAAGAAATTATGATTGATATTGCGGACGTTCCGCTGCAATTCGGAGATGCTTTGTTGCTTCAAGGTTCGCGCGAGAAAATGGAAGTTTTGCGCGACAGTCCTGAATTGATCTTATTGATGTCCAAAGAAACTGCGGAAATCACCGTTCCGAACAAAGGACGCGCGGCGTTGATAATAGTTATTGCAACTCTGATAATCGCCGTTATCCAACCAAATATTACCGGTGCAGTTATGCTCGGCGGCGCGTTGGCAATGATGCTCACCGGAATTTTAACGACCGAACAAGCATATTCTTCGGTAAGTTGGAAAACGGTTTTTCTCGTCGCGGGAATTTTGCCGCTCGGCATCGCTCTGACCAAAACAAATGCCGCCGGAATAATGGCAAACGGCATCGTTTCAATTCTCGGACCACTCGGACCGCTCGCGCTTTTAGCCGGATTATTTCTTGTTACAACGATTCTCGTTCAGGCGATGAACGGCGCGGCGGTTGCGGCGGTAATCGGACCAATTGCCATCAACATCGCGCAGCAAGCCAACATCAATCCGCGTGCGCTGACAATGGGCGTTGCGCTCGCTACTTCGATGGCTTTTATCACGCCTTTGGGACATCCGGTAAATATTCTCGTAATGAGTCCCGGAGGCTACAATTTCCGCGATTATATGAAAATCGGTTTGCCGCTTGCCTTGATTTTATTCATCGTTGTTATGGTTGTTTTGCCGCTTGTTTGGCGTTTCTAAACTAACGTCAGTATTGGAATAAGAGTTTTTCACCGCAAAGGACGCAAAGAACGCAAAGAATTAAGCAAAAAAAGAACAAGAACATCAAAGTTGTTCGTCAAGACAGTTTAATTTCGACAAGTATTTCACAAAACCTTTGCGACCTTTGCGGTTAAGTTTCTTTTTCAATACTGACGTTTTTACAAATTTTGAATTACACAAGATTCATCACTCCATCGTTTTTACCCTTCACCTTTTTCACTTTTTAGGACATCCAAAATCTTATCGTGAATTCCGCCGAAGCCGCCGTTTGACATAATTGCGACGACATCACCGTCTTTTAATTCGGGCGCGAGATGCGCGACGATGGCATCGGCATCGGGAAAGCTGAACGAAGGTTTGCCTTGCAATTTGATCTGTTCGACGAGTTCGTTCGTGTCCAACACCTTGCCGAGTTCGCTTGCTTTGGAAGTATCGTAAACTCCCGCGATAATTACATAATCCGCGTAAATAAAGGCTTTTTCGTATTTTTCCTGAAAAACCGCCAGCCGCGAAGACCAACTTCTCGGCTCAAAAACCGCGATCAAACGCTTGCCTTCATATTTTGTTTTCAGTGCTTTCAAAGTTTCTTCAACCGCCGTCGGATGATGCGCGAAATCGTCAATTATTGTTACACCGCGTTCGACTCCGCGAATTTCGACGCGCCTTTTGACCGATTTAAATGTCGAAAACGCTTCCTGAATTTTTTCTTTTGAAATGCCCCAGGCGGTTGCGGCAATAATTACCGCCAGACAATTTCGCACATTGAATTCGCCGATCAGATTCGTTTCAAATTCCGCCCAATTTTTGCCGTCTTTGAAAACTGTAAATTTTGTTTTGCTGCCCGAAAAATCTATGTAACGCGCCTGCCATTTGGCATCGTCCGAAGTTCCGAAAGTTTCGATATTTGTGTGAAGTTTGCCGCGCATCTCTTCCAAAACTTCGCGTGCGACGGGCGAATCAATCCCGACGATAAGATGTCCGTTCGACGGAACGAGATTCATCAAACGCGAAAATTCAAACTTGATCGCTTCCAAATCGCGGTAAATATCAGCGTGATCGAATTCGACATTATTAACAATCGCAATTTCCGGCAAATAATGCATAAACTTCGGCTTTTTATCAAAATAAGCCGTGTCATATTCATCGCCTTCGATAATGAAAAAATCGCTGTCAGTTACGCGAAACGATGCGCCGAAATTTTGTACGATTCCGCCCACCAAAAACGACGGATTCAAACCGCCGCATTCGGCAACCCAAGTCGCAATGCTCGTCGTCGTCGTCTTCCCGTGCGTTCCGGCAATAACGAGCGAACGCCGCCCGCGAATAAATTCTTCCTTAACAATTTCCGCCTGCGAACGATACAAAAGTTTGCGGTTCAAAACCTCTTCAAGTTCCGCATTCCCGCGCGAAATCGTATTGCCGACAATCGTGCAATCGCGTTCGACATCGGCATTTTCCGCTTTATAACCATTGATAATTTCAATGCCCAACTCTTCCAACTGCGTTGACATCGGCGGATAAACATTCTGATCCGAACCCGTAACCTTATGTCCACGCGCCTGCAACATTCCCGCCAGACTTGCCATCGCCGTCCCGCATATTCCGATTAAATGATAGTGCATAAATTAGTTTGATAAATTGCGATGATACCGAATTCTTCTTTCAATTTTCATTTTAGCAAAATGGATTTTAACATTCATTCAATTTGAACGAATACTGGTGAATTTCTCTGTCATTTTGAATTGTCTGATTTGATAACTGATCTGTCTCGATGTTCTAAATCTATGTTTTGCAGAGTTTAGCTTTGCGGCACGCGACGTGATATAGAGGCTTCTGCCGGAGATGGCATCGGAAATCTTAGGAATATAAATTCGTTAAGAATAAATGATTATGAAAAACAAAACGAAAAACAAACAAAATATGAAAAACAAACCTGGAAACCTAAATTGGTTTGGCTTTCTTTTCGGATTAATTGCCGTGTTAATGGTTGCCGGCGGTTTGCCGGTGCAGGCTGGAACGAAAACAAAAAAGAGCGATCAAGTAACCAAGAAAATGACTGAGGTTGCGGCGACGGATTTTATTGACGTTATTATTCAGCCGACCTCAACCTGGACAAGCAGTTTAACCACTGCGCTGACAGGAAAAGGCGCAGTCAAGAAAAATTCCTATTCAAATTTTGGCTTTCAGGTTTATAAAGTCAAAAAGCAGGATATAGATACGATTGCGAACCGTTCGGATGTTGATTATGTTGTTTTAGACGACACGGTTAAAACGCTCGGTCATATGACGACGACGACCGGAGCGGACGCGATCCGCAACTTAAACGGTTCTTCAAATCCGCTCGACGGCACCGGCGTTGGTATTGTGATTGTTGATTCGGGCGTTGATTATCGTCATAACAATGTTTTGGACGCTTCGGATTATTCCAGAGTTGTTTACAGCAAGGATTTTACGGGCGAAAACCGGACTGATGACCCATACGGACACGGCACCCACGTCGCTTCGATTGCGGCGGGAAGCAACAGAGTGTCAAACGGCGCGTATCAGGGAATTGCACCGAACGCCAAAATTATTAATCTGCGGGTTTTAAACGGAAGCGGAACCGGCAACATCAGCAGCATTTTAGCCGCGCTCGACTGGATTTATACGAATCGCGCCAATACGACTTACAATATGAAGGTCGTCAACCTGAGTCTCGGCGCAAATGCGGTTGATAGTTATACCTTAGACCCGATTTGTCTGGCTGTCCGCAAACTGTCTGATGTCGGAATAGTCGTCGCCGCCGCCGGAAATGAAGGCAAGGACGAACTTGGCAACAAAATCTATGGTCAAATTCATTCGCCCGGCAATGAACCTTCGGCAATCACGGTTGGCGCATTAAATACTTACGGAACGGATGTCCGCTCGGATGATGTGATGGCGACTTACAGTTCCAAAGGTCCGACACGCTCTTTTTATACCGATACGCTCGGAGTCAGACATTTCGACAATCTTGTCAAACCTGATTTAGTCGCTCCTGGCAATAAGATTATTGACGGTCAATCGTATGCCGCAGGTAGAAACTATCTGGTGACAAATAATCCGACCCTCGATGCCAATGTTTCCTCAGACGGCGACGAAGACCAGATGTATCTTTCGGGAACATCAATGGCGACACCGGCGGTTTCGGGCGCAGTTGCATTGATGCTGCAAGCGAATCCGAAACTGACTCCGAATCTCGTCAAGACGCTTTTGATGTATTCGGCGCAGACGATGAACGGAGCGAACACCTTTGAACAGGGAGCGGGCAAATTGAACGTTGACGGCGCGGTTCGTCTCGCAAAAATTGTTCGCCAAACATTGACGGCGACGACAGCGGTCGGCTCATCGCTTTTAACGACAACCGCTCCGGCACCGAACAGCACGATTGCCGGACAAAATTTTACATGGGGACAAGGCGCGGTAATGAATTACACGTTCGCGTCAGGAAGCAATCTGATTAATAAATATCAGGGCATCTATAAACTCGGAGTTTTGATGGGCGACGGCGTTGTTTTATCAAACGGCGTTGTTTTATCAAACGGCGTTTTGATGAGCGACGGCGTTTTGATGAGTGACGGCATTCTGACCAGCAACGGCGTTTTGATGAGCGATGGTTACAGGTTTTTAGCCTGCGGCGTGTTGATGGGCGACGGCGTTTTGATGAGCGACGGCGTGTTAATTAGCGACGGCGTTTTGGTGGGCGATGGCGTTCTGATGGGCGACGGCGTTCTGATGAGTGATAGTGTGCGGGCGAACGCGATTGCCGCTCAAGCCAACAATGCGCTTAACGGCGACCCGACCGCTTATATGTCGCCGACACTCGACACCGGTCCGAATGCATCCCCAACCACATTAACGGCGACGGCTTCTTCAACTTCGCAGATCAATCTGGCGTGGGCGGAAACCTCGACCAACGAAACAGGATTTGCCGTCGAACGCTGTCTGGGTGCAACCTGCACGAACTTTGTTCAGGTCGCTACGGTCAGCGCGAACGTCAAAACTTTCTCAAATACCGGATTGTCGTCGCGCACAGCCTATCGTTACAGAGTTCGTGCCTACAACGGCGGCGGTTATTCTTTCTATACCAACATCGGCGCGGCGACCACTAAATAAATAAGCGGAAAACCATTAAAAAAGGAGCAAAAATCATGTCATTAGAACAGATGATGCAGACCGTGATGGAAGATACCGTTTATCTCCCGCAGTCAAATTTAACGCTGACCGTCAGCGAACTTACCGAATCGGACACAAAGGAAGTAATCGCGTTTCTTTCCGAACGTCCGATTCACACGGTAATAATGATGGGACTGATCCGTGATAACGGATTGGTCAGCAAACTGAATCGCGGCACGTTTTACGGCTGCCGCAATTCCGAAGGAAGATTGGAGGGCGTGGCTTTGATCGGACACGCCACTCTCATCGAAACCCGCACACGCGGCGCAATCCGTGAATTCGCCCTGACTGCTCAGATTCATAACAATTTACATTTGTTTATGGCGGAGCAGGAAAAGGCGGAAACTTTCTGGAACAGCTACGCGGACGACGGACAGCCGATGCGTCTCGTCCGCCGCGAACTGCTCTTTGAACTCAAAAACCAATTGGAACCGAAAAGCGATGTCGAGGGTTTGCGCCTCGCCACGCTCGATGATCTGCATCTGGTCGCGCCGGTTCACGCGGCGATGGCGGAAGAAGAAAGCGGCATTAACCCGCTCGAAACCGACCGCGAAGGTTTTCTTACCAGATGCCGCCGGCGCATCAGCCAAAATCGCGTTTGGGTTGTCGTCGAAGATGACGAACTCGTTTTTAAGGCGGACGTACAAGCCGAAACTTCCGAACTGATTTATCTCGAAGGCATTTACGTTTGCCCGTCAAAACGCGGAACCGGATTGGGCAGACGCTGTTTGACAAATTTAGGCGCCGAATTATTAATCCGCACTCGTTCGATTTGTGTTCTGGTCAACGAGGAAAACGAAAAAGCGCAGGCGTTTTATCGAATGTGCGGCTTCCGCTGCGTTAGTCATTACGACACTATTTTTCTCAAGAAAGAAACGTTCACTAATGTTCATTGACGGGCAAGTCAGAACCATCTGCGGTAGCGGATGGTTGAAGATAGTGAGTCGGACTCTCTTATCGAAGTTTAACCGCCCGCTTGCGGCAGACGGTTCCGACCCGTCAATAGAATCTTTACTGAACATTAAGTTTGCCGGACGATTCGGCGCAACCTCGGCAGCCCGAATAAAAATCCGACTGATTTTAGTTTCTCTAATCTTTTAATTTAAACGGTAAAAAGAACGCTTCCTTAAAAAGAAGCGTTCTTTTTATTTATTTTTATTACGAGAGGCATCTTTACAAATCAGGCGCGACAGTGGAAAATTGAGGCACGCAATTTCCAGATCAAATTTACAGGAGCAAATCAAATGAAAGTTTCACGGCGAGATTTTGCCAAAATTATCGGCGCGGGCGCGATTGGGGCGACGGTGATTCCGACGCTTGGCGCGGAAAACAATAACGACGAAAAAGTTAATCAGACACAGCAAAATTCTAATGCGCGGACTTTTCCAAAGGGATTTTTGTGGGGCAGTGCGACGGCTTCGTATCAGGTCGAAGGCGCGTTTGATAAAGACGGGCGAACGCCTTCGATCTGGGATACTTTTTCAAAGACACCCGGGAAAACGGTTGATGGCGCGACAGGCGATGTTTCGACCGATCATTATAATCGCTACAAGGAAGACGTGCAGTTGATGAAAAACTTGGGCGTGAAAACTTATCGTTTTTCGATCTCGTGGTCGCGTGTTTTTCCTGACGGCACGGGCAAGCCGAATCCGAAAGGCTTGGATTTTTATAACAAACTCATTGACGAACTCTTAAAAAACGGAATTCAGCCGTTTGCGACGCTTTATCATTGGGATTTACCTCAGGTTTTGCAGGATAAATACGGCGGTTGGGAATCACGCGAAACTTCGGAAGCGTTTGCAAATTATGCTGGTTACACGGCTGAAAAACTTTCGGATCGCGTTAATCATTTTTTCACGATCAACGAATTCGGCGCATTTGTCGAACTCGGTTATCGCATCGGAATTCACGCACCGGGATTGAAACTTCCGCCCGGACGTTTTAATCAAACGCGACATCACGCCGTTCTCGGACACGGACTTGCAGTGCAAGCAATTCGCGCCAAGGCAAAAAAAGGAACGCGTATCGGACTTGCGGAAAATATGGCGATTTGCTGTCCCGTCATCGAAACGCCCGAACATATCAAAGCCGCGACGGAAGCGACACGCCAACTGAACGCGCAATATATGACCGTCATTCAGGAAGGAAAATATACCGACCTTTATCTGAAAACTGCCGGAAAAGATGCACCGAAATTTACGGATGCGGACCTAAAAACGATCTCCAGTCCGCTTGATTTTGTCGGAATAAACATTTACACGCCGCAATATGTCCGCGCCGACGGTTCGGAACAAGGATTTGCAGTCGTGCCGCATCCGAAATCGTTTCCGCATATGATCTCACCCTGGCTTTTTGTCGGACCGGAAGCACTTTACTGGGGACCGCGCCACGTCAATAAAATCTGGGGCGCAAAGGAAATTTATATCACCGAAAACGGCTGTTCGTCGTCCGATATTCCGGCGGCAGACGGTAAAGTTTACGACACTGACCGCGTAATGTATCTCAGAAATTATTTGATGCACTTGCAACGCGCGGCGGCTGAAGGAATTCCCGTCAAAGGTTATTTTCTCTGGAGTTTGTTAGACAATTTTGAATGGGCGGATGGTTATACAAATCGTTTCGGTCTGCATTATGTTGACTACAAAACGCAGAAACGAACGCTGAAATTGAGCGCGGATTTTTACAAGGAAGTCATTAAACAAAATATGGTAGTGTAAATTTGTGGAAGAAATTTGCCCACGAAATACACGAAAGAAACGAAAAAAAGAAAATAATTTTTCTGAGGTTTTTCGACTGTTTCGTGTGTTTCGTGGGCAAAATCTTATTAATTAACTCAAAGCCGTTCTGAATTTCTCTAATGCGCCTTCTAAAATGTGGTCTTCGCGGGCGATGCAGATTCGCATAAATGCGTCCCAATCGTCGGAATCGGCGAATGCGCTGCCCGGAACTCCGGCGACTCCGGCGCGTTCCATCAGCATTTCGTTGAATGTTAGAGCGTCGGAATATTCTTCGGGAATTCGTGCCCAGAGGTAAAATGCCGATCCGGTGTTGTAAATGTCAAAACCTAGTTCGCGTAAGGCGTTGGAAAAATTATGGCGTTTTGCGTCAAAGAGATTTCTCAAGTTTTCGTAATAATCTTCCCTTGCCATCAAAACTCTCGAAAGCGCGGTTTGCAAAGGAGTTGCGGCGCAAACGTAAAGAATGTTGATTGATTTATTGACCGGCGCGAGAAGTTCGCCTTTGCCGTAAGCGTAGCCGAGTCGCCAGCCGGAAATATTCCAGGATTTTGAAAATGAATTGACAGTGATCGTTCGATCCCACATTTCG
>JBBSAX010000136.1:0-13784 GCA_038251885.1 Pyrinomonadales bacterium | reverse complement strand
GGCGGTTTGACGGGAGTTGATACTTCGACGGAACTCTTTGCATATTATCCGGTGCAGGTCGAAAAAATGCTCGAAAAGTTTGAAGCGATTGCCGAAGACATCGGCGAAGAAGCGGCTTGGAAAGCATTTAATGATGAAGAAAAAAAGGTTATGGGCGAATTTCTCGTTCACGGCAAAGCAATTCGGGAAGAAAGGGCGCGTGCGGAAGAAGCAGGCGAACAGCCGAATTTCGTGCCGCTTATCCAAAGTTGGGGCGGAGTTTCGCTTGTCTATAGAAAGCGTATGCAAGATTCGCCGGCGTATCGCTTAAATCACGAAGAAGTTCAAAAAGCACTCGAAGAAGGCATAAATTTTGTCGAATGTATGAATCCGACCGAAGCCGTGCCGGACGAACACGGCGCAGTTAAGGCAATTATTTTTGAGCGTTTGAATTACAACGAAGAAACCGGAAGATTTGATAAAACCGGCGAAATGACAGAGTTTCCGGCGCGAACCGTTTGCGTTGCGGCGGGAACTTCGCCGAACGTAATTTACGAAAAAGAGAAACCCGGAACTTTCAAACTCGACGAATGGAAACAATTTTTCCAGCCGTTCAAGGTTTCCAAAAACGGCGACGGAAAATTCCACGCCGTCGAAGCCGAAAAAGGCGAAACCGGATTTTTTACGTCTTATGAATCGAACGGAAAATTCATCTCGTATTACGGTGATAACCATCCGAAATATGCCGGAAACGTCGTCAAAGCAATGGCTTCCGCGAAAAACGGTTACAGCAAAGTGGTCGAACTTTTTGCGGATGAACTCGGAAAACAGGGAACTCTGCCGCAAAGTGAAAAGGATAAGATTTTTGATAAATTAATCGCAAATTTAGACGAAGACATTCGTGCTTACGTCGTCAAAGTTGACCGTTTAACACCGACAATTGTTGATGTTATCGTCAAAGCACCGCTTCAAGCGCGAAAGTTTGAACCCGGACAATTTTACCGTCTGCAAAACTTTGAATCTTCCGCGCCGTTCATCGAAGGAACGCGGATGATGATGGAAGGTCTCGCGCTGACGGGTGCGTGGGTTGACGAAGAAAAAGGCTTACTTTCGATGATCGTTTTGGAAATGGGAACATCTTCGCGGCTTTGCCAACTTCTCGAAGAAGGCGAAGAAGTCGTCGTTATGGGACCGACCGGAACACCGACGGAAATTCCTGAAAATGAAACGGTTTTGCTCGCCGGCGGCGGACTCGGAAACGCCGTTTTATTCTCTATCGCCAAAGCAATGCGGGACAATAATAACGAAATAATCTACTTCGCCGGATACAAAGACGGAGCCGATCTTTTCAAACGCAAAGAAATCGAAGACGCGGTTGATAAAGTCGTCTGGGCAACCGATTTCGGCGTTGAAATTCAGCCTGAAAGACCGCAAGACGCACATTTTCGCGGCAACATCGTCCAAGCGATGATCGCGTATGCCGAAGGAAAATTGGGCGACAAAAATGTTGACCTGAAAGATGTTGACCGTATCATCGCCATCGGTTCAGACCGTATGATGAACGGCGTAAAAGAATCGCGTTTCACCACATTAAAGCCGTATTTAAAAGAAGAACATACGGCAATCGGTTCAATAAATTCGCCGATGCAATGTATGATGAAAGAAGTCTGCGCCCAATGTCTCCAACGCCACGTCAACCCGCACACCGGCGAAGAATTCTTCGTTTTCTCGTGCTTCAACCAGGACCAAAATCTCGATTTCGTAGATTTCAAAAACCTAAACGACCGCCTAACCGCAAACTCGATACAGGAAAAACTCTCAAACATGTGGCTCGACAAAATCTTCAAAACCTCCGAACCGGAAAAGCCAAAGAATTCGGAAAAAGAGAAAAATATAGTAAATATTGAACCCTTGTAAAAATAAAGAAGCCGTGTTGATCAAACAGCACGGCTTCTTTTTTACATGAAATTCTTGCACAAAGCTACTCAAAGTATTTCCAAATCTGCGACAATGCCAAAATGATCTGATGCGTAAAGACTGCTATCTGATAAAGGCTTTGTTAAAATCAATCGGCAATCATTGACTAAAAAACCTGTGTTGACAAAAATATAATCCAAAGTTCCGTGCCAAGTTTTAAGACTATGATTGACGGTTAAATTTCTCCAAAGATGACGAATTAATTTTCGCTTATTACGTCGGGCAAGCGGAGTTGGACAAGTATAATCCGGCTCTCGACCATTATGTGCCGAATATGCCGAAACAAAGTGTTGTCGCATCAAGTCAATAGCTGAAGTGTCAGGCGTTCCATTAAAATCTCCAACTGCTATCACCGGCATTTTGGGTGGTAATTGTCCTAGCCAATTCAACAGTCTTTGAACTTGCTTATCGCGTTCGGGATGAGAACCGGGATGCCAATAGTAATGTCCATTACAAAACACTAAAGATTGTCCGTTGGGCGCAACTTCTACAAACTGAGCAAATCGTCCTTGACTCTGCAAATCGAGAGTTTCTTGTTGAATAAATGGGTGGCGGCTTAAAATCGCAATGCCGTATGGAATACCGTGCGGACTCATTTGTTGAAACGGCACAATCTGAATATATGGCATCCCAAGTTGCTCTGCTAACCAAGTGCCGGTGTTCTCCGTTAGATTAACTTCCTGTAAAGCAATCAAATCCGCTTGTTTTTCTTTTAACTCATTAACCAGCAACATTCGCCGTTGTTCCCAATCTTCCAACTCAAACAAAATATTGATTGTAATAACCCGAACCATATTTTCAGCTTCTTTTCTCGATATTTAATACGTTTGCAAACACCTTGTCAGGCAAACTAATTGTAACTTCCATACACTAAAACCTCGAAATGATTTTAACACGAAGCTCTTTTCGTTTTGAGTCTTGTCTTAAAATTAAATTGGAAATTCACGGTTTATCTGAAACAATAAGTTTGTTATTTATGAAAGGAATGATAATTTGTCTTTGACGCTTTACATCTAGACTTCCTGTGCATATAGGGTCGCAAGAGGCAACTAATGCTGTAATTTTACCTTTAGTAATTGATTTAATTTCAAAATCTCTCCATGTTTTCCCACCAACAGTTTCATCTGTAATCCCTTCAAAAAGTCCACCATTGTTTCTAAAAATAGCTACAGAAATACCCCACATATTTCCTCCAGGGAAAGACAAAACGAATTGGACGGCAACATCTTCATCGCCGTCGCCATCAATATCTCCATAAAGAATTTTTTTATTACCTGCTCCTTCAACATTCCCATTTGCCGCCGCAATACGATCAATATAACGATCCATAACTTGACTTAATTGTTTTTTATTTGGACTTGGTTTTATGTTCTCAACTGAATTTGAAGAATTGTTTGTATTAGCCGTGCTAGGTAAGTTGTTAGTTGAGTTTGAAGCATTGTTAGCAGTATTCTCAGAATTTGAATTTGACGGCATTGTCTTATTGGTAGTTTGAACAATCGTATTCTGCGAATTGTCATTTATATTTTGTGAAGTTTGTCCATTTGGCTGATTTAAATAAATTGCACCACCGATTCCGCTTAACAAAACGGCTGATAGTGCAACTGTGCCAATTTTCCAAAATTTGTTTTCTTTCTTATTTATTTGAAGTGTCGTAATTGACAAGTCATCGTATGGTTCTGTTTTGGCTTCGTCATCTTGCGGTTCTGGAAGAACTACGGGTTCTTGTTTTTCAGGTGTTTTGGCAAGTTGGCGAATGTGCGAACGCATTTCGTTGACAGTTTTGTAACGATTTTCAGATGCTTTGGCTAATGCCTTTCGGATTACATCATTGAGCCAAGTTGGAACATTGTCGGGTAAAGATTCAGGTTCTTTCGTAGCGATTGACGAAACAAGATTTATCAAATTATCGTCTTCAAACGGACGCTTTTCCGCTAAAATTTCATAGAGAATTACGCCGACAGCCCAAATATCCGTCTGTTCGTTGCGCTTTTTGTCAAAACATTCGGGAGCCATATAATACGGAGTTCCTGCCAAATTCACGCTCGAACTTGTCATCGTGGTTCGTAAAACTCTGGAAATTCCAAAATCCGCAAGTCGCGGCGTTTCGCCTTGCAATAAAACATTATCAGGCTTCAAATCGCGGTGAATGATGTTTCGTGAATGCAAAAACTCAAGTCCTGCCAAAATGCCGTCAATGATTTCAACCGCTTTTTCAACCGAAAGACGACCTTGCAGTTTCAGCAAATCTGCTAAAGAACCGTCCGGCGCGTATTCGCTGACAATCACGATTTGCCCGTCATATTCATCGGCATCAATAATCGGCAAGATATTCGGATGTCCGCTTGCCTGTTCCCAAAGCGTCGCTTCGTGTCTGACCGCATCGGTATCAACTTGGTCTTTTAACGGAAGTTTGACAGCTAATTTCTTTGTTACGAATTTCGTCTGTTTTTCGGCTAACCAAACCTCACCAAAACCGCCTTGACCAAGTTTTTTAATCAATTTGTAAGGACCGACCAGTTGATTTATTTGTGGCATTTCATGAACCCTTCAAATCACTTTAAACTGCACTTGAATGATTAACTTAAATTTCTGTGCAATCCCTTGACGCTAAATGTCTTATTTATTGCTTGAGATGTTATTTGACAAAAATTTCGGTATTTCCTTCAATTACTTTCCCGATCTCAAAACACTCTTCGCCTAAATCTTTTGCGTGAGAAATAAATCGTTCTTTATCATTCTCCGAACAAACAATTACCATTTCGATTCCCATATTAAAAGTACGAAACATTATCTTTGCTTTTTCGGCATTTCACAAGATAAGAGAAATGAAATTAAACCAGATAAAATTAAATAAGATTTTCTCACAAGTTTATTTCTCCTTATTTGGACAATACCAAAAGTAGTGCAAAATCAAACTTATTTAAGTTTGACGTTTAAAGATTACCTGTCGCAGTTTTTGATTTTTAGCCGTAAGGTGTGGCAATGATTCGACATAAGGTGTGGCAATGATTAGGCATAAGGTTATTTGATCTCTATGATACTTTTCGGAATTGACTCATTTAGGCTTTGACCACATCACATAATTCTGAAAAACATACTTCCAAGGCACTATCAGATACACTACAAAAACCCATATAAATACGTGTGCCATTTCTTCGGCGGGTGAACCGGCGAGTGCGTTAGCCCGCCACAGAGGATATGCGACCACTATTAGCCAGAGCGTTTTATAGAAGATCATAAAGAGTATGATCGGCAGCATTTTTAGCGGATGAATCAGCCCTAAGACAGACAAGGTGGAATATGCCGCCCAGACGCAGAAGGCGACGGCTTTGACATGATCCCATTGCCCCTGATGGTTGATGATGGACATCCACGCTTCCGAACCGACAAAAAACAGCATCAGGAAATAAAGCAATCTCAGAAGATAAATGTTTATCGGGCGAACGCCTTCGTAACGCACGTAATCCGGTGTAAAAATGGTTTTAATGACTGACATATATTTGAACTTTACGGTAGAAATGAGGAAACTGTTCCGGGTTTTTTCCAGAAGTAAATTTGACGATTGATTCAAATTCCTTGTAGAAACTAAGATTTTATTTATGTCATTCAAACCAAATCTTTTTGCCGGAGAATTTTAGAATGAAGTTCGTATTATCGTATTACAGGGCTTTCTCATAAAAACATTAAATTGCCTCCAACTTATGGTCTTTGAAAAATAAATCCGAGAAAAACAATTAAAGCCTTTTAGCTGGGAGCGCACGCATCCTTGCGTGCTGAGTGCGATAGCACGAAAAAGCGTTTGCTATCACGCAAGTTAGGAGAAATGAAAGGTTTTCACGCCGTTTTGCAAACGACGTGGCACGCACGGATGCGTGCGCTCCCAGCCAAAAAGTTGATTTTTTATTGTCGGATTTATTTTTCAAAGAACACAAGCAAAAAGGACGATTGATAAAAAAATCCTATTCGGCTAAAGCCGTCTGATTTGTTTCAAGCTATCCTCCAACTAAAGTTGGATGCAATTTATTTTTATGAGAAAGCCATGTATCGTATTATAAAAGCGTATTCTTTGAGCAGTAAGTTAAAAGTAAGGAGTTTTAATAATGGACAAGAACGAGAAAAAGAAAGAACAAGCAAAAAAAGCGAGTAAGGAAATCTTGAAAATATTGATCCCTGAGCAACTTAAAAAGATCAATGAAAATTCCGGTTGGTGCGGAACAGTTTCAGCTAAGCCAAATGCCGGGAAGATGAAGAAAACAATATGACACCCGTTTGTTGAAAAACCATCAAATATGTGGCTTGATAATATTGTTAGATATTGAATCGGGAAGTGAAATAATGGAAAAATTGAGTAAAGAACGGCTTGAAAAAATTCGCCAGTTGATATTGAATCCGCGTCCCGGAAGCAAAGTTGCGGAAGCAAAAGAATTCGGCATAGATTTAACCTTGACCTTTGGACAGTTGAGGAAAACTCCGCAAGAACGGGTTGAACATCAGCAAAGCGCGATGAGGAGTTTGGATGAGTTTAAGCGACAAACCAAAGAATTGAGGAAACGAATCAATGGTTGAGTTTGAGTCGGCATTAAAATCCTTAACAGCGGAGAAAGTAGATTTTGTTATTGTCGGCGGGCTGGCTATTTCGGCACATTCAACCGGATATATCACTACTGACCTTGATTTTTGTTATTTGCGGACAAAGGAAAACTTGAAAAAAATTGTTGCTGCGCTTGAGCCGTTTAAGCCGCGATTTCGTAATTTTCCAAAAGACTTACCTTTTATTTGGGACGAAAGAACTTTGCAAAGCGGAACGAATTTTACATTAGAAACAAAAATCGGTGCAATTGATATGCTTGGCGAAGTCGCCGGAGTAGGTAGTTTTGAAGAAGTCAAAGCGGAGTCTGTTTCAGCAAAACTTTATGGTTGTGATGTGCTTTTATTATCGCTTGAAGGGTTGATTAAAGCCAAAAAAGCGGCTGGAAGAACAAAAGATTTACTGATTTTACCGGAACTTGAAGCATTACAAGAATTACTTTCCGAAACGGAAGAATAAAATTGATGACCGGAGAAGAAAATCCAACCGAAAATTTTGCCGCGATGAAAATTCCGCTCGTGACTGAGGCTGATCGTGATTTGGGGTTTGGCGAAAAGGTGGCGCGGGAAAGTCGTTTACGATTTTTGAACCGCGACGGCTCTTTTAATGTCCGCCGGACTGGTTTGCGAAGGATTTCAACGCGCAATCTTTATCACGTTTTGCTGACGATGAATTGGTCAACATTTCTCGGTTTGGTTTTGCTTTTATATTTTTTGAGCAACATCATTTTCGGTTTGCTTTACGCTTCGATGGGCGACGGAACTTTGATTGACACTTCCGAAATTCCGACCGGAAACATCTTTATCAGATCATTTTTCTTCAGCGTTCAGACATTTGCAACCATCGGTTACGGCACGATTCATCCCGTCGGAATAATGCCGAATTTGCTCGTTACGGTCGAATCTTATTATAGTTTGCTGGTCAACGCTTTAATTACGGGACTTGTTTTTGCACGTTTTTCGCGTCCGACGGCAAGACTTATTTTTAGCGATGCGGCAATTATTTCTCCGTATCGCAGCGGAAAAGGTTTTATGTTTCGCCTTGTCAACAGCCGCAACAGTCAGCTTATCGAAGCAAAAGCGCAGGTTTTATTTACGCGAATGGTCGAAAAAGACGGGGCTTTGATGCGAAAATTCGATTTGCTCGATTTAGAACGTGACAGCGTTTCATTTCTGCCTTTGTCGTGGACAATCGTTCATCCGATTGATGAAAATTCGCCGATGTATGGTCTGACAGACGAAGATTTTGCCAAAAATGATGCGGAAGTTTTAATCCTTCTAAGCGCGATGGACGAAACTTTCTCGCAAATCGTTCACACGCGATCTTCTTATAAAGCGAATGAAATTAAATGCGGCTATAAATTTTCCAATATTTACAACGAATTAAAAGACGGCGAACCGATTTCAATTGATATAAGGAAAATATCGGAAATTGAAAAAGTTTAGCTCAAAATCTATGGCGACAATCTATTTTGGTTGAATTTGAATCTAACTATTTTTACGGAAAAAAAGTGCAAATTAATCAATTTGTATTCGTTATTAAATTAAAGCGAGCCACAAAATCCGCACGAAAAAAAGCAGACAGGAAGACCGCCAAAAATTAAGGAGAAAATAAGATGAAAAACAAAACGGATATAACAATAATTCTTGACCGTTCAGGTTCGATGGAGAGCGTAAAATCAGACACAATCGGCGGATTTAACAGTTTTTTGAGCGAGCAACAAAAAGTTGAAGGCGAGGCTTCACTCTCGCTCGTTCAGTTTGACGATCAATACGAAGTTGTTTATTTAGACAAAGAGATAAATTCTGCGGACAAATTAACGCAGGAAACCTTTCAACCGCGCGGAATGACTGCGCTTTACGATGCAATCGGTCGCACGATAAATTCATCGGGGCAAAGATTTACCGGATTAAACGAAAACGAAAGACCTGACAAAATCGTTTTCGTGATTCTAACTGACGGCGAAGAAAACTCTTCCGTTGAATTTACAGCCGTAAAAGTCGGCGAAATGATCAAACATCAGCGCGAAACTTACAGTTGGGAATTTATTTTCATCGGCGCAAATCAAGACGCGGTTTTAAGCGCAAAAGCAATCGGAATCAGCGCAAACGCGGCTCTGACTTATGCCGCAAACGCCGAAGGAACTCAGCAAGCATTCGGTTCGGTTGCCCAAAATGTCGCTCGCTATCGTCAGTCAAACGTCGCGGCGGCTCTGCATTTTTCCGAAGAAGACAGACAAAAACAGGAAAAAGCCTTAAAATCTAAAAAGTAAAATTTTGTAGAAAAGGAAAGCAACAAAATGAGCAAAGAAAATAATATTAGCGAGTTCAACGAAAGATTTGAAACGATTGAAGATACTTTAAAATATATTGCCGATTCTCAAGCAAAATCGGAATGGTTAATGAAGCAAGATCAAATCAAACGACAAAAATTTGAAGAAAAAATGGAGAAGTTTGAAGAAGAAAGTCAAAAACGTCAGCAACAAACTCAGAAGCAACTCGATTATATTACAAAATTAACCGGCATCGCGTTTGAAGACATAATGTTTCAGGAAGACAAACTTCAAAAAGCCGGCGACGATTTGAAGAAAAATAAAAAATAAAAATGTTTACAGGAATTATTGAAGAATTGGGAAAAATCGCGTCGCTTGAAAAACACGCGGGCGGCGCGAAAATTAGGATTTCGGCGAAAATCGTGACCGAAAATACGAATGAAGGCGATTCAATTGCGGTCAACGGCGTTTGTCTGACGGCTTTGAATATAAAAGACGATTCATTTACGGCGGACGTTTCACAGGAAACTCTGAATCGTTCGACATTGGGAAGTTTGAGAATTGGCTCAAACGTCAATCTCGAACGCGCCGTTACGCCTTCGACGCGGCTTGGCGGACATATTGTTCAAGGACACGTTGATGCTCGCGGGAAATTCCTGCAAGCCGTGCAAGACGGCGATTTCTGGACGGTTCGTGTTTCTTTTCCGAAAGAAATCGGACAATATTTAGTTTACAAAGGTTCGATTTCAGTTGAAGGAATTTCGCTGACAATTGCGAATTTAGCGGACGATTATTTTGAGATCGCTGTGATTCCGAAAACTTGGGAATTAACGAATCTTTCAAGTTTGAAAAACGGCGATGCAGTAAATCTCGAAGCCGATGTGATTGCAAAATACGTCGAAAGAATTTTGCTTTACAAGAAAAAAGATAATGATGGAATTACTATGGAAAAGCTGCAAAATTTGGGATTTGCTTAAATTAAAAATCGGCACGAGCGAACGGAGAGTGAGCCGCCTTTGAATAAATTCAAGTTTAATCGAAATCAAGGCACCCACTACCGTTCGCGTTACTGATTATTATTTCGAAAAAATGTTTGAAATAATAAATACCGAAACATCCTAACATATTGAGCAAGCACGAAAACTTTTTTGTGAATATAAAACGTCGCTTACCTTAAACCTTTTTTTTCAAAACTTTGATGAAGAAGTTGCGAATCTTCCGGGAAAATATAGCGCGGGAGAAGGACGTTTGTTTCTCGCTTTTTCGGACGAAAAACTCGCGGGCTGTATCGCTTTAAGAAAACTGGAAGACGAAATCTGCGAGATGAAGAGGCTTTTTGTCAAAGATGAGTTTCGCGGGCAAAAAATCGGAATTGCTTTAAGCGAAAAATTGTTTGAAGAAGCAACAAAAATTGGTTACAAAAAAATGCGGCTCGACACATTTCCGCCGAAAATGGGAAAAGCCGTAAGTCTGTACGAATCCTACGGCTTTCGTAAAATTCCGCCATATTATCATAACCCTTACGGCGATACGCTTTTTTTAGAAAAAAAATTATAAAAGAGATTTTAGTTTTTACTGCATTTAAATTATTTTCGGGTAATTTTTGCAATTACGAAATCGGCTTCCGATTCTTTGCCCAGTTCGACCGGAACGAGAAAGTTTTTCTCGCTTTTGTGCCGATTTCCTTTAATGTTAATCCAAGTCGTGCTTGTAAAGTTCAGCACAAGCATTTTCGTTTCGCCGATGTAAATGTAATCTTTATAAATTGTCGGCACGCTCCAAGGACTGCGCCAATCGTAACCCGCGCCGTTAATATCAACCCACAAATCGAAAACTTTTACCTCGCCCGTTTGCTGGTTCATTCTCTGTTCTGCACTTTTGCGGACGAGACGGTAAATCAGATAGCAAAAGCCGAAAAACAAACTTCCGGCAATTATCACAAAAAAGAAAACCGGCACACCGCCTTTTGACGCGCCGATGAGCGCGATAACAAAAATACCGATAACACCGAAAGGCAGAATCATTCGCACATCGGCAAGAGTTCTGTTTTCAAAGTCCAGTTTTTCGTAATAGACAAACTCGCGCCACTGTTCGGCGGTAAAATGCCAATGCGCCAAGATATTCGTTTTTGAAATATTCTCCGGCATAATTATTTCATCTTTTCCCAATCAATCTGATTTTTCAGCGTTTCAAAAGCCTGTAAAATCGCCTTTACTTCAGCAGTGTTTTTTACCGAATTGTTTGCCTTAATAGTTTTAGTTTTGCCCGCATAAGTTATGGTCAGCAACATAGAATCTATCGGATTATTGGTGCGTTCGGTCGAATCTTTCAGACTTGTAAAATCATTATCCGCTATTGTTTGCGCGAAATTTTGAAACTGCTCTGTCGAAACAACTCCTTGAAATTTCTCTCCGTCAGTATCTTGCTTTATGCCTGTATCATAATGTTTCTCATCATAATACCTGAATGCCGTTCCGTCTCTTGAAAAACTCACCCCGCCCGAACTCGTATTACTATCGTCCGACTCGCCGAGCGGTCCGTGATGATACTTTGTAGAAAATTCAGCCTTCGTAATTTCCGAAGCCGAAATGAGATTGATTTTCGGCGGCGAAGATTTTTCCGCCGGTTCGCCGCCGGATGAATCCTCAAATTCAAATTCCAAGACCTCAAAATACAGTTCGTCGTCTAACACGCCGGATTGATCCAAATCTACTTTTTTCGGATAACCGAATTTCGCGTCGTATTCGATTTCCCGTCTGTCCCACGAATTATTATTCTTTTGCTGGTCTTTTTCCGCACTCTCGATAAAGTCGAAAATGTCCTCAATCGTTTCGTATCTTCCAAACCGCATTTCGGAATCAGCAAGTTCGACATCGGGATTAAAATCAACCGATTTGATTGACTTTGCAACTCTGTCGCGCACCGTGATTATAAATGTCCCGTTCGGCGTGGCGTGTCCCGTTTTCTGAATTTTGATCGTCATTTTGTAATTTTCGATTTTGCTATCGCGCCACAAATTGCGATTGCGTTCAAATTCCATTTGCCGTATTTGACCGCACGCAAATTGAGTTACCAAAACCGCAAAAAATATAAATCCAATCAAAAGTTTATTTCTCATAATACACCGACCTTTATCGTCCAGATATATAAAAGTAAAAATCCCGGTGAAAGAAAGAACGTAGCGCACATCAAGACTAAACTACGGCGCGTCAAATCACTCATATTTAACGGGTTATTTTTTGGCATAGAGATGAAAGAAAATTTAATCAGAGAAAAACCGATAAACAATAAAACAATGATCCAAAAAATGTAAAAAGGTTCATATTCTGCAAGAAATTTTTCGACACGACTTTCTTTTTTTTCCGGTATCTGCGTGTTTTCGCTGTTGTCATTCTTTTGGGACAGCCCGAATTCTTGAATTTTCTGCATTGATCTTGTTTCACGATACTCCTTGCGGGCATTTTCTGTGCCGATCATACCGACGTAAAACATCAGCGCGGCGAAAAGAATGCCGATCATAAGAAAAGTTAGACACAACAAAATACTCGGTTGTTTATTCCTCATATTCCTCATATTCTTAATGTTTGAAATCAATCACAAGCCGCGACGGATTCGATAATTCCTGAACGCGAAACTCCGTGTTTTCTTTCACGCCGATCAAGAAATCCCAAATTCCTTCAAACCAAATTGCAGATTGAACCTGCATCAATGCCGGAAAATTCAGTTTCTTTTTCGGATAATTTTTAAGTTTGCACGGCGGATCGTCAACGCCGATTCCGTAAAGACTGACTACCATAAACATATCGCCCGCAATTTTAATTTCGCGGTCGCCGCCTTCGGTCGGATAGATATTCGACGGCAGATATTCAATGACATACTGCGGCTTGCCGTCGTCAAATTCAAAAACAACGCGGTCAAAGTCTTTATGTTTAGCAATACGGATTTTGCAGACGCTATACGGCGTGTCTTCGGTTTCCGGGTTGCGCTGAACTTTTTCCGTCGTCCAAGTATTCAATTTCCCTTCATTATCGAATTGGGCGGAGATCGAAATCGCCGCGCAACAAATTATTGAAAGACAAATTACCAATTTTTTCATCATTATCATCCCCAAAAATTATTTAATCGAAAGATCGTCGTTTTAATAAATCCCCTCTTTTTTCTTTTGTTTCGCGCCAAACCAAAAGCCGAGAACCGACAAACCGATTGCCAGAAAAACGATTACGATTTTGAAAATTTCAATTCCGCTACTGCTTATCATTATCGGGTTGCCCTTGCTGTTAGGGATTTCGTAATAACCGTAAGATGTTTCCCGGGCTAATGAGAGAGGGATGAACAACGAAAGCACCATAAAGGCAAAACTAAAAAACAAAACTTTCAGCGTCTGTAAAAATTGTATATCCGATTTTTGTTTTTTATCACACGCCGGACAAATTTCCGTTTTGCTTTCAACATCCTTATCGAATTCCGTTATGCATTCTACACAAGTAATTTTATTGATAATTTCTCCTCCTTTATCAAATACATTTAACTCCCGAAATTGAATGTACGTTTATTTCTTATGGTTCTTTGAAAATTAAATCTAACATTTGCGGCTGTGCCGCCCGATGTGCGGGCATCGCCTGAATAAAATCTTTTTGTTAGATTTAATTTTCAAAGACCATTAGATAAAGCCGTTTCTGAGCATCCAGACATACCAGAACAAACCCGCCAGCGAACCGGAAAATATTGCTGCCGAACCCGTAACCAGATTTCTCTCTATTCCGTTCGTCAAAAATATTGTTTTTTAGAAAAACCGACCAACCCCAATGCTTTGAAACCCGCAACGAACGTGGGAAAAGTGAAAACTATTGCGAACGTCAAAATTAGATAGTCTAAGGAAGATTTTTTGTTTTGTTCGGCGGACTTTTTCGGAAAATTATCAGTATTTTTATTCGCCGCCAAATTGGGAAATTCTTTTTCTATCTT
>JBBSAX010000135.1:0-13796 GCA_038251885.1 Pyrinomonadales bacterium | reverse complement strand
TATACGATTTCTGCTGTTGCCATAAAGAGTTCAAATTCTATTTTAAGCATCCTAAATTTTTTACGTTTCGGTAAATAGTTTATTAAATAAGTTCCGATTCCGAATTTGGTTTAAGTTACTTTTGCAGATAAATTCTCAAAATAGGTTTGGCTTGCAAATAGATTTGTGCTGCAAAATGCTGTTACTTTGAATTTATCGCCCGAATCATCAAACTTTTCCTGTTTTTTTAGATTTTACTTAATAATATGGTTAAATCCTTGTTTCTATTATTTCTGCTTTTTATCGTGTTCGGACAATTTAGCGCGAACTTAGCTCAAATCGAAAATGACGATGAAATTGTAAAAATCGAATCCTCACTTGTTGTTTTAAATGCAACAATTACAGACTTAAAAGGAATCTCTGTCGCCGGTCTAAAAGCTAATCAATTTAGAGTGTTTGAGGACGATGTTGAACAAAAGGTTGAAGTTTTTGAAACAGCTGAAACTCCTTTTGCTGCTGTCATTTTGCTCGACACTTCGGGCAGTATGGAACAACGTGTTTCATTGGCACGTTCGGCGGCGATAAATTTTCTGGATGGTTTGCGTGTGGATGATAAAGTAGCCATCTATAATTTCGATTCAAAAGTTTCGCTTGTGCAGGAATTTTCCAATTCCCGTGATATTACACCTCAAATTTTTAATTTAAAAGCTGATGGTTATACCGTTTTAAACGATGCGATTTATATAGCCGCCGAAGAGTTGGGTAAACGTCCTGAAAAGCGAAAAGCGATAATTATTCTGTCCGACGGCGCAGACAACAAAAGCGGCAAATCATCTTCAAAAGCCTTAAAAGCCGCACTTGATGTTAATGCCACAATCTACACGGTTGATATGTCGAGTTCGGAAGACAGAAGCCGCGACAAAATGGTAAATCAGGGAGTTTTGAAAAATTTTGCCGAAAAGTCGGGTGGACTTTTTGTTTCAACTCCGGGCGGCGCGGCTCTGCGTGAAGCATTTGAAAATATTGTCAAGGAACTCGGAGTTCAATATACTCTCGCCTATCAATCATTAAACACAAAAAAAGACGGAAAATGGCGAAAAATCGAACTTCGCGTTGCTCGCCCTAATCTAAATATCAGAACTCGCAAAGGTTATAATGCTCCTAAAGAAAAAAGATGAATGCTTAAATTGCATTCATCTTTTTTATAAAAATCTTTCCAATAAAATTATTCGGAAACTGCGTCATCATCCTTTAATAAAAAAGTAATAATCATATTCACTCGGTATTCCGAAACTTTTCCGCCGTCAATGCTGATTTTTTGTTCCTTTATCCAAGCACCTTTGACATTATCAATGGTTTTACAGGCTTTTGCGATTCCTTTGTTAATTGCATCTTCAAAACTCTGCGTCGAAGATGCCGTAATTTCTATGTTTTTTGCTACTGACATATTTTCTCCTTTTTGTTATTTTGTAATAAAAGTCTGACTTAAAAGTAGTTCAATTGCAACTCTCAATTTTTTTAAGTTCAAAATGTCGTTTTATTACGTGATTTATCTTTATGTCGCTCCAAAGCATATTCGACCAAAGCATCAATAACTTTTGAAAATCCCATTCCTGTTCCAGCCCACATTTTCGGGAAACCGGAAGCATCGGTTAAACCGGGCAATGTATTGATTTCATTAATCAAAAGCGCACCTGTATCATTCCTCAAAAAGAAATCAACCCGTGCCAATCCCGAACCGTCAATTGCTCGAAATCCGGTTATTGCCATTTTTTGAATCTTTTTGGACAGTTCTTCAGAAACAAAAGCCGGAACAATAAATTCGTTATTACCTGTTCCCGCATATTTTTCGGTATAATCTAAGAATTTTTTGTCAGCGGCTTTGACTATATACTCGCCCGGCAAACTTGCTTTCGGATCATCATTTCCGATAACCGCACATTCAATTTCGCGCATATCCAGGGCTTCTTCAACGATAACTTTGCGGTCATATTCGGCAGCTACATCAATGGCTTTTTCTAAGGATTCTGCGTCTTCCGCTCTTGAAACACCGACTGATGAACCTAGATTTGCAGGTTTAACAAAACAGGGAAAACCAAGTTTGACCTCGACTTGTTTGACAACCGCGGATTTATCGCGTTCCCATTCGCTTCGCAAAAACCAGACATATTTACACATCGGAAGTTCGGCATCCCGAAAAAGTGTTTTCATCGTAACTTTATCCATTCCGCACGCTGAAGCCAAAACTCCGCAACCAATGTATGGAATATTTGCCATTTCAAAAAGCCCTTGAATTGTTCCGTCCTCGCCGAAAGTTCCGTGCAAAACCGGAAAAACAATGTCGAGTTTTGAAAATTTTTCTTCGCCCTCTTTTGTTTCAAGTTTAGTTAAACCCTGGTATTTCGTGTCACCGAGAAGCGCAATATCACTTTTTACAAAATTTTCTTCATTTGGATTAAATAAATTTCGTATTTCCAGAGGCAAAAGTGCCAAAGACTCAAATGGATTCAGCCAATTTCCTTCTTTGGAAATGGCAATCGGAGTTACGTCATATTTTTCTTTGTCAATCTGTTCAATAACAGTTTTTGCGGAACGAATCGAGATTTCGTGTTCCCCCGAACGTCCGCCATAAATTATACCGATACGAGTTTTCATAAAATTTAAAGTGAAAAAGTTTATTTTACTTAATGAACCAATCTCTTTCTAAAATGAATTATAAAATTGTTTTTCCTAACGCCGAAAGCACAAGTTCGCCGGCTAATTCGACGGTTATATTACTACGGTCAAGCATCGGATTAACTTCAACTATCTCAAACGATTGCATTCCGCCTGCTTCGGCAATAACTTCCAATGCAATATGCGCCTCGCGATAAGTTGTTCCACCGCGAACCAATGTTCCCGAACCGGGAGCAAATCGCGGGTCAATCATATCAATATCAAAAGTTACCGCAAATCCGGCTTCAGCTTGTGAAGCGATTTTTATCGCATCTTTGACGCAAGCCAGCATTCCGCGTCGGTCAATGTCCGCCATCGTAAAAAAATTATCACGCAAACCTAGATCATGAATTCTTCTTTTTTCCCCGATGTCCAAATCCCTTGCACCGATATGTGCTAGATATTTCAGGTTTAACTTGGGCGAAAAGCCTTCGAGATTAACCAAGGATTTTTCTCCTAACCCCAAAATTGCTGCCAGCGGCATTCCGTGAACATTTCCGGAAGGCGAAGTTTCGTGCGTGTTTATATCAGCGTGCGCGTCAAACCAGATCAAACCGATTTCCTTTTTTTGTTGGTGATAAAAAGAAGAAATCCCTGAAAACGAGCCGATTGCAATCGAATGATCGCCCCCTAAAATTATAGGAATTCTTTCATCCTGCAAAATTTGCTTAACATTTTCTGCAATATTGCTACTCGATTCGAGCATTTCTTTTAAATATTTCGGATTTTCGTTTTCTGCCGCAATTTTTGTCGGTCTAACGATTTCGACATCACCGTAATCCTTTAAGTCGTATCCCAATTCTTCAATATGTTCGGTCAATGTTTTATCTTGAAAAGTTGAAAGTCGCATCGCCGTTACGCCGAGTTCACTTCCTTTTTTACCCGCACCGAAACCCAGCGGAACGCCCAAGACTCCAACTTTTTTATCTCTTCCCGGAAAAAATCTTTCTTCTAATTTCATAAATTCCTTTAATTATAATTCTCCAAAACCGTCTAAAAATAATTTTTCGATTTCTAAAAAGGCTTCTTGTTCATCAACACCTTCAACCTCCAATGTAAGTTCAGTTCCCTTTGTTGACACTAACGTAAGAACACTCAAAATTGATTTTGCATCAGCAATTACGGCATTATCTATTCTCACTAATATTATTTTACTTTTAAATTTCGCGGCAAGACGCACCAGTTGTGCGGCGGCTCTGGCATGAAGTCCTAATTGATTGATTATTCTAAGTTTTGTTTCAAGCATCTTTTTTCAATTTATGCGGTTCGAGTAATTCGCTTGTTCGATAAATAGCTTGCCTTCCTTGCTCTTCAACCTCTTTCGCCAATTCTGTTAAAGTCATTTCCTTATTTTGCGAAGCAAGTTTTATAACCATTGGAAGATTAACTCCCGTGATAATTTCAACTTCATCTTGCTTAATAAACATCGCCGAAATATTTGTTGGAGTTCCTCCGAACATATCCGTTAAAAGTAAAACACCTTTTCCGTCAGAAACCGATTTTATCGCTCTTGAAATTTCGTCTTTGGCTACTTCGACATCATCGTGCCAACCGATTGAAACCGCTCTTATATGTTTCATTTCTCCGACAACCGTTTCCGCCGCCGCTAAAAGTTCGTTGGCAACTTGTCCGTGCGAAACAACCACTCCACCTATTTTATTCATATTTGTTTACCTCATTATTTTATTTAAGAACATCGCGGTGTAAAACTGAAACCAGATAATTATCTTTTTGTAATGCTTCAGAGACCTTGTTTGCCACCCGAACTGAACGATGTCTGCCGCCTGTACAGCCGATTCCGATAGTTAAATAAGATTTACCCTCGCGCCGGTAAAGCGGCAGAAGATATTCCAACAAATCTATAAATCGGCGGCTTGTTTCCTGCACCTCCTCCTGATTATCAAGAAAGTTTACAACTCTTTCATCCGTTCCGGGTAATTCTCTCAGACCTTTTTCAAAATACGGATTCGGCAGATGTCTAACATCGAACAATAAATCAACGCGATTCGGAACGCCGTGTTTATGCCCGAAACTCATAATCTGAATATTCAAAGGCGTTCCTTCTTCATTTTGTCCGAATTCTTCCAACAAAAAACGGCGAAGCGTGTGAACCGTATGATCGGAAGTATCTACAATCAAGTCAGCTTTTTCCCCAATTTCCCGCATTGCTTCCCTTTCATCTCGAATTGCTTGGAGCAAACCCTTTCCCGTATCAGCCGGATGCGGTCGCCGCGTTTCGCTGAAACGTCTTTGCAAAACCTCATCCGATGCCTCAAAAAAAAGCACGAAAGGAGAAAGTTTTTTCTCCAATTTTGCTACTTCGGTTGGAAATTCAGAAAGAAAATGTCTTTCTCTGATATTAATGACTAAAGCGGCTTTTTCAATTGCCACTATTTCTTCGGCATTTGGAATCAAGAGACGCGAAAATGTTTTGAGCATTGTCAGCGGCAAATTATCAACACAAAAATACCCTAAATCTTCAAAAGCATTGGTTGCTGAGCTCATTCCCGAACCGCTTAGTCCGGTGATAATAACAAAATTTGGAAAGTTTTTGCTTTCTTGTTCAAATTGAGACATATTAAATTTAGATTTATTTTATCGGGATTTTTTGTCCGAAAACTTTTTCACTTTTAAACTTTCTTACTATTTAAAATAGTCGAGTGTTTTTCAAATAATTTTTGAGCCGCATTTATTCCTGAAACGTGCAATAAATACACCCGAACCGCTGTTTCAACCAAAGTCGAAAGATTTCTTCCGATACTAACGGGTAAAACGAATTTTTTTATTTTAACACTGAAAAATTCTTCTTCCAGAATTTCCAAACCGAATCTTTCTACTTCATCCGATTCTTTCCATCGGGTGAATTCGATCAACAACTCGATTTTTTTATTTTTCCCGATTGCCGAAATGCCGAAAAGATCACGGATATTTAATATTCCGAGTCCGCGAATCTCAAGATGCTCTTTTGTAATTTCGGGCGCAGAGCCCTCTATTATTTCACCGATTTTCTTAATAACAACTGCGTCGTCCGAAACTAAGAGATGTCCGTGAGTAATTAAATCAAGAGCGCATTCGGATTTTCCGATACCCGATTCGCCTACAATCAAAACTCCGATGCCGTATATTCCCATTAAAACTCCGTGCAATGTAATTGTCGGCGCGAGAGTTTTTTCTAAAAATTTTGTAACTTCATTAATCGCCATCGAACTCAAATCCGCAGTACGAATTACGGGTAGAGAATTTTCGTTGGCAATTTCCAATAAGTCCGGCGGCGGGTCAAGATTTTTTGTAACTAAAATACAGGAAATTTTTTCTAAATCGAGATTTTTAAGAGTCTTGATGCGCTTTTCTTTTTCTAATTGATTTAAGTAAGCAATTTCGCTTTGACCGACAATTTGAATGCGACCTTCGTGAATATAATGGGCAAACCCGGCAAGCGCAAGACCCAGTTTTTGTATGCGGGAAGATGAAATTTCTTTCGATAAAATCCCGGATTTTCCCGCTAAAATGCTCAATTTCAATTCTTTGAAAGATTGCTCAATAAAATCCGAAACTGTAATTTTCGGATTGATATTTATTAAATCTTTTTGCATTTTTGCGGATTTTGTAATTTATGGAGAATTTCATTAAAAATTCTCCATAAAAACTTTTTGATTTTAATTTATTTGGAATCTTTACGGCTGAATCAAACCATAATTTCCGTCATCGCGTTTATAAATTACTGCAACACTTTGATTATCGGTTGTTCTAAAAACCAGAAACTGATTCGCTTGTTCCTGTAATTTTAGAACAGCTTCTTCGGCGGTCATTGGTTTTACCGAATAATTTTCTGTTGCGATAATATCGGGCACTTCAGGTTCGACTTTTACTTCCGTCTGCGGTGTCGGAATTGTGCCGAGTTTTTCGGCTTTTTGGTGTTTGTCTATAATTTTATTTTTCAATTTTAGTGCTTGTTTTTCGATTTTCGCAATTGTTTGCGATAATGACTTATACATATCTGAAACACTTGTCGTTGCATTTAATACCTCATTTCGCCACTTTACAACAATTTCCGAGCGATGTTTTCCCCGTTCAACTTCAATGATTACATGTGCTTTATTATCTTTGCCGTCAAATAGGTGGTTTATTCTGTCAAAATGTTGTTCGACGTGTGAACGCAATGCCGGTGTAACTTCGATGTGTCTTCCTGTGTATTCAAATTTCATATTTTGCACCTCTTGTTAATTGTTTGTAGGTCAAAAACTTATTGTTTTGACTTTAGTTTTCATTTAACGATTTATTTTGTTTTTTGAGAAACAACACTCTAATCAACTACAAATCAGTTAAATAAATTCTAATTTTCAAAGAAAATTTGCAAATCGCAAATTAAATTATTGTTTTTCTTTCACGCGAACCCGGAATCTGCATCTGGTCGCGGTATTTAGCAACAGTTCGACGGGAAAGTTTGACACCTTCCTTACCTAATACTTTGGCGATTTTATCGTCGGTTAAAGGTTTATGTGTATCTTCTTCCTCGATCATTTTTTTGATTCTAAGTTTAAGAATTCTGGTCGAAACTTCTTCGCCGTCTTCGTTAAGCATTCCTTCAGAGAAAAACCTGCGAAGTTCGATGACCCCTTGCGGCGTATGCGCGTATTTTCTATTAACAACGCGCGAAATTGTCGAAAGGTGCATTCCGATGTCTTCGGCAACATCTTTGAGCATCATCGGTTTGATATGCTGAACGCCGTGTTCAAGAAAAGCTCTCTGACGATGAATAATGCACTCGACCACACGATAAATTGTCTGCCGACGATGTTCGATATTTCTCAACAGATCAACCGCCGAACGAACTTTATCTTTTATAAAATCTTTTGTTTCTTTTGATGTTTCTTCGTGATCAACCAAATTTTTATATGATTGGCTGATTCTCAGACGCGGGCTTCCATCGTCGGTAAAATAGACGATATAATCTTCGTCAACTTTTTCGATATAAACTTCCGGTTGAACATAGATCGGTTCATCGCTCGAATAACGTCTTCCGGGATAAGGATCGAGAATTCTAACTTTGTTTATTTCTTCGTTCAGTAAGTGAACATCAATTCCCGTATCTTTTGATAAATGCTGGAGGCGGTGCGGTTGCAAATTTTCCAAATGATTGGCGACCAAATCCGCCGCTAAACTTTCGCCTTCACCATTCGCTTCAAGTTGAGCAAGCAGACATTCTTTAACCGTCCGGGCACCGCAACCGACAGGTTCAAGCTGCATCACAATTTGACGTGCTTTCTCAACCGATTCATCGGAACAGCCGCACATTTCACAAATTTCTTCGTCAGTTGCCCTCAAACGACCGTCGGCATTGAGGTTTCCGATGATACAAACTGCAATATCTTCAAGTCTTTCGCCGATTTGTTGGAGATTTAGCTGCCATTCGAGATGATCTATCAAAGAGGGTGAGCGGGTTAAAAACTGTTCAAAACTCGGCGCGTCTTCTTTATATTCGATTTCCTGAGTTTTGTATCCGGGATCGAGATACTCCTGAAATTCTCTGCCAAAATCAACTTCTTCAAATGAGTCGGAACTGTCCTCGGAAAAATCATCGGAATCGCCATCTGAATCAGCATTGCCTTCAGTTCCGTTTTCACTTCCGGCTTCGGCTTTTACATTTTCATAATCATCAAAATCCGTAAAATCATCTTTCTCTTTTTTGTGATTATTTTCAAAAATCTCTTCCTGACCTTCCGAGTTTTGGTCAAGAATCTTTTCAGAAAATTCCTGAAATTCCTCATCGGTCAAAACTTCTTCCAACACGGGGTTTTCGACGAGTTCATTTTGAATGAGTTCGCTCAATTCGAGAGTCGTCATTTGCAGCATCTCGATGCGCTGACGAAGTTGCGGAGTCAAAACCATCCGCTGGGCTAATTTTTGTGTAAGTCTTAACGATGACATTTGATACTTAAAAGTTTATCTGGGAAATTTCTCCAAGTTAATAAATGAAATATCGGTCTTCCTTATAGATTATAACCGATTCGGACTTGAAATGGTAAAATTAAACTGTTGATCTGATGAAGTTTTTATGTATTAAGGCAACTTTTGTGTTGTTTTTATTTACCGATTCCACAATAAAAAAATATTTTTATTTTACAATGTGAATCTTTCGCCCAAATAAAGTCGTCGAACATCCGCGTCTTCAACTAACTCTTTAGGACTTCCTGTTCGAAGAATTTTTCCTTCAGCCATAATATATGCACGATCTGTAATTCCGAGAGTTTCTCTGACGTTGTGATCGGTGATTAAAATTCCAATTCCTTGATTTTTAAGATAAAGGATAATTTCACGAATATCATCAATCGCAATCGGGTCAATCCCGGCAAACGGTTCATCCAAAAGAATAAATTGCGGCTCGGTTGCCAGACAACGAGCGATTTCAACACGCCGCCGTTCACCGCCGGAAAGCGCGTCGCCACGAGTTTTTCTGACGTGATTTATGCCGAATTCTTCTAAAAGTTCATCAAGGCGGGCAAATCTCTGTTCACGCGAAAATTTCATCGTTTCCAGAATTGCCAGAATATTCTGCTCTGCTGACATCTTTCTAAAAATTGAAGGTTCTTGAGGTAAATATCCCAAACCCAAACGCGCCCGCAAATACATCGGTAAATTCGTCACATCCTGATTATTTAAATAAATTTTTCCATTTTCGGCGCGTTCCAAACCCGTCATCATATAAAATGTCGTCGTTTTTCCAGCCCCATTCGCGCCTAAAAGTCCGACAACCTCGCCTTGCGCGACAAATAAACTGACATCATCAACCACACGCCTGCGCCCGTAAGTCTTCTGTAAATTTTCCGCTGATAATGAATTTATTGAGCCGGATGAATGGTTTTCCACAAAATTAGTTGAATTTTCTTTTACTAAAAACAATTTTCTTAAAAATACTTCTCAAATCAAATAAAAATTTAGTTTAACAAAAAATCAGGATTTGTTTCTACGTTTTAGTTCTTTGCCGATCATATCCAGTTCGCGGCTCACTTGTCCCATGACGGACGAGTTTTCCTTGGCGCGACGAATCAAATACGGAACGGCATCTTTCACCGGACCATAAGGCACATATTTTGAAACATTGTAATTATTATCAGCCAAAACGTAAGATAAGTTATCGCTCATACCGTAAAGTTGGGAGAAAAAAACGTGCGGATGATTTTCATCAATTCCTTTTTCGCGCATTTTTTGCGCCAATTGCTGAACACTTTTTTCGTTATGAGTTCCCGCAACAAAAGCGATCTCATCAACATATCCTAAACAATAATCAACCGCCGCATCAAAATCGCGGTCGGTTGCGGCTTTGTCCGGCTGAATCGGCGAAGGATAATTCATTTCTTTTGCACGTTCGCGTTCCTTTTCCATATACGCGCCGCGCACGAGTTTGACCGCTAAAATATAACCATCTTTTTTTGCCTGTTCGTGCGATTTTTTCAAAAATTCAAGCCGATCTTGTCTGTAAAGCTGAATCGTATTAAACACAATCGGCATTTTCTGATTGTATTGTTCCATCATTTCGGTCGCCAATTGATCTATTGCATCCTGAATCCAAGTTTCTTCCGCATCAATAAAAATCGGCTGTTCGATTGAATGTGCAAATTTACAAATTTCGTCTATGCGGCGTTTCGCATTGTCCCATTTAACTTTATTCGATTCCTTTAAATCGGCTTTACTGCTGATTTTTTCAAGCGTTCCAAGCGGCGCGATGCCTGTAACTTTAAATACGGCAAAAGGAATCTTTCCGTCATTTTTCGCACGTTTGAGATTGAGAATTGTTTCATCTTTTGTCCGGTCAAAATCCGATTCGGCGTGTTTTCCTTCAACGGAATAATCGAGAATCGTTCCGATATTCGATTCACCGAGTTTTTCAATCGTCGGTTGACATTCTTCGATATTTTCCCCGCCGCAAAATTGTTCAAAGATCGTGTTTTTTATCAGCCATTCAACCGGCAAGCCCAAAGACAAAGCAATTTGCGCTGATTTTGTTCCGATTTCGTTTAAAATCGGTGAATTCATCATTTTAAAAATGCGATATTTTTCGCGCAATTCCGAATTAGTTTTATCTGCAAATGCAGTTTTCGTATCTTGAAAATTTAACTTAAAGTCGCTCATTAAGAATAATTTATCATAGTGAATAATTTTCAGACAGTTAAGAACGGTTACATTTGTTTAACTGTTGCTTTGTTTCTTTCCAAAATTTCCATTATTATTTAAAACTTTATCCGAACAGTTTGCTGTTCGATTATTTTTATTAGTTTGAAACAAATTTATGAGTAAAGGACTTCCAAAACGCAGCGAAGATTATTCGGCTTGGTATAACGAAATTGTTAAACGCGCAGATTTAGCGGAAAACTCCGCCGTGCGCGGTTGTATGGTGATAAAACCTTATGGTTTTGCCATCTGGGAAAAAATGCAGAGAGCTTTGGACGATATGTTTAAAGCAACTGGACATCAAAACGCATATTTTCCGCTGTTCGTGCCGAAATCATTTCTGGAAAAAGAGGAAGAACACGCCGAAGGTTTTGCTAAAGAATGCGCCGTCGTTACACATTACCGATTAAAACAAAATCCCGATGGTAAAGGTTTGATCGTTGATCCCGAAGCGAAACTGACGGAAGAACTAATTATTCGTCCAACGTCCGAAGCCGTAATTTGGAATACTTATAAAGATTGGATTCAATCGTGGCGCGATCTGCCGCTTTTGATTAATCAATGGGCAAACGTCGTGCGTTGGGAAATGAGAACACGTTTGTTTTTGCGAACTACTGAATTTCTCTGGCAGGAAGGTCACACGGCACACGCAACTGAACAGGAAGCTGTTGAAGAAACAGAAAAAATGCTTGGAGTTTACGCTGATTTTGCCGAAAATTGGATGGCAATGCCTGTAATTCAAGGTGTAAAAACTGCGTCCGAAAGATTTGCCGGTGCGGTTGAAACTTATTGTATCGAGTCTTTAATGCAAGACGGAAAAGCCTTGCAAGCCGGAACTTCGCACTTTTTGGGACAAAATTTTGCAAAATCGTTTGACGTAAAATTTGTCAATAAAGAAAACGAATTAGAATTTCCTTGGGCGACTTCGTGGGGCGTTTCAACCCGTCTGATGGGCGCGTTGATTATGGCTCATTCCGACGACAACGGTTTGGTTCTACCGCCAAAGCTCGCGCCGATTCAGGTTGTGATCGTTCCTATTTTCAGAAGTGAAGAAGACTTAAAAACGATTTCTGAAAAAGCTAATCAAATTATTAATGAGCTTAAATCTCTCGGAATTTCAGTCAAATTTGACGACGACGATAAATATAAGCCCGGTTTCAAATTCGCTGAATACGAATTAAAAGGCGTTCCTGTGCGCCTTGCAATGGGAATGCGCGACTTAGAAAATGGAACGGTTGAAGTTGCACGGCGCGACGAACTTTCCAAAGAAACCCTTCCATTTGAAGGAATTGCGGATTATATCAAAAATCTTTTGGACGAAATTCAACAGAATATTTACGATAAAGCCTTGAAATTCCGCGAGGAAAATACTTTCGTTGTTGATACTTGGGAAGAATTCAAAGACCAAATCGAAAAAGGCGGTTTTCTTCTCGCGCATTGGGACGGCACGGCGGAAACCGAAGAAAAAATAAAAACCGAAACAAAAGCGACGATTCGCTGTATTCCATTGAATTCAATCGAACAAGCAGGCGAAGACTTTTATTCCGGCAAAGAATCGGCAAAGCGGGTGATTTTTGCAAAAGCATATTAATATGCTTTTGCAAAAAATTGAATTTTACGAAATAAAACTGTATTGACGCATAAAAAGCTGGCAATGACTCCAAACTTGGTCAGAAACATTTTTATCTTGCTGATAACTTATTGCAGTCGTATCATTCCAGGGTTGTTCCAATGCACCTTCGTCAATTAAATCCGTCCACATTTTATCTCGCGGTTTGTCCCAGGGCGTGCCGCCCATTCCGCCGTGCGTACACATAAATTTAATTATTGTCGGATAAACGGTTGGCGGATGATACTCCATACCGTCATTACCGAAACTATGTCTTGATTTGGCGTTCGGATCACGAATTACGTGCTTGACGATTTCGACATTATTCGGAACGACGCTCGCATCGCCGAATAAATATCGGTCAACGCAATCAAAAAGCAGCATAGCTTTGACAGGAATCTGATCACGTTGAAGTTTTTTGGCAATCATTATAACTCCCGCAGCACCGCGACTGTAACCCGTTAATAAAACATCGCTCGTATCGCCTTCCCGCCGTTTTTGCTTGATAAATTCATAGCCGCCGTTCACAGCCGCTCTTAGTCCGCCGCCCAAACCAACCGGACCGCGCAAATACCCGCGAGTTCCGCTGCCCGTGCTGCAAATTCTTTTCACAAAGCTGTTTGCAAAAGCTATGTCATAATCTCTGTCGCGCCCCGCGCCGGGAATTATTGCAGAACCTGTCCCGTCAATTCCTAAAACTATAGGCATATTTTTTCTCCTCTAAATTTGAATTTGAAAGATTTTTTATTGCAATTTGGCGACGAAAATTTAAGCTAAGTTTTGCCGGAATATTAAATTTTTCGATTAATCTTTTAAAATTCCCCGCGAAATGACGATTCTCTGAATTTCGCTCGTGCCTTCATAAATGGTTGTAATTCGAGCATCACGATAATATTTTTCGACATTATAATGCCGTGAATAACCGTTTCCGCCGTGAATTTGAATCGCATCAGCGCATACTTTATTGGCAATTTCCGAAGCATAAAGTTTTGCCATCGAAGAATAAACGCCCGTTTTTTTGTGATTTGCGTCTTTCATTGCGGCGGCACGAAAAGTTAAAAGTCTGGCAGCTTCGATTTCGGTTGCCATATCCGCGAGTTTAAATTGAATCGCCTGAAATTCGGCAATCGGTTGACCGAAGGCAACCCGGTCTTTTGCATATTCTTTCGATTCTTCAAACGCGGCTTGCGCGATTCCGACAGACAAGGAACCAATTCCGATTCTTCCGTTATCAAGACTGTTAAAAGCGACACGCATTCCATTGCCGATTCCGCCTAAAATATTTTCTTTCGGAATTTTTACGTCCACAAAACTCATTTCCGTA
>JBBSAX010000134.1:0-13959 GCA_038251885.1 Pyrinomonadales bacterium | reverse complement strand
TCTACAGTTAACAATGCGAAAAAAAAGCAAAAAAAAAGACAAAGAAATTAATTTTGAAAAATTTAATAGACCTCTGATGAAAATTGTTTTTGCTGGAATATTAAATAAAATAACGTCAGTTCGGGATAAGAGAACAAAGATTGAAAGAAAAGATATTTGCCCACGAAATACACGAAAAATACGAAAAGTAAATTTTTTTCTGCACGTTTTCGGTTTGCTTTTTCTTCATTTTCGTTTAATTTGTGTATTTCGTGGGCAAATATTCTTATCCCGAACTGACGTTAAAATAAGCAAAAAATCTAGAAATACTATTTTATAACATTGACTTCATAAATTCTTTCGCCTAGCATTTATTTCCTTATGAAGAAATATCGTGTTGGAATTTTAGGTGCAACAGGAACTGTCGGGCAAAGATTTGTTCAACTTTTGGAAAATCATCCACAATTTGAAATTACGGCTTTGGCAGCTTCGGATCGTTCGGTCGGGAAAAATTTTGCCGAAGCGTGCGCTTGGAAATTAGCAGGCGAGATGCCCGAAAATGTTAAGGAAATCGAAGTTCAGCCGATAGAGCCGTCGCTTGATTGTGATTTTGTTTTTTCGAGTTTGCCTTCGTCTGTGGCGCGTCAAACCGAAGAATCATTTGCACGGTCGGGGTTTCCGGTAATTAGTAATTCTTCGTCGTTTCGGATGGAAGAAGACGTTCCTTTACTTATACCCGAAATCAATCACGAACATCTTAAATTGATCCAAGTTCAGAAAGAAAAACGCGGATTTGACAAAGGCTTTATCGTCACAAACCCGAATTGCGCGGTTGCCAGTTTTGCGCCACCGCTTGCCGCTTTACACCGAAAATACAGCATCGAATCGGTTTTTGTAACCACAATGCAAGCGATTTCAGGTGCAGGTTATCCAGGTGTTTCTTCATTTGATATTCTCGACAATGTAATGCCCTATATTGCCGGCGAAGAACCCAAGGTCGAAACCGAAGCACAGAAAATTTTGGGTGAATTTAATAACGGCTCAATCGAAAAAGCCGATTTTACAGTATCGGCGCAATGTTTTCGCGTAAATGTTCTCGACGGTCACACGGCTTCAGTGCGCGTCAAATTAAGACAAACCTCGACACTTGAAGCCGTGATGGAAGCAATGTCGAGTTTCCCGTCGCTCGAACTCTATTCATCGCCGAAAACTTTTATTAAAGTTTCCGAAGAACCTTCGCGCCCGCAACCGCGCCTAGACCGCGAAAACGGTAAAGGAATGACAATCACCGTCGGCAGAATTTTCCCCGATAACATTTTCGATTATCGTTTCGTTGCCCTCAGCCACAACACGGTTCGCGGCGCGGCTGGCTCTGCCGTTCTTAATGCGGAATTGTTGATTGATAAAGGTTATATTTAATTTCAATACTCAAAAGAAAAAGACAGTCAAAACGCTGCCTTTTTCTTTTAAAATTGGATTTGAAAATGATTTATTACATCATCGCGCCGCCTTAGCCACCTAATTCTTTGTAAATTCTAATCAACCCGTTGACTCTTTCGATGTCTAAAACAACCGATGCGCCGGACGAAATTCGCAGCGTTCGGGCGTAAATTCGCGTGATTTTAAGTTGTTCATTCCATTTTATCTCGTCTTGTTTGGTCACGTTAAAACGCAATTTATGTTCGAGTCTTTCACCGGAAATACGGAAAGCATCGTCGGCTTGGTCTAAATATTGGGAAAATGCTTGCCTGACGGAGGTTGAAACATTTAGCGGAATCAGTTTTCCGCGATAATGCGCGTCGGCAATGACAAAATGACACGCGGTTCGAAAACCGTTGCTCAAACCGTTGCTTTCGGCGCGGGTGTCGGCTTTGTTAAAGTTTGCGGGCAGAATGTCTGATTCGGCAAAAAATGCGTTGACGACGAAAGCACGTTCGGGAAATGCGGTTTGCAGAATCTCGGTCGGTGTTTTATCACCGATCATTACCTGACGCGGACAGCAATGTGCGGCTTCGGTCATATCTTTCTGACCGCCGCGTAAGTTTTGTGAAAGTGCGCGTTTGACGGTCACAATCTTGTCTTTTTTTATAATTCCGACAGTTGCCATAATGTATAACTCAAGCAAAATGGACGAAATAACGCGCTGACGATTGAGTTCGTGAGTTTCGCCGCGTCTTCTTAAATCAAACGGCATCATCTGAAAACTCTCATAAGTGGAATAACCGATTGCCGTCCAAGGATTTTTGCGTTTTCCCATATTTGTTTACTCCAAAAAAATTAGCTAAATTAAGACTGTTTCGTTGGTCCATTTTTGCAAAGGACGTAACTTTTCGCAACAATCAGAAAATTTAATTTTACAGTTTTGTGTGAAAGTCGCGGATGCGGTATATTCTCGCTTTCGATAGAATTCAAATTGATATGGCAATTTTTACGGAAAATAAAGATTTTATCAAATACGTTTTGATTTTTTGCAGTGTAGTTACGCTGATTGTTATTTTTGTTTTTGCATTTAGCTATATTGTTAACATTTTAATGCTCGTTTTTGCTGCCGTTTTGTTGGCGGTTTTTTTACGCGGTTTGGCAGATTTGCTTAGTGACTATGTAAAAATCAGCGAGGGCAAAGCCGTATTACTCGTCTCGGTAATATTGATTGTAATTTTGGCGGGAAGTATCGCACTTCTCGCGCCTAGTGTCGCCGAACAAGTTCGTCATTTGCGCGAAGAATTGCCGCGTTCGGCGGAAAATGTCGCCGCGTACCTATCTCAATTCGGTTGGGGCAGAGCGATTATCGAGCAGTTGCCAAGCGCGCAGGAAGTTATCAACAAAATCAACACTGCCTCGCTCTTATCAAGCGTTGGCGGATTTTTTTCGACGACTGCCGGAATGGTCGCGAACTTTTTTGTCACAATTCTTTTAGCGATTTATTTCGCAACCGAACCGAAAACTTATAATCACGGATTTACAAAACTTTTCCCGATCAGCAAACGTCCGCGTGTCGAAGAAGTTGTTGGCGAAATCGGCGACACGCTGCGTTGGTGGTTAATCGGCAAAATCGGTTCGATGCTCGTCATCGGCATTTTGACGTGGGTCGGACTTTCGATTATCGGCGTTCCGCTCGCGCTAACGCTCGGTTTGATCGCCGGACTTTTATCATTTATCCCGAATTTCGGTCCGATTCTTTCGGCGATTCCCGCTATTTTGCTTGCGTTTATCGAAAGTCCGATCACGGCTGTTTATGTTGCAGGTTTATACATCGGCGTTCAGCTGATCGAATCAAATTTAATTACACCTTGGATCGAACGCCAAACCGTCGAACTTCCGCCCGCTTTGACCATTGTTTCGCAGTTAATTCTTGGAATTTTGATCGGCGGTTTAGGCTTAGTTTTAGCAACTCCGATTCTCGCGGTTTTGATGGTTTTGATTCAAATGCTTTATATTCAAGACGTTCTTGGCGATGAAGATACGGAAATAAACGAAGAAAACAGCTTGACCGATGAAGTTGAAGAAAAAATCGAAACGGTTAAAGATATTGTAATTAATGATGATGAGTAAATTAATTAGTTAATGTTCAAAAAAAACAATCATATTATTTATGAATAAAGAGATAGAAATTGTGCTAGATGTTAATTTAGAACATTTAAATTTCTGGCGATATTATATTGACTTACATTTTAGCTTTCTAAATATACTAATTAGTTTTTTTACTTTTGGTTTATTTGGGTTTGCATTGCTTGCTTTTTTTGTGAACTCTTTTGGAGAAACAAAATTTATTGGAATAATTGTTTTATCTTTTTTGTTCACAATTTTATCACTGCTTAATTATGTATATTTATCAGCTGAGATTGCAGTTGAAAGAGCAGCTACAATTAATTACATTATTTCAAACGATAAAATCAAAGTCATTACAGAAGGACTTACCAGTGAAGTTCAGTGGGATTTTATTAAGAGTTTTAAAGAGATAAAAAACTATTTTTATCTTGATACTAAAGTTGGTCAAAGAATTATGTTGCCAAAAAAAGATTTTGCTGATGCACAGCAACTGCAAGAATTTAAAGATTTACTTAACACGAAGTTTGGAAACAAAGTATATTTAAAGAAATCAAAATAAACATAAAAGGAAAAATGATTGAAAGATACACTTTGCCCGAAATGGGCGCGATTTGGACTCTGAAAAATAAATTTCAAAAATGGCTTGATGTAGAAATCGCAGTTTGCGAAGTTCACGCCGAAGACGGAATTATTCCGGCGGAAGATTTGGAGAATATTAAAACAAAAGCTGCTTTTACCGTCGAAAGAATCAATGAAATCGATAAAACGACCGATCACGACGTTATCGCTTTTACGACGAATTTAGCGGAAAATATCGGCGAATCTGCGCGTTTCGTGCATTTCGGTTTAACTTCTTCAGATGTTGTTGACACGGCGAATGCGCTTTTATTAAAAGAAGCGTGCGAATTGCTTTTAACGAAAATTGATTCGCTGTTAGAAGTTTTGAAACAACGCGCGATTGAATTTAAAGACACTCCGCAAATTGGACGAACGCACGGAATTCACGCCGAACCGACGAGTTTCGGAATGACTTTCGCGCTCTGGTTTTCGGAAATGAAGCGCAATAAAGAGCGGCTTGAAAGAGTAAAAGAAATAATTTCCGTCGGAAAGATCAGCGGTGCGGTCGGCGCGTTCGCACATCTCGATCCTGATGTCGAAGAAAGAGTTTGTGCAAAATTGGGACTCAAAGCCGCAGATATTTCCACACAAGTTATTCAGCGCGACCGATATGCCGAATATCTCTGCACACTTGGAATTATCGCCGGTTCGCTTGAAAAATTCGCGCTCCAAGTTCGACATTGGCAGCGAACGGAAGTTCGAGAAGCTCAGGAAAAATTCAAAACCGGACAAAAAGGTTCATCCGCGATGCCGCACAAACGTAATCCGATTCTGTCGGAAAGAATCTGCGGAATGGCTCGGACAGTTCGCGCAAATTCGATTGTCGGTCTGGAAAATATGGCTTTGTGGCACGAACGCGATATTTCACATTCTTCGGCGGAAAGAATCGTTTTGCCGGACTCAAGCGCAACGCTTGATTATCTGCTGGCAAAAACCGCATCGCTTTTAGAAAATCTTGTTGTTTATCCTGAAAATATGTTGAAAAATCTAAACTTAACGCGCGGTTTAGTTTTCAGCGGACAATTAATGTTGGCTTTGACGCAAAAGGGAATTTCGCGCGAAGAAGCATACGTTTGGACGCAGAGAAATGCGATGAAAGTTTGGGACGAGGGCGGTGAATATAAAGAATTAATAATGAAAGACGCGGATATTTCTTCGCATTTATCGAGCGAAGAAATAAACCGCGTCTTTGACTTAAAACATTACTTACGAAACGTGGAAAAAGTTTTCAATCGTGTGTTCGATTAAATTCAGACCGGGAATTTAACAAGATTCATTCATCGAATCTAAAGAAATTACTTTTCCAAACTCAGGGTTTCTCTCGTTCTTTGTTGGCGTATCTCTTCGGTCATTTCTTTAATATCGGCTCTGAGGTTGGAAATATCGGAACGCGCATCATAAATTTTGGCTTCCAAACGGTCAAACTTTGCGCTGTTATAAGAAATTCCTTCGCGGATTACTTCAAACTGGATATTCACGGTTTTTTCCAGATTATCAAAGCGATTTTCCAGATTACCGAACTTGGTTGATAAATCTGCAATTGCTTTGAGAACCGCCGAGTTTTCCTGATTCAATGTTTCTTCAGATTCGTTCATATTTTTTAAGAAAGTTAAAATATACAGCTAACTTTTAACTTTTCCAAAAGTTTAGCATATTTGCTTATTAAAAATAAAAAATAAATTAAAAACGCGGATATTTCTTCACATTTATCGAGCGAAGAAATAAACCGCGTTTTTGGCTTAAAACATTATTTGCGAAATGTGGAAAAAGTTTTCAATCGTGTGTTTGGACAGAAAAGCTTTTAACCGTTGGCATATTTTTCAGCAAAATTACCAATGACCGGAATTTTATAAATTGCGCCGCCGAAGCCTTTCACTGCTGCCATAATTACAAAGTAAATCATTGCAATTGCAAAAACGAGAGCTAATAAGCCAATTAATAAAGTTACTAACGGGAAACCGATTGAACTATCTATCATTGCTCCGACAAAAACACCAATCCAAATCGGAATGCCGATAATAAAACCGAGAACCATCAGAAATAATGATTGAAAAGCATGAAAGCGAGCGACTCTGTTCGTTTTATCCTGAACGATGACAAGAATACTGAAAATTAATCCGAGCGGAAGTCCGCAAGCCAGATTTCCGAAATAACAAATTAAGACTCCGATACCTGTATCTAAACCAAGCGCGGTTTTGCCGGCATTATTTTGCATAATTAAATTTATCTCCTTTTTTTTACTTGAAATTGAATTTTGGTCATTTGTGTAAAACTAGATTTACGAGAATGTATCACAAAGACATTGCAAAAAACAAGAATTTGCGTAAGAATTTACCTTTTATTTTGAGGAATTTATAATGAAAGCAAAAGTTTACGTTACATTAAAGCCGAGTGTTCTCGATCCGCAAGGCAAGGCAATTCATCATTCGGTCGAGTTAATGGGCTTTGAAAAAATCGAAGACATCAGACAGGGAAAATATTTCGAGATCGAACTCGATTCGTCTCTGTCTGAAACGGACGCAAAATCTGCGGCTGAAAAAATCGCCAAAGATGTTTTGGCAAATCCGGTAATTGAGGATTATAAAGTGGAAATAGTTAATTAATGGTGAATTATAAATGGTGAATTATTAATTAAATCTTTCAATTCACCATTCCCAATTATAAAGTTATGAAATTCGGAGTAATAGTTTTTCCCGGTTCAAATTGCGATCACGATGCTTATCACGTTTTGTCGAAGCACGTCGGTCAGCCGGTTGATTTTGTGTGGCATAAGGAAACCGATCTGAGCGGTTACGATGCCTTGATTGTTCCCGGCGGATTTTCCTACGGCGATTATCTTCGTGCCGGTGCGCTTGCCAAGTTCTCGCCTGTAATGCGAGCGGTCAAAGCCTTTGCTGCAAACGGAAAATTTGTTTTTGGAATCTGCAACGGTTTTCAAATTCTTTGCGAAGCCGGACTTCTTCCGGGTGCATTGATGCGAAATGAAAATCTGCATTTTATCTGCAAACATATAAACATCAAGGTCGAAAACGAAAACACGCCTTTTACAAGCGAAGTGGAAAACGGCAAAGTTTTATCAATTCCGATTGCCCACGCCGAAGGCAATTACGTTTGCGACGACGAAACTTTTCAGCAATTGGAAGAAAATAATCAGATAGTTTTCCGGTATTGTGATGAAAATGGCGAAATCACGGACGAAGCAAATCCGAACGGTTCGCGTTCAAACATCGCGGGAATTTGCAATTTAGACAGAAATGTCATCGGAATGATGCCGCATCCCGAACGCGCTTGCGAAAATCTGCTTGGTTCAAATGACGGACGCGATATTTTTCGTTCGTTGACTAACGCAATATCGCAGATAGTTTCTGTTCAGTAAGAACATTTAACCACAAATATTCACAGATAAACACAGATTATATTTGATTTGAGTTAAATTAGTCTGCATCGTTTTTATCGTAAATTAATCTGTGAATATCTGTGGTTGAAAATTTCTAAAATTTCCAAAACTTATGAACAAAGAACTTAATAAAAAAGTTACCGAACTCAATGAACAGCTTTTGGAAAATCACAGAAACGACACAAATCTCTTTATAAAATTAATTGAAATTCAAAGCGAACTCGGCTTGCTTTACGGCGACCGACCAACTTGTCCGTTTTTGCGTCCGCATTTTATGTCGCGCAAACGCTACGATGAAGTTTCAAAAGCCGCCGAAATTATCGCCAAAGCAGCCAGAAATTTGTCTGATGCTGCGCTCGAAAACGACGAAATTTTTGCAAAACTCGATTTAACCGAAGCCGAAGCAAAAATGGCGCGGATCAACCCGGGTTACGAAAAACTCTGTGTTACCAGTCGTTTAGATACTTTTATCGGCGACGAAAGTTTTAAGTTTTTAGAATATAACGCCGAAACTCCCGCAGGTGTCGGCGATCAGATGCAGCTTGAAATCGTTCTCGAACAAATTCCCGAAATTAAAAAATTTCTCGCTGAAAATAAACATTGGCGACCGAAGCCGCACCAAAAACTTTTGCAATCGCTTTTCACGGTTTACCGCGAATTCGGCGGCAAAAAAGGCAAACCGAACATCGCAATTGTTGATTGGGAAGGCGTTTCGACCGAAGCCGAATTTTATACTTTGACGGATTATTTTGAATCGAAAGGCTTTCGCACGATGATTGTTGATCCGCACGAACTCGAATACGACGGCGGAAAACTTCACGCCGGAAGTTTTGAGATTGATATTTTTTACAAGCGGGTTTTGATTCACGAATTCTTGGAAAAATTCGACGAAACACATCCGTTTATCCGCGCATATTCGGACGGAAATATTTGTATGGCAAATTCATTTCGCGTCAAATTAGCGCACAAAAAGATAAGTTTTGCGATTATGACGGACGAAAAATATGCGAAATATTTTACATCCGAACAACTCGAAACGATCAAAAATCACATTCCTTGGACGCGAAAAGTCGAAGAATGCAAAACGAAATTTGAAGATCAGAAAATTGATTTAATCGAATTCGTGCGAAAAAACCGTGAAAGATTTCTGCTCAAACCGAATGACGATTACGGCGGAAAGGGAATTTCGCTCGGTTGGGAAAATTCGCAAACGGATTGGGAAAATGCTTTAAATGAAGCATTAAAAAGTTCATTTATCGTGCAGGAACGCGCCGAAATCGAGAAAAGAATATTTCCCGTTTTCTCGGAAAATGTTGAACTGCAAGAACTTCTCGTTGATTTCGATCCGTTTCTTTTTCTCAATGAAGTCGAAGGCGGACTTGTCCGGCTTTCTTCATCTTCGCTCGTTAATGTTACACAAGGCGGCGGACAATCGGCTTTGATTGTTCTCGAAAATTTCTGATTTGACTTCACTTTCTCACGCTTTCATTGTCTAATATATTAATTTACCGATGCAAAAAGCGGAATCGAAGAAAAATTGGTCAATGACTTCGAGCGCGTTTCAAGGGGTTCTTAAATGGCTGGATGAAGGTGCGGATTCCGGCGGGGAAAAATATCTTGAGATGCGGCGGCGACTTGTCGCTTTTTTTGACCGCAAAAATTGTTTAAATGCCGATGAATTGGCGGATGAAACGCTGAATCGGGTTGCGCGTCGGCTGGAAGAAGAAGGAAAAATCGAAAGCGAAACGCCCGCGAAATATTGTTATATCACGGCGCGTTTTGTTTTTATGGAATCTTTGCGCGGTGCGGACAAATCGGAAGTTGCGCTTGATGAAGTTCTTTATAATCAACCGGATAAAAGTTTAGCCGAAAAGGAATCAAGCGACGAAAAAGAAAAAATGCTTCAATGCTTAGAAGAATGCACGAATAATTTGGACGAAGTAAATCGAGATTTGATTTTTCGTTATTATTACGGCAAAGAACGCGAAAAAATTGAAAGTCGGCGGACTTTAGCGCAAGATTTGAGAATTACGATCAATGCTTTAAGTATTCGCGCTTGCCGAATCAGAGACAAACTCGAAGATTGTGTAAAAAAATGTGTCGGCTGAAATTTTAAAAAACTGTTAGACGAAATACTTTTAATTTTTTGTCTTATATTTATAGAGATGTTTCAATCTCGAATAAAAAAGTATGAAAAAGTCATATAACAACGAAACAATAACCGCATATTTGCTCGGTTCGATGCCTAAATCGGACGCAGAATTTTTTGATGAACTCAGTTTTACCGACAACGATTTTGCCGATGAACTTCAAGCCGCCGAAAAAGATTTGGTTGATTCTTACGTGAACGACGAACTGCGCGGGACGACTCTCGAACAATTCAAATCATTTTATCTCGCTTCGCCCGTTCGACGCGAAAAAGTGGAATTTGCCCGATCTTTCCAAACATTCGCAGAAGAAAAATTACAAAATAAAGCAGAAATTGCCAAAGGCGAAACGAAAAATAAGCGAAAATTTACCGGATTTTTTTCGGCGATGAATATTTTTACAACTCCGCGTCCATCCTTGCAATGGGGTTTTGCCGTTCTAGCTTTGCTTTTTATGGGTTTGGCGACGTGGCTTATCTTTGAAAATTCGCGGCTTCAAAATGAATCTAGCATAATCGAAGCGCGGCGTATCGAACTTCAACAGCGCGAGAAACAGCTTCAAGAAGAAATTAATGGACAGCGCACAGCCGATTTGGAAAAAGAAAAAGAACTTTCGACTATTCGCGGCGAAATTGCTCGGCTTGAAAAAGAATTAGAGCAAAAACGCACAACCGAACAAGAGCAAAATCGAAAACGAATTACCGAACCCGAAATCACCGATGTCAAAAAACAAACGCCCGAACCGCGCCGTTTGATCGTTGCTTCGTTTGTATTAACGCCGCAATTGCGCGGCAATAATCAACTGCAAACTCTGACGATTCCGGCAAAAACCGATTCCGTGGCAATGCAGTTGGAACTCGAATCAGATGATTATTCGTTTTATCGAGTCGCTTTGAAACAACAAGCAGACGGTAGAACTTTATGGCAAAGCGGTAAAATAAAATCAAACAGTAAAAATAAAACATTAAATATCAGCTTTCCGGCAAATTTATTAAAAGCACAAATTTATTCAATGCAGGTTTCAGGCATTTCAGATGATGCAAGCGAAATAATTAGTGACTATTCCTTCAGAATTATGAGATAATTACTGCAAAATTTCTTTGCTTTAACAGTCTTCCTGAAAGTTTATGAATAATATCTTTCGCCTTTTGAAGTTAAAAATTTCGGAAGAATTGTTTTTCTTTCTCGCTTTCTCTTTGTTCATCTTTCCGTTTGTGCCATCAATTCTTGCTCAAAATTCCGATCAAATCAAAACACTCGAACTCGATAAAACGATTGAACGCGAACTCATCGGTGGACAAAAGAACGATTTTGAAATCAATTTGGGTTCAAAGCAATATGCAAAATTAATCGTCGGACAGCGCGGAATTGATGTCGTTGTTCGCCTGTTGGATACGGCTGAAAGTGTTATTGTAGAATACGATGCCGAACCGCGAATCACGGGCGATGAACTGATTGAATTAATTTCCAATAACAACGGAAATATTCATTTGACGGTCGAACCTAAACAGAAATCTGCTAAAAAAGGTCGTTATGAAATTCGCCTTGTCGAATTGCGCCTTGCCGCCGAAAAGGAAATTGCGGTTGATGAAACGAGAAAAATGCTCACCGAGGCAAATCGGTTGTGGCGGGCGGGAAAAAATGCAGAGGCACTTCCGATTGCCCAACGCGCATTTTCAATCAGGGAAAAAGAATTAGGCGCGGAAAACTCCGATACCGGACAAGCGGTTTTCACCGTAGCCAACATTTACAGCGATTTGGGCGAATTTGATAAAGCCGAATCGCTTTTTAAACGCGCGCTTGAAATCAAAGAAAAGGCTTTGGGAAAAGATCATATTTCAATCGCGTCCATTCTCAATAATCTCGGAGTTCTTTACAAAGATAAAGGTGATTTTGTGAAAGCCGAATCGCTTTATCAGCGTGTTCTTGAAATCAGAGAGAAAAATCTCGAACCCGATCATCTATTAATCGCCGGAGTTTTGAATAATCTGGCGGGCATCAGCCGTGAAAAAGGAAATTTTGAAAAAGCGGAAATTTATTATAAAAGGGCTTTACAAATCCGTGAAAATGCTTTGGGATTAGATAACCCGGATGTGGCGACATCACTCAATAATCTGGCGAATCTCTATGACGATCCGACAAAAGCCGAACCTCTATACAAACGCGCTTTGGCGATTAAGGAAAAATTTTACGGCGCGGAACATCAGGAAGTCGCGCAACCGCTCTACAATTTGGCGATACTATATGTGGGTATAAACGAATTTGCGAAAGCCGAACCTTTGTGTCTTCGGGCGTTGAGTATTGTTGAAAAAACGCTCGGAACGGAACATCCATTTACTTCTTATCCGGTAAATCTGTTGGCTCAAATCTATAAAAATACAGGCGATTATGAAAAGGCTGAAACGCTTTACAAACGAGCAATTGCCATTAAGGAAAAAACTCTGGGCGCATATCATCCGCATCTTGCCGGAACATATTTAAATCTGGCAAATCTTTATGCTGTAAAAGGTGATATTGATAAAGCCATTGAAAATGAAACGCGCGGAAATGAGATTCTCGAATATAACATCGCTCTTAATTTAGCGGCAGGTTCTGAGAATGATAAATTCGAGTATTTGAGAACGCTCGATTATATCGAAAATCAAACGCTTTCATTAAATTTCTTGACTGCCAAAAATTCACAGGCGGCGACAAATCTTGCCGTTACAACCGTTTTTCGGAGAAAAGGTCGAGTGCTTGATGCGATGTCAGACAGTCTGAGCGTATTGCGCCGCCGATTTGATAAACAAGATCAGGTTTTGCTCGATAATTTGAATAATGCGACGGCAAAACTCGTAAGTGTCGTTATGGAAGGTCCGAAGGAATTAAAGTCGGAAGAATATGAAAAAAAAATAAAATCACTCGAACAGCAGAGAGAAAATGTCGAAGCACAAATCAGTCAAAAAAGCGCAGGTTCTTACGAAAAAACAAAACCTGTTTTGTTAAATGATATTCAGGAACTTGTGCCTAAAGATACCGTTTTGATCGAGTTTGCCGTTTATACGCCGCGTCTTCAAAAAGGCTTTGAATTCGGAATGGGAGCAATTCACGATCCGCAAAATACGGAAAAGGCGCATTATGCAGCATTCATTGTGTCTTCAAACGGCGAAATTAGGGCGAAAGACCTCGGCGAAATAAATGAAATAAATCGCTCTATCAATGAATTTCGCTCTGCATTGCGCGATCCCCAAAACAAAAATGTTAAGCAAATCGGACGCACCGTAGATGAAAAACTAATGCAACCGATTCGCACATTAATGGGCGATGCCAAACATCTTCTCATCTCGCCTGACGGCAATTTGAATCTGATTCCTTTTGAAGCGTTAGTTGATGAAAAGGGGAAATATTTGATAGAAAACTATCAATTTACTTATTTAACCAGCGGACGTGATTTACTGCGAATGCAGACGGCACGGAAAAGCAAAAGCAATTCGATGATAATTGCCAATCCGTTATTCGGCGAGCCTTCAAACCAATTGATTGCCGGGATTGATTCAGGCAAAGATCTGAGAAAAAAATCAAGGAATCGTCAAAGCATAACGGCGACACGCGATTTATCAGAAACGTATTTTGCGCCGCTCGGCGGAACTTTGCAGGAAGCACGTTCGATCAAAACACTTTTTCCCGATGCGACTTTTCTGACCGAAGCACTGGCAACAGAAACGGCACTTAAACAAGTTTCATCACCAAAGATTTTGCATATTGCTACGCACGGTTTCTTTTTGCAGGATACTGTAAACGCTTTGGAAAAAAGTGTAGAACCGGCGAAACGAAAAACAGATGCAAATTCCACAATCGAAAATCCGCTACTTCGTTCGGGATTGGCATTTGCCGGCGCAAACGAACGTAAAAAGGGCGCGGATGACGGTATTCTAACCGCTCTTGAAGCATCGGGCTTAAATCTTTGGGGAACAAAATTAGTCGTTTTATCGGCGTGCGAAACGGGACTCGGCGAAGTCATAAACGGTGAAGGTGTTTATGGTTTGCGCCGCGCATTTGTTTTAGCCGGAACCGAATCTTTAGTAATGAGCCTGTGGTCGGTCAGCGATTATACGACACGAGAATTAATGACGAATTATTACAAAAACCTTAAACAAGGATTGGGACGCGGCGAAGCTCTCCGGCAGGTTCAACTCGAAATGCTGAAAAAAAACGGACGCGAACATCCGTTTTTCTGGGCAAGTTTTATTCAATCCGGCGAATGGGCAAATCTCGACGGAGTGCGTTGAG
>JBBSAX010000133.1:0-14039 GCA_038251885.1 Pyrinomonadales bacterium | reverse complement strand
AATAAAACCTTCTTTTTCTTGCAGTTCTCTCGAATATGCGACGGCTTCATCAAAAGTTTCACCATGCAGAATGACTTCCGCACCCAAATTTTTTGTCGCAATAATTTTCGTCAAAGGCGCGTGTTTCGGCATTATAATCGTTGCCTTGATACTGTGAAGCTGCGCCGCAAGCGCAACGCCTTGCGCGTGATTTCCCGCTGAACCCGCGATTACGCCGCGCTTTTTTTCTTCGTCGGAAAGCCTGTGAATTTTATTGTAACCGCCGCGAATCTTAAATGAACCGCTTTTTTGCAGACATTCGGCTTTTAAAAATGCGTTTGCGCCGATTTCTTTTGAAAGTTTTTCATCAGCTAAAATCGGAGTTTGGACGATTATGCCTTGCAGAATTTTACGCGCATCTTGAATATCGGAAAGTTTGACTGTCATAACTTGCGGCATTATACGACGAAAAAGTTTGGAATGTTAAAAGGAAATGAATGATTTTGCAGTATTTAAAAACCAAAAGGAACGAAAAAAATGTAACGGTATGATTTTATTGCGGATAACTGCGGATAAAATAGATAGAAAATGAATTGAATTCTATGCGCTTTTTTTCGTTCCTTTCGCTTTATTAAATTATCAATGTTAAAAAACTTTACGGGTTTGGATTTGTTATGTTCCAAAAAATTCTAAAAACTCGCTCTCAATTATTAACGCACGATAATTTTCAAATTTGAATCACTTTTTTTTATTTAATTCATAGTTCCCGAAAAATTGTATTTTCACGTATTTATTTTTATTGAATTTTCGTTAAATTCTGAAAAATAAGGTATTATTTAATTTAAAGAAATTTTTGGAGGTCAAAATGGAAATATTCGTTTTAGGATTCGCCGCTTTTATAACTATTGCAATGATTATCATTGCGGCAAAAACGCTCAAAATCGTCCCGCAATCAAGCGTATTATTAATTGAAAGACTCGGACGTTTTCACAAAGTCGCACAAAGCGGCTTAAATATCGTCGTGCCTTTTGTTGAAGCCCCGCGAGCGGTTTTTTGGACAAACACACGTCCCGGAATTACTTCGATAGATTTGCGCGAACAGTATATTGATCTCCCGCCGCAACCCGTAATTACGCGCGATAATGTGACAATCAATGTTGATTCAGTCGTTTATTGGCAAATTACCGACCCGGTAAAATCCGTCTATGAAGTCAATGATTTAGTCGGCGGAATCGTGCAATTAACGATTACCGGAATGCGTTCCGTGATGGGCGAAATGGATTTGGATCACACGCTTTCAAACCGCGATCAAATCAACTCGAAATTGCGCCTGATTCTCGATGAAGCGACCGATAAATGGGGCGTAAAAGTTACGCGCGTTGACGTAAAAAACATCAATCCGCCGGAAGATGTTCGCATCACGATGGAAAAACAAATGACCGCCGAACGAAACCGCCGCGCTCTGATTTTAGAAGCGGAAGGCGACAAACAAGCGGAAATCACCCGCGCGGAAGGTGAAAAGCAAGCTGCAATCACGCGCTCTGAAGGTGAAAAACAATCGGCGATCTTGCAAGCTGAAGGTGCGGCGCAAGCCAGACTTCGTGCCGCATCTGCTGAATCTGAAGCAATTGCGGAAATCTCAAAAATACTCGGAAATCCGGCAGACACGGCGCAATATTTAATCACCGCGCGTTACATCGAATCTCTGCGCGATATGGCGCGTGCCACTAATTCAAAGGTTATTTTTATGCCGGTCGAAACTTCGAGTATGCTTTCGAGCATCGGCGCGTTCAAGGAAGTTTTTGCCGAAACAGGCGAAAAACGCGACGAACCTAGATTAAATCAGCCGAAATCGCCGCGAGAATTAAACAAGTAAGATTATATTCGTTAAAAATATAGAAGCCCAAGTTTGAAATTCGGGCTTCTATATTTTACAAAATTACTAATTTATATCTTCCCGCATTGTTTTTTAAAATTAATTTTGAGAAACTAAATATTAAATTTTTAATTAAAAATTAACACTATGATAAAACTTCTATTAATGTTGTTTATTGCCGTTTTGCTTGGAGGATTCGTAGTCTTGAACTCTTCGACTTCAAACGGCTCATCAAAAAAATCCGTTTATGAATACTCGGCAATGGATATTGACGGCAAAGACGTAAGCCTAGAAAAATACAAAGGCGATGTAATTTTGATTGTAAATACAGCAAGTCAATGCGGTTACACGCCGCAATACGAAGGCTTGCAAAAGATTTACAACAAATATAAAGACAAAGGATTTATAATTTTGGGTTTTCCGACCAACAATTTCGGCGGACAAGAACCCGGTTCAAATGAAGAAATCAAAGAATTTTGCACTACAAAATATAAAGTTTCATTTCCGATGTTTGCAAAGATTTCGGTCAAAGGCGAAGACACGCATCCGCTCTATAAATTTCTGACAGATAAACAATTAAACAGCGAATTCGGTGGTGATATTTCTTGGAATTTCAATAAATTCTTGACAAATGAAAAGGGCGAAATCGTTGCGCGATTTTCATCTAAAGACGCGCCCGAAAGCGAAGCCGTAACAAGTGCTATCGAAAAATATCTGGCTGAAAAAACTGGCGCGGTAAAAGTTTCGGCTAAATAAAAACTTGTTTTTTAGAAAAAAAGTCGAGCCGGACGGTTAAAGTTTGTAACGTTAACCGTCCGGCTCGACTTCGTTTTATGCTAAAATCTCATTTTAATTATGAAATATATCAAAATTTTATTTGCATTATTTTTTATATCAATTTTAGCGGTGATCGGCGTTTCATATTGGCTTTACAGTTCGCTCAATTCACCGCACAGCCACGATAAAACCGAGCAATTTATTAAAATTGAAAAAGGAACTTCGCCCAATCAAATCATTGACAAACTTTCTGATGAAGGAATTTTAGCCGCCAAATTTTCGGTTCAAATTTACTTGCGAACATTCGGAAATTCAAATAATTTCCAAGCCGGAGAATATCAATTCGCTTCGCCGATCACGCCTTTGCAGGTTTTGAAAGAACTGGAAAAAGGTGTCGAACGAACGACAAAACTGACGATTCCCGAAGGTTTTACGCGATTTGATATTGCCAAACGCATCGCTGAAAAGTTTCCGCAAGATCCGCCGATTGATGAAAAAGAGATTCTCAATTTAATGAACGACACGAGTTTGATAAAGGATTTTGACCCGGACGCAAAAAATCTCGAAGGATATATGTATCCAAGCACTTATAATTTTGCACCCGAAGCCAAGCCGCAAGTAATTATTAAAAGAACGGTCGAACAATTCAAAACGATCTGGAAACCGGAATGGAACGCCCGCGCCAAAGCACTCGGCAGAACTCCGCACGAGATCGTGACAATCGGTTCGCTGATCGAAACCGAATCAAAATTTCCTGAGGAACGTCCGATTGTCGCTTCGGTAATTTACAACCGAATCGCAAAAAATATTCCACTCGGCATTGATCAAACAGCAGTTTATATCGCCAAAATGCAAAACCGTTGGGACGGCGTAATAAACAAAAGCGATCTGGAAGTTGATTCGCCGTATAACACCAGAAAATACGGCGGAATTCCGCCCGGACCGATTTCTTCCGTTTCCGAAAGCGCAATCGAAGCCGCGCTAAATCCGGCGCAGACCGATTATATTTTCTACGTCTTAAACGTCGGCAAAAATGACGGTTCACACGCTTTCTTCAATAACGCAAGAGATTTTGAACGTGCCAAAGCCGATTATCAGGTTTGGCTTGAACAACAAAGAGCAAAACAACGAGCTGAGGGAAATTAAAAGTCATCGGAACGCGAACTTTAGTTCGCCAGTCATAAATTTGGCTTTGTTTGACTTAACCAAAGTAATGTGGCTTTTACTGGCGAACTAAAGTTCGCGTTCCGTTATTGAATAAGGCAAAATAGTTCTAATGATAAAACTTCTTGCACTCGATCTTGACGGAACACTTCTAAATTCGCGCGGAAAAATCTCGCCTGAAAATCTTGAAGCAATAAATAAAGCTGAAAAAAAAGGTGTTTTGGTGACAATTGCGACCGGCAGACGTTTTCGTGATGCGCTTCCCGTCGGTTTGGAAATCAATTTGAATGCGCCGCTGATCTGTCATAACGGCGCGTTGCTCAAATATGTTGAAACGCTTGAAACTGTTGCGGTTTCGCTGATTCCGAATGAAACTATGTATGAAATTCTGCGCGTCGGCAATGAATTCGGCGCGGATGCGATGATGAGCTGCGATCCGCACGGCAAAGGAATTTTGTATTACGACCGCGTTTCGGCAGAAAATCTTCCGCTGCAAAAATATATCGCGTGGTCAAAAACTCTGCACGGCGCGGATGCAGAAAGCGCGATTCATCACGTTGAAAATCTTGAAAAAATTGTAGGCGAAAACGAAACCGTTCACGTTTCATTTTCGGGAACTTGTGCGCCGATGGAAAAACTGCAAAATGTTTTGGAAACCGAATTGCACACGACCGCAAATATCTTGGCAACAATTTATCCGCATCTTGATTTTACGCTTTTAGACATTTTGCCGTCGGACGCGTCAAAAGGAATTGCGGTCGAAAAACTTGCGCTAATGAACCAACTTTCTGCTGAAAATGTAATGGTTTGCGGTGATAATTTTAACGATTTTGAAATGCTCGAATACGCCGGAACTCCGGTCGTGATGGGCAACGCTTCGCCCGAATTGCTTGAAAATGAAAGATACGAAACGACTTTGAGTAATGACGAAAACGGTGTAGCATTAGCAATTGAAAGATTCATCTTGGGAGCGTAACAAAAATGGGCGAAGTTCGTGTAAAGGTGAGATTAATAAATACTTTAGACAGAGCATTGGCTAGACGAGGAAAAATCGAAGAAAAAGACATTCGCAGTTATGAAGCTGATGCTTTAGTTGACACGGGTGCGGTTTCTTCCGTCGTTCCGGCAAATGTAATGGAGCAATTAGGATTGCAGTCAGACGGACAAAGAGTTGCTGAATATGCCGATGGTCGCCAAGATATTGTAGAATTAACCGAACCGATTACCTTCGATATTATCGGGCGAAAAACTACGGAAGGCGCGATGGTTTTGGGTGATGAGGTAATTATCGGTCAAACTATTTTAGAAGTTTTGGATTTACTGGTTGATTGTAACAAAAAGCGCGTGATTCCGAATCCTGCGCATCCCGATCAGCCGGTTGTAAAAATTAAATAATAAATGGAGAAGAACTTAATAAATGGCTAACAGAACAGCAGTTTTAGAAACGAACAAGGGAACAATTAAATTTGAACTTTTAGAAGAAGACGCGCCGAAGACGACGGAAAACTTTCGACTTTTGGCGGAGAAAAATTACTACGACGGCGTGATATTTCATCGCGTGATCGAAAATTTTATGGTTCAAGGTGGCGATCCGCTCGGCGAAGGTTACGGGGGCGAATCGGCTTGGGGCGGAAAATTTGATGATGAAATTGATAAAAGTTCCGCGCTTTATCAAGGTCCGTATAACAAAGGAACGGTTGCAATGGCAAATTCAGGACCGAATACGAACGGTTCGCAGTTTTTCATAATGCACATTGATTACCCTTTGCCGCCGAGCTATACGAAATTCGGACAAGTTATTGAGGGACAAGACGTGATTGATGAAATCGCGCAAGTTGAAACTAATTCACGCGACAAACCCGTTGATCCGATTGTGATGGAAAAGGTTTATATCGAAGATTAATGGATAATGGATAATGGATATTATTTAGGAAATCATTACCCATTATCCATTATTGATTAACGTGAGTTCGAGATAAGCCGTCGAAGACGGTAACATATTTGTAGCCCATAACGCCAGTTATGGGAATGGTTTAGACCATTTGATAAAGCGGTTGAAAACCGCGACATACGATTTTATGCCGCCATTTTCAACGGCTTTATCAAATTACGATCATTTTCCCACGATTTGCATCGTGGGCTACAAATATAACGTCGGTTTCACCGACTAAATCTAAATTTCTTGTGTCGAACTCATGTTAATTATCCATTATTTTTATGCGTGGTATAATTCAAAGAGTTTCACGGGCAAAAGTTGCTGTTGAAAGCGAAATTATCGGCGAAATCAATAAAGGAATTTTAGTTCTTCTGGGCGTTGCGCGAGAGGATTTAGAAAAAGACGCGGATTATCTTTTAGAAAAAACTTTGAATCTGCGGATTTTTGAAGATTCTGAAGAAAAAATGAATTTTTCTTTACTTGATATTAAAGGCGAACTTTTGGTCGTTTCACAATTTACGCTTTACGGTGATGCGCGAAAAGGTCGCCGACCTTCATTTATCAAAGCCGCAATGCCGGATGAAGCAAACAGACTTTACGAATATTTTGTCAGCGAAGCGCGAAAAAAAATTGAAAAAGTCGAAACGGGAAAATTTCAAGCAATGATGAAAGTCGAACTCGTCAATGATGGTCCGGTCACGATTATGCTGGACAGCGAAAAAAAATTTTAAGAAATAGGAATCAATTTAATTTATGAGAAACAAAATCTCAGTTTTATTTATAATTTTATCGGTAATAATTTTTATTGCATGCGATAAATCAAAAACTTCAAATTCAAATTCAAATTCAAATACTAATGGAACTAAGGCAGAAGTTAAAAAAGGCGTTGCGCCGGTTGCGGATAATGAAATTGCAATTATTGAACTGGAAAATTCTGCCGCTTACGGCACAATAAAAATGGAGTTTTATTCAAACATCGCACCGCAAATGGTAGCGCGGTTTAAGGAACTTGCCAAAGAAGGTTTTTATAATGGAACAACTTTTCACCGCGTAAATCCCACCGTAATTCAAGGCGGCGATCCTTTATCAAAGGATGATAACCCGAATAATGACGGAACAGGCGGTTCAGAAAAACCTGATGTTCCGGCAGAATTTTCCGATATTCCATATGATAAGGGAATAGTCGGTGCGGCACGTTCGCAAGATGTCAATTCCGCCAATTCGCAGTTTTTTATTACGCTGCGGCGCGAATCTCAATTTGATAATAAATATACTATTTTCGGTAAAGTAATCGAAGGAATGGGGAATGCTAACACAATCGCCGGAGCTACGCCGAAACAAGGCGAACGTCCAATGGAAAATATTGTCATCAAAAGCATTACAATTCAGCCGAAGTAGAAAACTTAATAATGAAAAAATTTGAACTTGGAAATCAAAGTGAGGCAATTGTATTGAGTGGTTATTTGAAAGCAGGTTTTACAGTAAGTGTTCCTTTTGGTTCTGGTGCAAGTTATGATTTATTGGTTGATACAGGCACAAATATTTTTAAAGTTCAAGTTAAAACTGCTTGGATTAGTAAAGGCGTTATAAAATATAAATGCCACCGTCGGCAACCAAAAGGAGAAACCCCAAGACTTTATAACGAAAATGAAGTTGATTATATAGTAATTTATTGTCCAAATAATGATTGTTTGTATGGAATTCATATTAAAAACCATCCAAATTTTGGTTGGCTTCGTCTTTTACCATCCAAAAACGGACAATCAAAAAGAATCCGATGGGCAAAGGAATTTGATTGGGAAAAACACATAGAAGAATTAAAAATATGCGCCCGGCAAGAATCGAACTTGCGACCTTTCGGTTCGGAGCCGAACGCTCTATCCACTGAGCTACGGGCGCGCGAGAAAAATTATGGCATAAACAAAATTAATACTCAACAAATATAAATTCTAAATCGCTTGTTTATGTTGAAAATCACAAGCCGCGATAATCAAAGGTTAAAATCCGCGAGAGAAACGCGCGAAGGCAAAGTTAAGGAAGCAATTTTTGTCGAAGGCGTGAGGCTTGCAAATGAATCATTGCGTTCAAATCTGAAAATTAATGAAGTATTTTGTTCGGAAAGTTTTGCCCGAAATGATCGCGGAAAAGATTTGTTAGAAAATTTTTCGTTGCAGAATATCGAAGTTTTTGAAGTTTCGGAACAAATTTTTAATTCACTTTCCGACACCAAAAATTCTCAGGGAATAATTTTAATCGCTGAAAAACCTCAAACCGGACAAAAAAATCTCGAAACGCTTTTAATTAACACTCAAAATCAATTCCCACTGATTTTACTTCTACACAAAATTAATAACCCAAGCAATTTAGGCGCGATTTTGCGGACTTCAGAAGCTGCCGGAGTTTGCGGAATTATTTTGACGAAAAATTCCACACATACTTTTTCTCCAAAGGCTTTACGCGCTTCAATGGGAGCGGCTTTTCGACTTCCGATTTGGGAAAATGCCGAGTTTGAAGATGTTTTAAGTTGGACGAGAGACAGAAGTTTTGTTTCAGTTTGTGCGGATGTAAATGCAGAAAAAAGTTATTTGGAAATTGACTGGAAGAAGCCGCGACTTTTAATTTTCGGTTCGGAAGCGCACGGTTTGAGTTTTGAAGAAAGAAATCAAATTGACGAAGGTTTAATAATTCCAATGGAAAATAATGTCGAAAGTTTGAATCTCGCCGTTTCCTGCGGAATAATTTTATTTGAAGCTAAAAGACAGAGTGAGAATTAAAAAAGCAAATACTGTGATCTACTTTTTAATGATTCATTTTAAGAGTTTTATTAATTACCCCCGTTAGTGTTTGTGTTTAGGTTAGCCACCGAACTATTTGGTTGTAAATCGGAGTTTGCTTTTTTTATTTCATCCTGAAAAACTTTTTGTGCATTCGTGTTTTCGATAATTGCTAAATAAGCGGCAATATCATTAGCAATAACATCGGCGTTTTCAACATCGGTTTCGCTCAATTTGTTTTTTGCTTCTTCAAATGACTTTTTAGCTTGGGGATATTTTCCGGTCAGCATATAACCGCGTCCCAACAAAAAATAATCTTCGGAATTTTTGTTACCATTCTTTTCCAACTCAACTATATACGGCAAAGGATTTTCATCAAGTTTTCGTCTTGAATTCTCAAATAAGGACTGTGTCGGATTTTCTGTTTTTTCGGTCAAAACAGGAGCAACCGGCGGCGGCGGCGCAGTTTGCATTGAGATATAAATCGCGCCTGCGCCAATAATTAATCCGATTAAAAATGTAAAAATCCCGACTAAAGCCTTGCTTAAAAAACCATTTCCTTCTACTTCAACAACTTCATAATTCTTAACTTCAACTTCCTTTACCGATGGCGGTAAAGGTTGCGGAGCAGGCGTTTCAATTGCCTTCGGTTCTGCAACCAATTGCGGTTCTTCAACCTTTTCTTTAATCACCTCTTCAGATTCTGTGTATGAAACAACATCTTCTTGATGTTCATAAATCGGTGGAGTTATTTTTATTTCATCCTGATTTGCAATAATCGGTTCAGGTTTGGAAACAATTTCTTGTTTCGACTGCGGAGTTTGAGCAACTTCGAGTTCAATCGGCGGCAGATTTTTTGAAGTGGGCATTTTCAGTTCTTGCGTCTGAAATTCACCGTCTAATTCAAGAATATTTGAATGTTCGGATGCAAAACCAGTAGAGTTTCGTGCGGTAGTAAGCGTTGCTTCCTCAAAATTAATTATAGATTGATTTGATGTTTGGAAACTATTTCCAGCGACTACATTTGAAACTCTGGCAATCACGGCGGTTAAATTATCTTCCGCGCCGCGTTCATAACAAATATCTTTCATTTTTTGGCAAATCTGCGCTGGAGCATCATTTGAAACCAATAATTCGCGGAGTTGGAAATCGTCAATATGCCGCGTAATACCGTCCGAACACAGCAAAAATGTCGTGTTCGGTTCAAACATAATCGTCTTCATATCAACATCAACTGTGTTGTCCGCGCCTAAAGCACGAGAAATCACATTTCGACTCGGATGATTCGCAGCCTGGGCGACGGTCATACGTCCGGCGCGAACTTCTTCTTCGACAACCGAATGATCGTTCGTTTCACGATAAAGATTACCGTTTTCGTCCAAGCGGTAAAGCCGCGAATCGCCCGCGTGTCCGATTGTTCCGATATTGCCCGAAAGATGCAGGGCAACGACGGTTGTTGCCATCGTTGCCAGTTGCGGTAAATCCTGCGCCATTTGATAAATTGCCGAATTTGCTCGTTCAATCGCAATTTTCATCATTTCTTCGGCATCTTCGTTCGGCTTTAAATTATTAAATGCTTCACCAAGAATTTCCATCGCCATTTGTGAAGCAACATCTCCGGCTTGCGCCCCGCCAACGCCGTCGGCAACCGCAAAAAGTCCTCTTTGATTTAATTCTAAAAACGAATCTTCATTATTCGGACGCTTTTTGCTGAGTCCACGGTCTGAAATGGAAGCCGAATCAATTTTAAAATTATTTTCCGTCATCTAAAATCTCCGCAATTTATTTGTAAATGTATGTAAAACCCGTGTTACAGAATAGAACTTAAAGGAAAGAAAACCAAATGTTTATAAAGGATTTTTATTGTTCAAACTTATATTATTCGTTGTTTGCCGGAATATTTTCTCTGTCAACTGAATTTCGATGAGAAAATGCCATCAACATTCCGAGCATGACAAAACTCGTAATCAAACTAAAACCGCCATGGCTGACAAACGGCAAAGTAATTCCGGTCATCGGCAAAGCCCGCGTAATTCCGCCCATATTGACAAGTGCTTGAAATCCGATAAACGCCGCTAATCCGACTGAACAGAGTTTGCTAAACATATCTCTGGCATCCATAGCCGTGCGAACTCCCGCATTGACAAAGATTAACAGAGCAAAGATTACCAGTAAACCGCCGAAAAGTCCAAGTTCTTCGGCAAGTGCGGCATAAATGTAATCCGAGTCCGCTACGGGAATCAATTCGACAAAGCCCAAACCTAAACCGCGTCCGGTCGTTCCGCCGGAAGCTAATCCGAAGGTCGCCTGCGCCGGTTGAAATGCCAGAACATCAAACCACGCATCAATATTTATAGATTTTTGCAAATTCGGGTCTTCTTCCAGCATTTGCGGAAGATTCGGGTCTTTTTCGACGAGTTTTTTATAATATTCGTCATAATCGCTTTTCCACCAATCGGTTTCAGGTGTCGGCGGATTAAAACCGTCAAGCCACAAGTGAAATCGTTGCTGAATTCTATTCGGCAAAACGGTTTTGACGGGTTTTGCCAGCGTCGGCAGAAGCGGGATTTTTTCCTGAGTTTTTTCCGGCAATGCACCGACTACCAAAACGCTGACGAGCAAGGCAACGCTTCCAACCAGAACAAATCTTTGCGGCAAACGGCGAACGGCAATTAAAAAAAGCGTTGCATAGACCGAACTAAAAACCATCATTTGTCCAAAATCTTTCAACACAAAAAATGGCACAAATGGTAAAATCGCCATAAAAACAAGCGGCACGACATCTTTCGCACGGGGAATTCCCCAATATGTCCGCGCCAGATTTTTGTATAGAACTGAAAGAATCGCTGCAAAACCGATCAAAAATGGAATTTTAGAAGGCTCCCAAGGAGTCATATTTCCAATTGATTTTCCCGCTTTTGAGGTTATAGCCGCCAATAATAAGGGAACAAGAGTCAGCAAAACTATTAAAAATCCATTCTTCTGTAAAAGTAATAAAACGTCATCGCGCCTGATTAAAAGTAACGCGCCAATAAAACAAACAATTGAAAATAAAGGAATAATTGTTTTGCCGGAAAGGAAAACATCGCTCAAATCTTCATTTGCCGGACGCGGAGTTTCCGCCGAAAGATCAACCGGCGAGGGCGGAGTCGCGGGCAAACCCATCATTTGTTTCTTTTCCGCCGAATAATTTTCCTGAATATAATGCAGTTGCAAAGTTTTTATTTTCGCTTGACGAGCTTCGGCTTTATCTTTGCGCGAAGTGTATTCGGGATCGGAGAAAAGTCTGTATTGAACCGTTAAACCGATAGAAAACAATAAAACTGCTGAAGTGAAAAGCGTCCAATTTCCTTTGAATTTTGCAAATCTTGACAGCAAAATCGGCAGAAAAGCAAGAATTAAAAGTAGAATGATGTTTCTTCCGCCCGTAACCCACGAAGTTTCATAACCGCGAATCAATGCGCCGTAATAAATCGAATAATGAGCGATTGCCGTAATTACAGCAATCGAAATCAAAATCAAAAAATGTGTTGATGCACGGCTTTTCATAAAACTAATCTGTGCCGGAAGTGCAGATTAGCTATCTGCGCTCCCGGCATAACAGTGTCATTTTTTCCTTTTCGGCTTTTTGGTTGTTTCCACAGGTTTTGCTTTTGGCGTGTATTTATCGCCTAAAAGTCCTAAATCTCTCGCTTTCAAAATCAATCTTGCGGCAATCGGCGCGGAAATTGTTGCACCGTAACCGCCGCCTTCGACGACGACGGCAATCGCTAGTTGCGGATTTTCCAGCGGCGCGAATGAAATATACCAACTGTCTGTTCGCTCATACATTTGCGGCACTTTATATTCTTCGATTTCGCCTTTTTCGTTCTTGCGTTTTTTCGTATTTGTTTTCAAAAGTCCGGTTTTTGCATCATAAACGGGCGCGAGTTTTTCCGCCGTTCCAGTTTTTCCGCCGGTTCGAATTCCCGCTTGACGAACATTGGCAAAAACTCTCGTCGCAGTTCCGCCCGAACCTTCCGTCACAAGATTCATAATATCGCGGACTTGTTGTGATTGTTGCGGTGTTAAAAGCGATGCGAAGACTTCCGGCGGCTGGCTCATCTCAATTCGCGGTTTCATCAAATTTCCCTGTAAATTTGCTGCCGCCGAAGCCACTAAAGCCATCTGAAAAGGTGTCATTTGTCCGGCGTAACCTTGTCCCATTCCTTCGAGCGCGAGGTCGTAAGCCGAGATTTTACTTCCGGTTACAATCGTTGATTGTTCCGGTGCAAGCGCGTTTTTGATTTGATCGTTACTTGCATTCCAAATATCGGGGAAAAACTTATTTTGAAGCGCGTCTTCCGGCGTGTCAACGGCTAAAATTCCGAATTTTCCGGCAGTTTCCCGTATTCTTTCGCGTCCCAATTCGACCGCCATTTGCGAAAAATATTGATTACTCGATGCTTCAAAAGCCTGTGCGATATTTAAGGTCGTGCAACCGTAAGGCGGTTCACAACCACCGTTCGCATCAGTAATTTCGCGTGAACCGCGAAACGGAACAAAACCGCCAGCCGTGCTTGTTAATTGCGTATTTTGCTTTCCTGCACGAAAAGCCGAAATCATTGTAAAAGTCTTGAATGTCGAACCCGGAACGTAATATTCGCGGGTTGCTCGGTTTAGAAGAGGTTTGTCGCGTTTATTTCCTTCGAGTTTCAGCCAATCGTCTAAACTTTGCGCTTCGCTCAAATTAAATGATGGATTAGAATACATCGCCAAAACATCGCCGGTTTGCGGATTCAAAACGACAATCGCACCTTTTTTGCCTTCGAGTTGCTGTGCCGCAAACGCTTGCAAATCGCGGTCAATTGTAATTTGCACATCGCGCTGTTCTTCTTCGGCTTTTTTAATCCTTGTCAAGACTTCCCATGATTCGGGTGTCGGATTGTCTCTTTTCTTGTAAATTGTTCGTTCCAGTCCGGGCGTTCCGCGTTCTGTGCCCATAAGATGCGCCATTTCTTTTTCTAAAGCAAATGAACGATTTATTTCGCCGTTTGCGTCCACTTTATAATAAGCTAACGCACTTCCTAAAGTTCCTGTACGGTCAAGCATCCAACCCCGCAAACTTGCCGCCGTAATTCGCCGATTACGCAAATCTTTATAACTTACCGCCTGAAATTGTTCGTTTGAATCGTCGGCGTAATATGTCCAATAAACGTGAAATCCATAAATAAAAAAAGCTAAAAGCGTAAAAACAAACTGCCAGACTCTTAGACTTCTATTTGCCAGAGTTGTGGTAATTTTTCGTTTTACTTCCTTTGGCAAATTTTGTTCAAACGCAAATTTTCGGCGATATTTGCCCAAAAAGGATAAAATCAGGAAAAAAACTAAAACCCCAATCGCAATCAGATATAAAACTGTCAAACCCGCCGGTGTGCGTTCGAGAATCTGTCTGCCGAAAAGATTTTCGGGACGAAGTTTTTCCCAATCAATTTGTAAGAGAAATAAAAGAATTTTCATTCGTTAAATAATTTCCGTTGTTTCAATTCGGCTT
>JBBSAX010000132.1:0-14047 GCA_038251885.1 Pyrinomonadales bacterium | reverse complement strand
AGTTGCTTAAATAATATTATGTAGAAAACGAGAGCCGAGGCGTAAACGCTACTGCAAAGGTGCGGGTTCAAAAACACTCGCACCACCCTCCTTTGCTGTCGCGTTTCCGCCATTTTAATCATTCATTTCACGCAACTTGGTATAAGTATCTATCAATACAAATTATTTTTGACAACATTAGACCTGTGGTTTGACACTAACCACAGGTTTTCTTTCAATATTGCCGATTTTATTAAATTTTTCTTTATCAATATTACAAACTCAATTATATTAAATTACTTATGAAATATCTTTTTGCACTAATAATGAGCGGATTTATTTTACTTCCAATCGTAAATGCTCAAATTGAAGACGATCCCGACGACATAATTAAAATTGAAACCAGACTGGTCAGCGTTCCGATTTTAGTGAGCGACCGCAACGGGCGTTTTGTTTCCGGCTTAAAGGAGCAGGATTTTACCATTTCACAAGATGGCGCAAAACAGGAAATCGCATTTTTCGGCGACAATACAGAACCAATCAATGTCGCACTACTTCTCGATACCAGTTACAGCACCTCGGAGGTTATTGAAACGATAAAAAACTCGGCATTGGATTTTGTCAAACAACTAAAAAAAGATGACAAAGCATTAATTATAAGTTTTGACACCGATGTTAAAGTTTTGGGTAATTTAACTTCCGACAAAGACGAACTGTATAATTCAATAAACCGGGCTAAAGTCGAAAATGTCAGCGGAACTGTAATGCGAAAAACAGTTAATGATGTAATTAATCCTTTATTTGCTGAAGTTAAAGGCAGAAAAGCGATAATTTTATTGACCGACGGAAAAGATTTCGGAAGCACTATTTCGGAAATTGAACTTCTTTATAATCTTGAAGAATCCGATCTACTTGTTTACTCGATTTTTTATTCGACAGAATTACAAAAATATTTGTCCACCGATCCGGCAATCGTTAATAACCGAATGACTAAAAAAATTCCCGGCGCAGGTGTGCAAAGAAGTCCGAAAACTCTCGAACGAATTGAGCAAATCAAAAAAAGCAATCTCGAAGCAACCGATTATCTGAAAAAAATGTCGGAAATAACCGCCGGAAGTTTTTATGAGCGCGATGTTACTGACTTAAAGGAAACTTTTAAAATTATTGTTGAAGAACTTAGAAATCAATACCGAATCGGCTTTTATCCGCCGGACGAAGAAACAAAAGGAACTGTTCACAATTTGAAAGTTACCGTGAATCGTAAAAATGTTGCCGTCCGAGCGCGGAAAACCTATCGTTCAAAATAGATTTAGAAAAATTAATTTATGAAAAGTTGACCTAAATCTTTACAACCCCGTTTTAATGTATTACTTTTTAATTTAATCCCCGAAGTCTCTTCAAACAAAACTGTTGGCTGAATTTAACAAAATTCGCAAGAAATTATGAAAATACGAGTATTAAAGTTAGTTGTTATTGCGTTTTTTTTGATAGCTGTTGTTATCTATTTCAATAAATTAATTCCCGATTCAATCGTTACGGGTCAGTCTTCAAGCTCTGCTTTGTCAGTTCCCACAAATGTAATGGCAACCGATAATGCTTATCATAATAAGGTCGGATTAAATTGGGAAACCATAAAAGGGGCGACAACTTATCGAATTTTCCGCAGCACGGCAAATAATCCCGCAACTTCAACCGATATCGGCACAACAGTTGCAAATTATTTCTTTGATACAACCGCTGTTGCCGGACAAAATTATTTTTATTGGGTTCGTGCTGAAAATAGTTCAAATGTTAGCGGTTTGAGTATTTCCGACCAAGGCATTCGGGCAAACGGAAATTTAATTCCCGGAGCTTTTAATGTTCTAAACCCGCCAAATGCACCTTCGGGTAATGAAGTTACAGCCGCCAAAGCAACTCTCGGTAAAACACTTTTTTGGGATGAACAACTTTCTTCTACCAGAACCGTCGCTTGCGGAACTTGCCATCAATCAAATTCGGGTGGTTCTGATCCGCGAACACGTTTAAATGTAATGTCGTCCATTAATCCCGGTCCCGACAATACTTTTTCGACACCTGATGACATATTCGGATCACAGGGCGTTCCGAGCAATAATGCTGACGGAACTTACAATTTTTCAAGTATTTACGGATTGAAAAATCAGGTTACGCCGCGCAAAGCCCCTTCATATTTAAATGCCGGATATTCGCCAAACGGCTTGTTTTGGGATGGTCGTGCGCTTGATATATTTCGTGATCCGATTACAAATGCTGTTATTTTAGGAAGCGGTGCTTCACTCGAAAGTCAGGTTTTAGGTCCGCCGGTTAATTCCGCTGAAATGGCACACGGCGGTCGTAATTGGGCGGATATTGCCAGCCGCATGGCAACTTCAAAACCTCTCGCACTTGCTGCTGAAGTTCCTTCCGGTTTGAAAAATTGGATTAATAATCGAACTTATCCTGAACTTTTTGCGGAGGCATTCGGAACGTCAGAAGTAACTCCGGCAAGAATTGCGATGGCGATTGCGACCCACGAACGAACTCTTTTTTCAGATCAAACGCCCCTTGATAAATCAATCACACAAATTCAACCCCTTCAAGGACAAGAAGAAATCGGAAGGCAGCTATTTGTTCAGCTTCAATGCAATGTTTGCCACGACGGTGCGCTAATGACCGATCACGTTTTTCACAATATTGGAGTCAGACCCCAAAGTGAAGATCAAGGAAGATTTGCCGTTTCAAACGACCCGGAAGACCTTTCAGCATTTAAAACGCCCCCGCTTAGAAATGTGGAACTTCACGCACCGTATATGCATAACGGGCGTTTTCAAACACTCGAAGAAGTCGTTGAATTCTATAATCGTGGTGGAGATTTTGATGCTCCGAACATAGATCACGGAAATATTCGTCCGCTTAATTTGTCACCTGAAGAAAAAGCGAGTTTGGTCGCTTTTATGAAACGTCCTTTGACCGATGAGCGTGTCAGGAAAGAGTTGCCGCCGTTTGATAAACCGAAACTTTACACTGAATCAGTCAGAGTTCCCCAAATCTTCGGAACTGGAAAAATCGGTTCGGGCGGACAAATTCCGCAGGTTACGGCTATCGAACCGCCATTCGTCGGAAATCCGAGTTTTACGGTCGCGGTTTCAAATGCGCTCGGAAATTCACAGGCAGTTTTAGCAATTGATTCAAACGATCCGGGAACAAATTCAGTTCCGGCAAATGCAAGTTTTGTCAGGTTAAATATACAACTTTCTGGAACAGGGGCAGGCAATGGGTTTGGTTCACTCAGTATCTCAATTCCAAATAATCCGGCTCTGATCGGACAAACCTTCATCGGTCGCTGGTATATTACAGATGCCGGAGCAACAAACGGATTTTCTTATTCACAGCCTTTCAAATTCACCGTTTTTGCCCAAGCAACAAACATTAGCAAACCGCAAACGGACTTTGACGGCGACGGCAAAGCCGATATTTCAATTTTCCGCCGTTCGGTCGGTGAATGGTGGTATTTACGCTCGTCCGACGGAAACAATCGCGCATTTCAATTCGGTGCGACAACCGATAAAATCGTTCCGGCAGATTATACCGGCGATGGTAAAACCGATATTGCGATTTTTCGCCCTTCTTCCGGTGAATGGTTTATTTTGCGAAGTGAAGATTCATCTTTTTATTCTTTTCCATTCGGAAATTCCAGCGATATTCCCGTTCCGGGCGATTTTGATTCCGATGGTAAAGCTGACCCGACGGTTTTCAGACCTTCAAATTCCACTTGGTACACAAACGCTTCAGCGCAAGGATTTTTAATTCGTTCATTTGGTATTGCTGGAGACATTCCTAAAGTCGGCGATTACGACGGTGATGGTCGGGCAGATTTGGCGATTTTCCGCCCGAACGGTGCAAACGGTGCTGAATGGTGGGTAAATCGTTCGAGTCAAGGAACTTTTGTCGCCCAATTCGGTCTGGCAACAGATAAACCTGTCATCGGGGATTATACAGGCGATGGCAAAACCGATATTGCTTTTTTCCGTCCGTCTTCCGGCGAATGGTTTATTTTAAGGAGCGAAGATTCTTCTTTTTATTCTGTTCCTTTCGGAATTTCGAGCGATATTCCTGCACCGGGCGACTATGACGGCGACGGCAAAACCGATTTAGGAATTTTCAGACAATCAAACACAACCTGGTATTTGAACAATTCAAGAAACGGTTCTCAGATTATAGGTTTCGGGATTGGAGAAGATTTTCCGATTGCAAGCGCATATATTCCTTAATATTTGGAGGAATTTAAAAAACTTTGTAGAGATGAAAAAGAAATTTAGCCACAGATGGATACTGATGAACGCAAGATAATGAAAAGATAAATATTTTTATCTTCTTAATATCTGAGTTTATATGTGTAAATCTGTGGCTAAAAATTCTTTTTCTGATTTTTAATAAAGCCTTTAATTTCAGCCTTTTTAAGCGATCAGATTTGCCATTTTTTTCCACTCGGATATTGTTAAAGATTCGGCGCGTCTATTTGATTCGATTCCAGATTTTTTTAATACTTCGGTTAAACCGCCTTTTCTATTAATTCCTTCATTAAGTTCAACATTCGCATTTTTCAAATTATTTTGAATCGTTTTTCTTTTCTGCATAAATCCTAAACTGACGAGTTCTCTAAACAATTTTTCATCTTTAATTTGAATTTCACTTTCCGGCTTTGTTATCAGACGCACAACCGAACTCCAGACTTTCGGCACAGGACGAAAAGCATTAGGCGGGACATCAAAAAGTTTTTCTGTCTGCAAATATGCTTCGACTAAAACTGTTAAAAATCCGCGTTCCTTACTTCCGATGTCGGCTGTAATTCTGTCAACGACTTCACGCTGAAACATCAAAACCATTTCAGAAAATGTTTTGCGCTGTTCGATAAGTTTTTGTAGAATCGCGGTAGAAATATAATATGGAAGATTGGCAACCAGTTTGACGGATTTGTTATCATTTGAAACTAAATTATTAAAATCAATCCGCAAAGCATCGCGCTCAATTATCTGAAAATTATCGTGTTTACCGAATTGTTCTCTTAAGATAGGAATTAAATCTCTATCGAGTTCAATGGCGATAACATTCGCGCCTGATTCGACTAATTTCTCAGTCAAAGCTCCGCGCCCTGCGCCGATTTCGATTATTGTGTCGTCCTTTTGAAGATTGAGCGCATTTATGATTTTTCCAATGTAATTTTGGTCAACAAGAAAATTTTGCCCGAAAGATTTTTTTGCAAAAGGCTTTTTCATAAATAATTATTCGGGCAAATTTGGATTAAACTTTTTACTTTTGGCTAATCATTTTAGTCAAAATTATTTGCGGCGGTTCGGCGGCAAACTTTTCCACTTTTGCAAAAAATTCCTTAAAAAAATCAGTTTCAAAATGTTCGTCAATTGCAGCTTTATTCTTCCACGTTTCGTGCCAGACAAAAACCGTTTCATCATCAATTGCCTGATGAATGTCGTAATTTACATTTCCCTCTTCGGCACGAGAAGCAGCAACAATTTCTAAAGCCGCCTTTTTTGCTTCTTCAACTGCGTCAACTTTGACTTTTAAGCGAGCCACTAAAACTATTTTCTCATCACTCATATTTTAATTTTTCTCCTTAAAAATCATTTTCTAAAACAATTCTATAACGCGCTTTTCCGCTTTCGAGATGTTCGAAGGCTTCATTTATTTGCGACATTTTGAAATTTTCCGTAACTGTTTCAATACCGTGACGCGCACAAAATTCGACCATTTTCCTGACAACAGACGGGCTTCCGGTTGCTGTTCCGGTTACGATTTTTTGTTTGGAAATCAGATCAAATGCGCCGACGGGAATTGGCTCTAAAACTGCGCCCACGACGTGCAATTTGCCTTTCGGCGCAAGCGCGTCCATATAACCTTTCCAATTAAGCGAAACATTGACGGTCGAAAGAATCATATCGAATTTCCCTTTCAACTTTTCGAGTTCCGCATCGTCGCGCGAATTGACGACAAAATCCGCGCCCATTTCTTTTAATTCATCCGTTTTCGATAGATCGGAAGTGAACGCAGTAACTTCACAACCCCATTTATCGGCGAATTGCAAAGCAAGATGTCCGAGTCCGCCGATGCCGATCACGCCGACTTTATCGGTCGGCTTTATATCGTCTTGAACGAACGGATTAAAAACAGTAATTCCGCCGCAAAACAGCGGTCCGGCTTTTGAAGCGTCCATTTCGTCCGGTAATTTCACCGCCCAATCCCAATTGCAACGAACCTTTTCAGCAAATCCGCCGTGATGCCCGACAATCGTTCCGACGAGTTCAGGACAATTTATTTGAAAACCGGAAATACAGTTGTCGCAATGCCCGCAAGTTTCTGCATTCCAACCCAAACCGACCGTATCACCAAGGCTCAAACCTTTGACATTATCGCCCATTTTCGACACTTTCCCGACAACCTCGTGTCCGCCAACAAAAGGAAACGCCGTCATACGCCATTCATTATTCAGCATTGAAATATCTGAATGACAGATGCCGCAAAATTCGACATCTATCTCGATTTCCTCGCTGCCGAGTTCACCCGCTTCAAATTCAAACGGTTCCAATTTCCCGGCGGCTTCCATCGCCGCGTAACTTTTTATTTTTTCACTCATATAATTTTAATTTGTAAAATCGTAAATCAAATCTCCCTTCAAATATTGTTTATCTTCAAAAATATTCGGGTAATGCTTCTGCAATTCGCTCAAATATAATTGATATGGTAAATCATCAAATGCGCCGTATTCATGCAAATATTCCATAAAAACATTGCCGGATTTATCAAATTCCTGAAAGATAGAATCTTTCGTGCCGTCGAATTCGAGCGGTTCGACATTTAGAAAATCGCAAAGTTTCTTATTAAATGCCGGAGTCGTTTTCAGCCATTTCCCGTCCAAAAAGATTTCCGCCGCGCCGTGAAAAACAAGATAATCTTTTTTCAGAAGTTTTTCGAGTTTATCGGTCGCAACGTGATTTTTGACGATATAAAAACTCAAACGACTCGGCACACCGACTGCCCTAACGGAAGCCGCAAGCAAAACTGCTTTTTCGACGCAATAACCGCGATTTCTTTTCAATAAATCACTTGCTTTCAAACCTGTCCGCCGCAAATCCAAAATATTCGGATTATACTGAAACCCATCACGCACGGCGTAGTAAAGTTTGACCGCTTTTTCCTTATCAGTTTTTACGCCGTCAGAACTTCGCGCTGCAAATTCCCGCACGGATTCATCGTCAAAATTCAAAAACTCGGTTGGCTGTAAATACTTTTGCATTTTTTTTAACTACAGATAGACTCGGGCAAACACAGATATGAAAAAGATAAAATAATTTTCATATCATCTGTTTTTTCTCTTAAAAATCCGGGTCTATCGGTTTACATCTGTGGTTAAGTATTTCTTTTTTTCGTATCTATTCCGTGGCTAAAATTATTTAGTCTGCGCCGTAACTGTTTCAGGAAAATCCGCGCCTTCTGAAGTTTCCGCCCACGTTTTGAACTCTTCCTTTAAAGCATCTAATTTCAAATTAGCATTCTTAAACGCAGCTTTTCCTAACAATAAATTTTTCGGCGGACTATCCGCTTCGACCGCTTTGACGATGGCTTTTGCCGCACGAACCGGATCACCCGGCTGATTTCCGCTGTAGCCGCGAATCGCTGCTTGATTGGCTCCGGCAGTTTCGGCGTAATCCTTGATCGTATTTTCCGCTTCGTTAGCCGAACGTCCCGCCCAATCGGTGCGAAAACCTGATGGCTCGACAATAATTACATTTATTCCAAGCGGTTCGACTTCCTTTTGTAACGCTTCTGAAAAACCGTTGACTGCAAATTTAGTCGCGTTGTAATAACCGACTCCGGGAAATCCGACAAGTCCGCCAATTGATGAAATATTGACAATTGTTCCACTTTTTTCTTCACGCATTTTTGGTAAAACGGCGCGGGTCATTTCTGCCAAGCCCCAGAAATTCGCTTCAAACATCGCGCGAATTTCCGATTCTTCCGATTCTTCAATCGCGCCGAAATAACCGAATCCGGCATTGTTGACCAAAACATCAATTTTGCCGAAATACTCCTCGGCTTTTGCGACAGCTTCTTTGACTTGTGCTTTATCAGTTACATCTAACGCCAACGCCATTGCATTGTCTTTGTTAATTTCAACTAAATCCTGAATTTTTTCAGTATCTCGCGCCGTTACCGCGACTTTATAATCATTTTCAAGTAAATATTTTGCCAATTCGCGCCCGAATCCGGTCGAACAACCTGTAATAAACCAAACTTGTTTTTCACTCATTATTTTTTACTCCTTGTATTTTCTATAAGAACCGTTTTCAATATCATCTAAAATCGAATTGTAAGAATTCGGCGACCAACGCAGATCGCGCCGTGCTTTTTCTGCTGAAAGTTGATTGTTTAGCGAGAGAAATTCAAACATTTTGCCGAATTGTTCACGCGCTTTTTCCGCCTCAAGGCTTTTCGTTTTAACATCTAAAAGCCTTGCGACAGCTTCGCTCATTTCCTTCATTGAAACACTTTCTGCTGCAACATTATAGAGACCTTTCGCCGTGCTTGTTTCCAAAACCGAAAGATACAGATCCGCCGCGTCTTCAACATGAACTGCCGAAACTTGCTGTTCGCCGGATTCGACATAATTTGCGGAATTTTCTTTTTTCGCCTGATTTATAATAAATGGAACAAATGAACTTCCCGAACATCCGTAAACAAAAAGCGGAAGGCGCAAAACAACGGCGCGAATTCCGATCTGCGGCAATTGCAAAACATCGAGTTCAGCTTCACCTCGCAAAAGGCGCGATGAATTTTGCGAAAAAGGATAATCTTCGTCCGCTTCGTTCGAGCGCGTGTCGCCCAAAACCGCCGAACTCGACGTAACGATCAAAGGTTTATTGGATTGTTTCAAGGAATCGGCAAATGCTTCGATTACCTTTCTATCCAATTTCACCGCATCATTGTAATCATCAAAATTATGACTAAATGCCGTGTGAATAACCGCGTCGGCTTCACGCGCCGCACTTTTCAAAACATCGAAATCGTGCAGTTCACCGCGTACTACTTCGATGTTTTTTGCACTCAACTTTGCTTCAGATTCGTCATTTCTTGCCAATCCTGAAACTTTGTAACCTTTCCCTTTTAATTTTTCAGCGACGACCGAACCGACATAACCTGTCGCGCCCGTCAAAAATATTTTCATTTTGTTTATTTCAATTTTTTCAAATCGTCAATTGTTTTCGAAGGCTCGGGACGTTTCGTGTAATCGGGATGAACATCAGCCGCCGTCACGATTCCGTCTTGATTTATTACATAACGCGCCGGAATCGGCAGTGTCCATGAATCATCGCCGTTAAAGCGTTCCAAATCAGAACCGAAACCTTTGTAAATTTCCTGCAAGTAATCAGGAAAAGTGAACTTCAAACCGAATTCATCGGCGACTTTGTTACCTTCATCGCTCAAAATGTCGAATTCGAGTTCGTGTTTGTTTTTCATTTGCTTGGAATACTTAACAAGCTCCGGCGAAATCGCCACTAAATTCGCGCCTTGTGACTTTATTTCCGCAAAACTTTCGTGCAGAGCTTCCAGCTCCGCGTTGCAATACGGTCACCAAACTCCGCGATAAAAAGTTATGACAAGATTGCCGTTTTTCAGCAAATCATTGGAACTAATCATCTCGCCGTTAGTGTTCGGAAGCGTAAACGAGGGTATTTTATCACCAACGCCCAACGTGCGTTCGGCTTGACCGGAATCTTTTAATTCCTGCGTCGCTTTCGCCATTTTGTGCCGCACATCGTCGGGCAATTTTCCGCCGCTTTCTTTCGATATATTTTGTAATTTTTCTTGTAATGACATATTTTTTTTGTAAGGGCGATCCCTTGTTCTCGCCCGCTGTTATAAATCCAAATGCTTATCGGGCGTGGACAAGCCATCGCCCTTACAATAATTTTCAGGCAGCTTTCGCTTCTTCCAAGGTCGGGTAATCTGTGTAACCTTTTTTGCCCGGTGTATAAAAAGTGTTCGCATCCCAATCATTTAATTCGGCGTTCAAGTTAAAACGCTTCGGTAGATCGGGATTTGCCAGAAACAACTTGCCGTAAACAATCGCGTCCGAGTTGCCGGATTCGAGCAACTTTTCGCCCGATTTCTTTTCAAAACCCCCGTTGGCAAAATACGCTCCTTTGAATAGCGGTCGGAGAAGTTTATGCCAGCCGAGTTCGTTTTCCGACGCGACTTGAAAACCGACGTGCAGATAGGCGAGATTTCGTTCATTTAATTTTTCGATGATATACGGGTAGAATTCTTCTGCATTCGCGTCTTCCATATCATTAAACGAAACGGTCGGCGAAAGTTTGATGCCGAGATTTTCGGAACCGATCTCCGCCGTAATCGCGTCAATCGCTTCAAGCAAGAACCTAGCCCGGTTTTCGTCCGAACCGCCGTATTCATCAGTTCTCTTATTTGTGTTCGTTCCCAAAAATTGATGCACGAGATAACCATTTGCCCCGTGCAGCTCGACGCCGTCAAAGCCCACATCAATTGCATTTTTCGCCGCTTTCGCAAAATCCTTGATCGTCGCTTTTACTTCTTCGGTCGAAAGTTCGCGCGGTTCAACAAAGTCCTTCATTCCGTCGTCAGTGTAATTTTGCCCTTTGGCTTTAATAGCCGAAGGCGCAACCGGCTTTTGATTGTCAGGCAGAAAATCCGGCAGAGCGATTCTGCCCGTGTGGAAAAGCTGCATAAATATCTTGCCGCCTTTAGCGTGAACCGCGTCCGTCACTTTTCGCCAGCTTTCGATTTGTGCGTCCGTATAAATTCCCGGTGTTCTGACATAACCTTTCGCTAACGGCGAGACATTCGTCGCTTCCGTTAAAATTAAACCGGCAGAAGCTCTCTGCCCGTAATAATCCGCCGCAAAATCGGGCTGAACGCCTTCGTCATCAGCACGGCTGCGCGTCAATGGCGCATAAATAATGCGATTTTCCAGTTCCAAGTTTCCAATCTTTAAATTCTCAAATAATTTGCTCATAATTTTTATACTTCCCTTTTTCGTTCTAATTTTCCTTGTCTAAATTTGCCCGCAGATTAACTGCCGCCATTCGAATTGTTTTATCAATCCTTTTCTTTCTCGTTTTGAAAGTTTTTGCAGAATAGATCCAACTTAAAATTATTCGTTTCACCGCATCGGTAAAAACTTCAAAATTCTTCTTTGCCGTTTCGTTTTTCTCAAAGGCTTGGGCTAAATCCTTTTCGATTAATAAATTATCGCTTTTATCCAAAGCATTCCACGAACCATCTTTTTTCGCGGCTTTGATTTTTTTCAAACCAATTTCGGTCATTGCCCCGTTTTCAATTAATTTTTCGATTCGTGCTTTATTTACCGCCGACCAAACGCTTTTAGGCTTGCGGGGCGTAAAAAGTAATTTTGAACGGGCTTCATCAATTTTACGCGGCAAACTGTCAATCCAACCAAAACATAAGGCTTCTCCGACTGCTTCGTCATAACTGACACGCGGTTGATTTGCCGATTTTTTGTAATAAACAAACCAGATGCCTCTAAATTTGTCGTAATTTTCCGCCAGCCATTCGCGCCATTCCTGTCGTGAAAGCGGATGAAAATCTCGATATTCGTCAATCTTAGTCATTTGAAGATCAATAACCTTCCGATCCCAATATTGCCGCTGCTTCACGCTGCGTCAGATTGCGGTTATAAATCGCTGTGTTAGGCTCCTGCGTTTTTCCACCGAACCTTAAACTTCCCGTATCGTATGGAGCAAAACCGATTTCTTCGATCAAATTTGAAACAGTTTTTTTCGCTCCGTCATCATCTCCGGCAACAAAAATCACGCGCCTTTCTTCGAGCGATAATTCTTTATTTCCCTGTGTTTTCAGATGTTCAAACCATATTGTATTAAAGGCTTTAACAATCGTCGCACCTTTCAAATGTTCTTGTAAATTTTCGCTCGAAGTCTTTTCGCCCGAATCCAATTCCGCAATTTGTCCGTCGCGGTCGGGGTAATAATTGTTTGAATCTATCACGATTTTTCCTTCAAGACTTTCTGATGGAATTTCGCTGATTCCGCCGAAGGGAATCGAAACAAACACTATTTCGCCAAAATCCGCCGCTTCTTTAACAGTTACGGCTTTTGCATTTTCACCGATTTCGTTTATCAAATCCGTCAATGTTTCCGGTCCGCGCGAATTCGCAATTGTAATTTCGTGTCCCGCTTTTGCAAAGAGTTTCGCCGCATTTCCACCGATATTTCCCGCTCCAATAATTCCTATTTTCATATCTTTTATTTTCCTACAATTTGTTTTTCACCCAAAACCGCCGCGCGGACTTTCTGCATTGTGTTAAGCCAACGGTCGTGATTTTCCGCCTTTTTAACAATATATTTGCCGACTTCTTTATGCGGCAAAATCAAAAATTCTTCCTTTTCAAGTGTCTTCACCACAACATCCACACATTCTTCAACCGTGATCGAATCGGGAATCAAAAATTGATTATTTCCGTATTCCGGGTTTTCGATCAAACGAGTTCTGACACCTTGCGGACACAGACACGAAACGTAAATTTTATCGCCGAATTCAATTGCAAAACTCTCCGCCATCGCCACCGCCGCGTGTTTCGTTACCGAATACGGCGCAGACAAAGGATGCGTCAAAAGTCCCGCCGCCGAAGCCGTTATCATAAACCCGCCGCCGCCGTTTTCGATCATCTGTGGAAAAACCGCCCGCGCCAAATAAACGTGCGACAAGACATTCACCTTATAAACCAAATCCCAAATCTTGTCCGAAACTTCCAGAGAACCTTCCGCACCGCCGATTCCCGCATTCGACGCAACAAAATCAACTCTCCCGCATTCATCTAAAATTTCCGCTACAACCGATTTACAATTCGCTTCGTCCGCCACATTCAATTTGAACGCTTTCCCATTGACCGATTCCGCCACCTTTTCCGCGTTTTCAAACTCCAAATCGGCAACAAAAATCTTCTCCGCACCTTCCGAGTGAAACCGCTCGCACAAAGCCTTCCCAATGCCGTTCGCGCCGCCGGTTACGAGAATTATTTTGTCTTTTGCATTCATAAGATTTTTTTAGCCACGAACAAACACGAAAATTCACGAAATTTTTAAGAATAATTATCCACAGATGAACACAGATGGACACAGATAAATCCAAGATAAAATCAATTGACTTGAATTTGTATTTCGCCTTAAAAATCTGTGTTTATCTGTGTTCATCTGTGGTTAAATTTCTTCCCTTTTTTCGTGTTTTTTTCGTGTCATTTCGTGGCTAATTTCCCACCGTCAAAACGACTTTGCCTGTCGTTTTCCGGTTCTCAATCGCTTCGTGCGCTTCTCTCGCTTGTTCCAAAGAAAATTCAGTAATCTGAATTTTCAAACGTCCCGCGCCGAGATGTCCGAGCAATTCTTTGGTGAACGCGATTCGATTCGGGACTGATTCGTTCATCAGCCAATAACCGCGAATTGCGTGATTTTTGTTCATCAAACTCAGCACCGAAACTTTGAAATCTTCGCCGCTCGCCGAGCCGTAAACCCACATCGTGCCGTGCGTCGCCAGCACTTTCAAGTTTTTCGCCACGATGTCGCCGCCGACCATTTCGATCAGCCAATCAACGCCTTTGCCGTCCGTCGCTTTCAAAACTTCGTCCGTCCAATCATCTTCCGAATAATTGATCGCAAAATCTGCGCCCAAATCCACGACAAGCTGTAATTTCTGCTCGCTCGAAGCCGTGCCGATCACTTTTAAGCCTTTCTGTTTCGCAAGTTGCACAAGCAAAGTCCCGACACCGCCCGCCGCCGCGTGAATCAAAATTGTCTGCCCTGATTTCGTTTCATTCAAAAGTCCGAGCGCAGTCAAACCCTGCACAAGCAGCGCGGTTGATTCGCCAAAACCGAGTTCGTCAGGAATCGGAATCACGGTTTTTGCGTTCGCCGTCGCAAATTCCGCATAACCGCCGCTCGAAGTCGTCGCCAAAACGCGCTGTCCGATTTGCAGATTTTTCACATCT
>JBBSAX010000131.1:0-14073 GCA_038251885.1 Pyrinomonadales bacterium | reverse complement strand
TCTGCGTGATCGAATGATTGAGCGGCTGCGCCAGCATTACAACATAAAAGACGAGCGCGTTTTAGAAGTAATGCAAAATCTGCCGCGTCATTTTTTTGTTCCCGAAGCCTTGAAATTTCAAGCCTATAAAGATAATGCGTTACCGATTTCGGGAAATCAGACGATTTCCCAACCGTTCATCGTAGCGCGAATGACCGAACTTTTGGAATTAACCCCGCAAAGTTTGATCTTGGAAATCGGCGCGGGTTCGGGCTATCAAACGGCGATTTTGGCGAACCTTGTGCGAACTGTTTTTGCCATCGAACGGGTTCCGACTCTGGCAAAAAATGCGGCGGAGCGATTAAATGCTCTAGGTATCAAAAATGTAACGCTGAAATGTGATGACGGAACGCGCGGTTGGGAAGTTTATGCACCTTTTGACGGAATTTTGGTTGCCGCCGGAAGTCCGGTAATTCCTGAACCGTTAATAAAACAATTAAAAATAGGTGGACGGCTCGTGATTCCGGTCGGGCAAGATCCAAAAACACAAAAACTTATTCGCGTAACACGAACGGAAAAAGGTTTTCAAAGCGAAGATTTCGGCGCGTGCGCCTTTGTTCCCTTGATCGGCGAACACGGTTGGGAACAGCAGTAGTTTTTCCAATGAAGATATTTTCTTTATAAACCGAATTTGATACGATATTCCGGCTTGGTATTTATAAAGCAACAAGCCGTTTTAATTTATGCAATCAATTATAGATTTTTTATACGCGGTCAAAGATTTTCTTAATCCGAAGATTTTGATTGACAATTTATTGGACACATTCGGCATTTACGTTTATTTTGCGCTGTTTTTTATCATCTTTGCCGAAACGGGTTTGGCAGTCGGGTTTTTTCTGCCCGGAGATTCTCTACTCGTTGTTTCGGGACTATTTGCGGCGGCGGGAAAACTCAACATTTCATTGGTTTTAATTGCCTTTTTTCTCGGTTCGGTAATCGGCGACAGCACCGGATATTGGACGGGAAGATTTATGGGAAAAACAGTTTTCAACCGCGAAAAATCTTTGATTTTTAAGCCGAGCCGCGTCGAAAAAGCAAAATCATTTTTTGACAAATACGGACCAAAAACCGTAATTCTGGCGCGTTTTGTGCCGATTGTTCGCACATTTGCACCAATTGTCATCGGCGCAACTGAAATGCCTTATATCAAATTTTTAATTTACAGCGTTTTAGGCGGTTTGTTATGGATTATGAGTATGGTTTTAGCCGGATATTTCCTCGGCGGACTGGTCGAAAAAGCACTCGGTATCAAACTCGAAGATCACATCGAAAAAGTCGTCATCGTCGTTGTCTTTCTATCTATTCTGCCGCCGATCATCGAATTTCTAAAACACAAATTCGGTAAGAAAACACCGGAAGAAGCCGAAATCCAAGCCTGAAAAATAATTTTCAGTTTCAAATTCAAAAAATCTGCATTTTTGATATTTTCAAAAATGCAGATTTTTTTTGCCAAAACTTTTATAAAAAAGCAAAAATTTTATCCACCGATTATTACGGTAAATTCGCCTTTGGCGATTTTATTCGGCGGTCCGACGGCTTCGACGATTGTATCTCCTATTCTACAAGCCGGAAGACCATTAATCATAACGGTTTTTGAGCCGTCAACAACAACACCGGGACCGTGCGGCGGAATCGGCAAAGGAGTCAAACAAGCATGGATGTCCGGCATACCTCCCGACGGCGACGGCACTGCCGCTAATCCTGAAATCATACTACCCATAGCGACAGCAGCAGCGGCTTTAACTGTTTCTTCCGCCGCTTTTGCAACAGGCGCACCGGGCGTTCCGGCAGCGGCTAAGGTTGCGGCTTCCGCTACCTGTATCGCAGTATCGGAAATTTGTTTTGCGGCTTGGATTGCTGCTGCTCCCGCGCCGCCAATTCCCCGCCACGCCGGTAACATTCCAATAAGGACTGTCGGTGCGCCCGGTCCCGGTGTTAAAACGGGCGGCAATGGGTGAACAACATTATCTGTAATTCTGGCGGCTGGTCCGGTCGGCATAATTTTTATTTCTCCTTTTTATTTGCTAAATTTCTTACCTGATTTATATTTTCGTCGGTATAAATTCCATCAGAAGCCTTGAAGGATGTATTAAGATTTAATAAGCACACTAAAGCATCCACAGCCGCGTCAGTAACTCTCCGCATTTGCGGATTGCGAGGCGAACCGACGGTGATTGCATCAGTTTTATCCGAAAGCAATTTTTCTGCTTTCGACACAAATCGTAAATCATCAACATAGCAAAGTTTTTGCAGTGCTTCGTATCTTACATAGGAATCGGCGGCGGATAATTTGTTTGTTACTGCATTAATTCCCGAAGAATCTCCTAATTTAGCTAGTGCATATTTTGCCTGATCTGCTAAAACACTTTTACCTTTGGCAAGCGGTCTAAGCGTGGCGATTGTTTTATCGCCCGGAAGAAAACCCGCCGCTTCGACTAGAAGTTCGCGTAATGTTTCGTCAGGACTCGTTTTTATAACTTCTAAAACTGTGCCGGTTGCCGCCGGATATGATCGTTTAGTGAGTTCGTCTGCCGCTGCAAGTCTCACATTTATATTTGAATCCTTTAACCCGGATGATAATATATCAGCCGCTGAATCGTCGCCGATGGCTCCCGCGCTGGCGACTGCTAATTCACGAACTTGATAATTATCATCTTTTAAAAAAGGTCGAATAATCGGCAAAGCTGATTTTCCTTGACGTTTGGCTTCATTTACTGATTCCGAACTTGCTTCCGCCAAAAGTTTTTTCAGCGGATTTACCTGATTAGCATTTTGAGATTCTATTTGTTCGTTCGTTTGCTCTGCGATTTTTGTCTGATTAGAGGCAGGCGTTGCAGTTTCATTCGGATTAGCGGCAGAATTTACGGATTTATCCGTGGCAAGAATATTTGTTTGTTTTGCACAAGTGCAAAACAATACAATTATAAGTAAAAGCAACCAATATAAACCGATTCTGACACTTTTTTTATTTTGATGCGTTGTTTTCATTTTATTTACACCCAAATAATACAACAATTTTAGCAAAACCTAATTTCTTCTTGACTTTGAATCAACTTCTTTAATTTCGCGGTCATCATATATTTTTTCTACACTCACCTCAAATGTAACAGATAAATTTAATAAAAAAACAATAGTATCAACAGCCTGATCACAAACGCGCCGAAATTTGGGGTTTCTGATAGTTCCGATGGTTAAAGCCTCGCTTTTATCGCCGAGAAGTTTTTTTGCATATACAGCAAGTGCTGCATCATCAATATAAATTAATTTTTCAAGAGCCTCATAACGAGTTCGGGGAAGCGGATCGCTTAATTCTTTAACAATTGCCTCTTTAGATTCGGCATCACCAAGTTTGGCTAAAGCCATCTGTGCATTTTCCGAAACTCGTCCTTCTTCGGTTTTTTGAACTTTTTTCAGAACCTCAACGGTTTTTTCTCCGGGAAGTTTTCCTGCTGCTAAAGCAAGTATTTCCTTTAGATCATCTTCCTGACTATTTTCAAGTTTTTCTAGAACCGCGTCTGTTACACCCGGAATCGGATTATCATCTATTGCATTAGCTGCTTCCAAACGCACGTTTATATTATCATCATCAAGTCCGGCGGCGAGAATCGAAGCGGCATTGTCGTCTTTGATGACACCGGCACATTCTACTGCCAATTGCCGTTTTTGATAATCTTCATCCTGAGCGTATTTTTTGATAACAGGCAGAGCATTTCCACCAAGCCGTTTAGCTTCACTAACCGCTTCCGAACTGTTTTGCTGCAAGGCAATATCCAAATTGTTTGTTCCGTTCATAAATGCTCCAATTTATGGAAGTCTCCGGGCTACTCCTCTCACTTCCGACATTTCCAAATCCGATCTGTCATTGTTAAGCTGTTTAATCGTCAACATTCCTCCGACCGTATCATTTCCGTAACCGACATCATCACGGAATGTTAAATTATGCGAAGCTCCGCTTGCGGCAAATCGTCCATTTCCAAGCCTTATGCTGGTAAATGCCCACATCAACCGGCGACGTGTAATTGTGTCGAAACGTATGACTCTGCCCGTTCCCGCGAGTGCCGGGTCAGGGGTAGTATTTGCGTGGGCATCAAATGATCGTGTGGGGTCATTGATTACATTAAATAAGTGACCAATTTCGTGAGCAATAGTTTGAAAGCTATTTGCCCAATCAGCTATAAATAATCCGTATGTCCTTCGGTTTCTTGGCGCACTGTTTGCCACGCCTGCAACTTGATTAATATCGGTGAATAATCTACCAACGCCTGCCGGATTAGCAATTTGAGGAACGAAGTAAGCATTTATTCTCCTATTAACTCGATTTAAAGCGGTCATTTGATTAAACTCGGTAAAATCATCCAGCATTCCTTGATTTGTTAGCCTAATCGGTGCGCGGCGGTCAATGGAGTCAATTCTAAGCCTGATTCCATATGGAAAATAAATCTGATTTGCACCTGCAATAAGATCCCGAATAGATTGATCTGTACGGGTTGATTGTGCTGGAAAAGGTAAACCAGTTGCCGGATCAGTAACTACTAAACCAGTTGTCGAATCAACCGGAGCAGCCTGACCGGCTATAGTGGGAAGGTGGGCGACGACGCGAACGTCTATCAAAGGATTAACGGTTACTTTCATTCGATGAATAACAGGACCGCTAATTGAACCAAAACGAACTTCGAGATGCGCCGAACCGGATGAAATTGCTCGCATTTTTATCATCATTTCTTTGGTTGCGGGCAGAGCGGCATTTGCCGCCGGAAGCGTTATTCTGACAACACCTTTGTTTGTCGAAGTAACAAATAATTGCCCGGTAATTTCCATATCCATTCTAATCAGTCGGACACGAGATTCGGGTCGCCGACTGCGCCGAATCGCTTCATCGAGTCCGATTGGCAGAATTGCGCCTCCGGTAGAGTGCGGCAGAAAACCGCGATCATCAGGCTCCGGTGCATTTGGATCGTATGTTCCCGAACTAATCGTCGGATCAGTATCATGAGGTGCGCGGGCAAAACGCACCGGCACGACTCTTTCCCATTTATGAACTGTTTTTGTAATTGCCATTGATTCTTTGCTCCTCCTTATTCACCACCGCTGTTTCTAACATTATTTTGCAATCTTGTTTGCGTATTTACTTCGGCAATAGCATCTATAAATAAAGGATCATTGTCTGATTGGAAGTTGGTAATCGCCAATTCGGTTTCAAGCGTAGATTGCGCCTCGATTGCCGGATCAATAGAAACAGCAGGCGGCACAGGCAGCGGTGCAGGAGTAGATGGAGCTATATTGTTAGCTTGCAACGGTAATCCAGCGTTATAACCGAGCATATTCAGACGCTGTTGCACTCCGCGTAATTCGGCAACGGGATGCAATCCGCCGACCAGCAAACCTACATCGTATGTTGAACCGAGGATATTTAGCTGCGCCGTATCGCCGGCTGCCAACAACATTTCGACTTTACCATCAGATGGAGTCGTGCCGGTAATTGGTGGTCCGCCGTTGATCGTAATCGTAAAATGCAAACCTTTGATTCCGCTTGCCGCATTTGTTCCAGGGAAGCGTTGAAAAAATATCTGAACGCGCCGCCGGTTTACCGTATTAAGTCCAGAGCCTGTCGCTCGACTGACTGATGTTCCACCGTTTGCCATTTTTTTATAATTTAACTCCCGTGTTTTTCAAGAAGTTTGTTGCGCGTCGCATCATTAACTTCTTCAGTTTCACCTAAACCGTTTTTCTTTTTAAACTCTTTGACGGAAGACGAAGTTTTCGCTGCACTCTTGTCAGTTCCGAGAAAACCGAGATTTTGCAATCTTTGTTGAACACCTGAATCTTCTTTTTCAGGATCGAGAAAACCTAATTGCAGATGATAAACATCTTCTTTTGTTTTCACCCACGCTTCCTTTTCGCCGGGTGAGATTTTTTGTTCCAATTTACCGTCGCCGTCAGTCGTTCCTTTAATTTCTTGTTTACCGATTATCAAAGTATATTTCAGATTTTTACGCGGTTTATCTTCTTCCAGTAACCGAAGCCGCAACCAGACTTTTTCCAGTTTCTTTTTAAATTTATGTTTTTGGTCGGTCGCGCCGTTTTCTTCTTTCAGAGTCTTTTCGGGAATAAAAACCACATCTCCCGGAAAGAGAACATCTGGACTTTTGCGCTTTTGTTTTAACGCCGCGTTATTAGCGTGATCCCAGATTTTTTTCCACGGAATCTTAAATTTATAGCCTAAGCTGGAAAGGCAATCGCCTTGTTGAACTGTATAATTCATAATAGTCTTAACCTTTGCTCCAAACATCTCCGTCGAGTTCGGGGAAAGTTATTTTGCAATTTCCCGCATCAATATTACTCACTTTTGCATAACCCTTTTCATCAAGTGTTCCTTCGGCAAGAGTTGATCCGTCGGGCAACGTGATTCGATAGCGTTCACCCGGAACCGGATTGCCGTCTTCATCCTTTAATTCAACTTCAATCCAATGTTTCTTATCTTGACTATTCGGATTATTCGGATTATTCGGGTTGCTCGGTTTATGCGAGGGGTTTGTGAACGTCGGTTTTTTCCACGACGGAATTTGCCGTTTTTGATTTTTATAAGTCGGCGATTTACTGCCGGGATCGGCGTTGAGAGCTATCAACGCTTCTTCGGGATCAAGCGGCGAAACCATACCGCCCATTGATGCCGAGCCAGCCGCACCTCCGCTATTTATCAAGACCATCGTGCCTTTTATCGTTACGCCCGCAGGACCAATATCTACAAAATTTCCGCCAACTTTCAGAGTAATTTGAGTGCCGGCTTCAATAACGACTTTCATTCCGGCTTTTACATAAAATGTCTGACCGACATCTTCGGTATGACTTCCACCGACTTTCTCACCGATGCTTCCACCAACTTCGTGCGACAGTGAGCCGTCGGTTTTTGCCGCCATTTTACCTTTGACATGGCGATGAAAGTCTCGATCTATTCTTTCGATCTGGTCGCGTTCGATAATGCGGTGTTCATCGCGTTTGATTTGATCGCGTTTGTCGCGGTTGACAATTAAATGGCGGTCGTTGCCGATCAATTCGCGGCGGTCGTTGCGGACGCGGATGTCCATATCTTTTTGCGCGTGAAAGAAAATATCTTCCTCGCCTTTTTTATCTTCAAACCGCATTTCGTTAAATCCGCCGCCGCCTTTCGACGAGTCGGATTTAATGGTCATCTTTGTCTTTTCGTCGGGCAAAGTGTAAGGCGGCATCGTTTGCGCGTTATATACACAGCCCGTAATAATAGGTTGATCGGGATCGCCTTCGAGAAAATGGACGATGACTTCCATTCCGATTCGCGGAATCGCCATTCCTCCCCATTTATTTCCCGCCCACATTTGCGCGACGCGCACCCAACACGAACTTTCGGAATCTTCCTGACCTTCTCTGTCCCAATGAAATTGGACTTTGACGCGCCCGTATTTGTCCGTGAAAATTTCCTCGCCCGCCGGTCCGACGACATAAGCCGTCTGCGAACCTTGAATCAAGGCTTTCGGAGTTTTCTTAACGGGGCGAAACGGCGGATTGTTTTTTCCGTAAGGAATACAGCTAAAATTATTTGAATATGGCTGTTCGATCTCATCGTCGGAAACATATGAAGGGTTTTGTTCGGCTTCGTGCGTTACGGAAGTTATAACGTATTCTCCGGCATCTACATGTTTTGTAAAATTAAATTTATAACCCGAAGTAATCGAATTGCAATCGGAAACTGCACTAATTACGCGATATTGCGCGTCCAAAGACTGCATTGCAACTTCAATCATTTTTTCTTTGTGGGCAAAAACATTCTGCACATCCGAGCGTTCGCCGCCGCCACGGTCTATATCATCGAATTTTCTTGCGTAACCGCCCGGATATTCGTAAATCTCCAGTTTTTTATTGTCGCCGGCGTTAAAAAGACTCGGTTGAGAAGATGATAATTTATTGCCCGGAAGTTGGAAATGATTATCCCAATATGTAACTTTGCCGGTTTGCAGTTTGTGGTCGGTCTGCCACGCGCGGATTGTCGTAATAAAATCTTCCTTCGGTCTGTCCTGAAGAATAAAATACGGGATTTCGCTTTTTGAAGGACAATTCGGATGCGATTGCGGCGAATCAGCGATAATTAATTTATGCGTCGTTTCGCCGTGTTCAAAGAAATAATAAATTCCCTCTTCTTCCATCAGGCGCGAGATAAAATCGAAATCCGATTCATTATATTGAACGCAGTAATTACGCGGTTTATATTTACCCGGATCAATTTCATAGGAAACTTCAAAGTCCTTTAACACTTCCTTTAAAATGTCAGGCACGTTTTTATGTTGAAAAATCCGGCTTTGATGATTTTGCGTCAGAATCCAAACGTGCGGCACAACGGTCGCGTAATAAAACGAAAAGCGTGTGTTACGGTTGCCTTGTGAAAATTGATTGACGATGCCGTTGAGATGACGAATCGTGCCGTCGCGTTGATTTATCGTAACTGTTACGCCTTGTCCGAGTAATTGTGTCGCATCAACGACGGTGGGCTGAAAACCGGGAGTTTCCTCTTCGTGCAGAAGTTCGACCTCGAAGGAAAAAAGCCGCGAAAGTCCTTCGGTTGCCGAAATACGGCTGATTAACAAATAATCGTAAGCCAAAGGAGTCGTGATTTGCATCAACCTGTCGTTTTGCGTTGTATTTGACATTGCTTTTAACTTTTTCTGATTTTATTAAATTTCTGTTTTTCCGCTAGATGAATAAATTGCCAAAACTTCCGATATTTTTACTCCAATACCCATTCGAGTCAGTTTTAATGTATCACTTTTCACCACTTTAAGTTTTTCTCCAGAAATTACTTGTAATCAGCTCTTCTTTTTGTAAAATAAAGACTTTTTAAATATCAATTCGCTGGCAGTTAAATAAAAATAACGCCGAATCCGTTTTTTCTAAGACGGAGTTGCTTAGGAAAATTGCATAATAATTACAAGTGAGGCAAGCTTCTTTTCTTATCCTTTCAGACAATTGAATAATTTTCGATAATTTATCAATTCTTAAAAGCGGAAATCTATCCAAATCATTTTAGAAAACAATAGTTTGCATATTATATTTATTTGCAAAAACTTTTCAAATCAAGGGTGCCAGCAGATAGATAAATTAAATATTTTTTCGTTGCATTTTTGAGGCATAGCTTTAAATTTCCAGCTTGATTAATCTTCCGTTTTAATTTTTCTATCTTAAATTTACTTTAAATTTTCCCTGATTCTTAAAGTTAAACTTGAGTTTTAAGTAGGAAAATTCGCAAAAATAATTATTATACAAATAAAGATAGGATAATTTTTTGTCATCAATCATCTTGTTTGAAAATAAGCATTTATGTAAAATACTTTTAGTTGGTAATTATTGATATTAATCAGCAAACTATTAATTATTTCCCCCTTTATAGAAATAAATATCTTCCACCCTGCACAGGGTTTTATAAGAAATAGAAGGCGATTACCGAGCAAGCAAAGGGAAGTTTGATATGGCATTGACACAGGACGGCAAACAATTAAAGGTTTTTACGCCTTTAGGGAAGGATTATGTTGTATTAGAAGATTTTTCAGCGACCGAAACGGTTTCCGAACTTTTTTCATACCAATTGCATCTAGTCCACGAAGAAAACAAGATAGGTCAGCAACAAACCATCATTGATCCGAAAAAAATGTTGGGGCAGCCTGTCGCCACCGAAATTACTACACGCGACGGGCGTTCCAGATTTTTTCACGGCATCGTTACAAAATGGCGGCAGGGCATCCGGCGCATTCGGTTCACGCATTATCACGCCATAGTTGCACCGAAAGTCTGGCTTTTGACGCAAAAAAAACAATCGAGAATTTTTCAGAGAATGACCGTTCCGGCGATTTTGCGAAAAGTTTTTCAGGGCTTTAATGTCAAATACGAATTGCCGGGAACTTTTCATCAACGCGATTACTGCGTTCAATACAATGAAACGGATTTCGATTTCGCTTCGCGTCTGATGGAAGAAGAGGGAATTTATTATTTCTTCAAACATACTGCCGACGATCACATAATGGTTATGGCAAATACACCGCAATCTCATATCAAATGTCCGAAAAAAAGTCAGTTTCCATTCACAGCCAGACTCACCGAAGCGGAATTTCAGGAAAGTTCCGTTTATCAATGGGATGTAGATTATCAACTGCAAAGCGGAAAGGTAACGCTGTGGGATCATAATTTTGAATTGCCCGGAAATAAACTCCAAACCGATGAGCCGACGCTCTATGCCGTCGGCAACAATTCGCAATTGGAAATTTACGATTATCCGGGCGGTTATGCCAAACGCTATACCGGAATAGACAAAGCCGGCGGAGCGCAAACTGCTGAACTCAACAATGTTTTTACCGATAAGGAATGGCAAGCCGAATTACAGATGCAGGCGATTGATTCCAATTACAAATTAATTACTGGAACGTCCGATGCTTGCGGATTGACTGCCGGATATAAGTTTTCTTTGATAAATCATCCGGTTAAGGAAAACAATAGTGAATATATGATACGGGAGGTTATTCACGAAGCACAGCAAAGTCCGGCTTTAGAATCTGGAGTCGAATCGGAAAATGCCTATCGAAATGAATTTATTTGTTTGCCTCTGAAACAGGGCAGCACGCCGTTTCGCCCTTTGAGAAAAACTCCGAAACCGAAAATTTACGGCTCGCAGACGGCAATCGTTGTCGGACCGCCGGGTGAAGAAATTCATACGGATAAATACGGGCGGGTCAAAGTTCAATTCCATTGGGATCGGCAAGGTCAATACAATGTGGACAGTTCTTGCTGGATTCGCGTTTCACAACCGTGGGCAGGAAATAATTGGGGAACGATCTGCATTCCGAGAATCGGGCAGGAAGTTGTCATCGAATTCTTGGAAGGCGACCCCGACCGACCTTTAATAACGGGTGCGGTTTATAATCCGGCGCAAATGCCGCCTTACGAACTTCCGGCGGCGGCGCATACGATGGGGTTTAAATCCAACACGACTAAAGGCGGCGGCGGCTATAACGAAATGGTCATTATTGACGGTAAAGACGGTGAGTTGATCCGTATCCACGCTCAAATGGATATGGACACGACTGTTTTAAACAACGACACGCAATATGTTGTTGTTGACCGCACGATTCAAATTGACGGCAAGCGCAATCAGACAGTCAAAGAAGATATGTCCACGACCGTAACCGAAGGGAATCAAAGCAATCAAGTCGTTGCCGGCGGGCAATCAAATACTGTTAAACAAGACATCGCAGTAAAATCAGAAAGCGGACAAATTTATATCGAAGCGGCAACGCAAATCACGCTCAAAGTCGGCGCAAGCAGTATTTTTATGAACAAAGACGGCATTATCGAAATCGCCGGAACTGACATCCGCCTGATCAGTAAAGGTCCGATTGCATCGGTCGCAACGGGCGATAACAGCGTCAAAGGGGCAAATGTTCTGCTTAATTCTGACTAAAAATTTATGAGTTTATACCACATCAACGAAGGAACTTTCGAACTGCCGGATGATTGGACGGATCGTTCGATGAATATTTTTACGCCGGACGAATCGGAAAATCCTGAATGGAACATCGTCATCAGCCGCGACAAACTGAAGGAAGGCGAAACTTTGAAGGATTATGTTTCCGGTCAATTGGAAGAGATGCCGAAGGCTCTGCCGCGATTTCGTCTGGTTTCAGAGAAAGAAGTGGAAATAAACAATTTTCCGGGTAAAGAGGTAATTTCAACCTGGATCGGCGATGCCGGAACAGTCAGACAAAAACAGATAATTTTTGTAAAAAACAGTAAATCATTGGTTTTTACATTTACGGTTTTGGAAAGACTACATCTTCGATATGAAAATAAATTGGATGAATTTGTCGAATCATTTAATTTTCGCCTTGAGTAATTTGTAAGGTTTTAGATTGCTTTGTTTAGATCGAGTTTTATTTTATGCTTGCAGCCGCCCGATTCGGAGACCAAATATCACATACGCAGCAGCGCAGCGGATTAATCAAAGGAATGATTTTCGGTGCGTTGATCGTCGGTGCGGTCGTGTTGGCGGTCGCTTCGGGCGGAACGGCAGTTCCGGCGTTAATTGCGGTCGGCGCGGTTTTGACGGGCGCGGCGGTCGGCGGCGGAGTCGGGCGATTGATCGGAGGCGAGATGACCGTGCCGAAAGGCGCGATCAATAAATCTGCGACGACCGTTTTTGTCAACGGCATTCTGGCGGCGCGTTCGTGTATTGATACTGCGCTTTGTCAAGATCACACACTGCAACTTATAGCGACGGGTTCGACAAGTGTTTTTATCGAAAAATTTCCGGCAGCGCGTGTTTCGGATACGGGCGCGTGTTCATTCAAGATCAGTCAAGGTTCGCCGAATGTATTTATTGCCGATGCGACAGGACAATGTGCGGGAGTCGAGATCACGCCGGAAGTCGAACCGTGGCTGGAAAATCTGCACCGCGTCATCGGTTGGGCGGGCGGATTATGTTTATTAGGTCCGGTTTACGGCTTGCGCGTGGCAGTTGCCTCTTTGATCGGCGCAGAGTTCGGTTCGATGATCGGCGGATCAATCGGACAAAAACTCGGCGGAAAATGGGGCGGCGTTGCCGGTTCGATCTTAGGCGGTATCATCGGCGGCGGCATTCCGCTTCGTCCGGGTGTGCGGTCATTTATTAATCGGCTCGAAGTTGATCCGAACAGACTAGGCACCATGGGCGGAAATATTCGTCTGCGTCCTGAACCTCCAAGAGCAACATTAGGTTCATCAACATCAACAAACTACAAGGAAACCTTTTTTGAAGCTAATCCGGGAACTCGCGGAGATGTTGTTGTTCATCACGCAGTAGAACAACAAGTTTTGAGAAGGTATCCGGGAGTTGTCAGCGAATCGCAGATGCACTCATTGGAAAATTTGAGAGGTATCCCCAAATCAATAAATTCCGATGTCCATTTAAGTCAGATTCGACGAAGTTGGAACGAGTTTTATAGAAATAATCCGAATCCGACACAAGCTCAGATATTAGATCACGCGACAAGAATTGATGACCAATTCGGACATTTATTTAATCCGCCAATACGATAAAATTATGAAATTTTTTAAACTGGAACCGGAAGTAGCCGGAGGCTTAGGACAAAAAACTGTTATGGATACGACGGTGCATCCGCCGTTGGTATCAGTCTTAGAATATGAATTCGATGGTTGGTTAGGAGATGATTTGTTGGAATCTTTTCCTTGTTACATAGTTACTGAAAGATTAAAAAATCTATTAAAAGAAGATTCTTTTACGGGATGTGAGTTTGATAGTGTAATAATTTCAACATCCGAAACTTTTGAAGAATTTTACCCTGAAGCCAATTTACCTAAATTTTATTGGTTAAAGATTAAAGGTAAGGCGGGAATTGATGATGTCGGCTTTTCCGAGTTAAATCACTTAGTAGTATCTGAAAAGTTCTTAAAGGTTTTACTTCAAGCTAATCTCAAAAATTGTCTAGTTGAAGACTATATTTCTCAATAATTTCTTCATATTATTCTCAGTGAATCACCTACCATTGAACCGATAAAATTATAATCAATTTCAGTTGGCATTGTCCGCTAAACATTTACAGTGTCAAATACGCCGACGAGAACGATAACAAGCCGCTTTTGAATATCCAATCTTTCGGAACTTGTAAAACGCTGGGAACTTGTGTGCCGCCGCCGGGATTTACGTGGATCAAGGTCAAAGAAGATATGCAGCTTCATAGGTCAAAGCCGCTATTGGAAGATTCAGAATGTTTGTGTCCGTCGGGTTTGGGCAAAATTAAGATATTTCTTAACGAATACGAAGCATCTTTGGCAGCGGAAAATAACAGCGAAAGCAGTTTTGTCAGCGAATTAATTTCTTCGATCAGGGCTTTCTCATAAAAAGTTAAGATGTTTTAATGCTATCATCAGACTGTCAAAGTCATCTCCAAAATTTTCTAATTGGGCTTTTTTATTCTGACAGTTCTGCCGATTTAAGATGATGTCGGCTAATGTTCTAAGTTC
>JBBSAX010000130.1:0-14174 GCA_038251885.1 Pyrinomonadales bacterium | reverse complement strand
TTACTTTGCCGTTTGCGGTTTCGATTGATAAAACCTTTGTGTCAAATTCGATTTTCGCGCCGTTTTCCAGAGATTTCTTCGTAAACCCGTTCATCACGGCGAGCGGATTTATAAAACCGTCATTTGCGCCGAAAGTTCCGCTGACAATATCTTCGCAATTGAGAATCGGACAAATTTCCGCAATCTGTTTTGTATTAACAATTTCAACATCTTTCACGCCGAGAGATTTTTGAAATTCGACGTTTCTTTTCAAATAATTAAATTGTCTTTCATCGGTCGCAAAAAACAAATATCCGCGCGGTTCGTATTGGCAATCGAATTCCCAATTCTTGAAAAATTCGAGCGAATATTGCGACATTTTGATATTAATCTCAGTTTCAAACTGCGCCCGAACGCCGCCCGTCGCTTTTCCAGTCGAACCTTTTCCCTGCTCACTTTCGCGTTCCAAAATCAAAACACTTCTCGCGCCGCGTTCCGTCAAATGAAAAGCGACGCTCGCGCCGACAACGCCGCCGCCGATTATTACGATTCCAGTATTTTTCATTTATTCAGAATCAATTCCGGCGGCTTTCATTACGAATTCCGGCGTTTCAGGTTCGTTCGGTAAAATATTTTCCTTTCCTTTGTCCAAAGCCCAGCGATGAAGCCACGAAATTCCGTTTCTTTTGACGAAATTATCCGGTAAATTATACGCTTCGTCTTTTAAGGCTTCTTCCAAAGTTATAAATTTATAGCCGCGTTTAACGAACATTTTGGCGAGATCATCGAGATATTCAGCATTAATCGAATTGGCGTGAATTAATAAAATCTGATTTATCTCGCGTCCGAACATTTTCCGTGATTGGCGTTCCCAATAATCGGTTTTTGATTCCATATACGGAATGTATGCTGCACCGATTCGTTTTTGCAGTTTAGTGTCTTTTTTCTCAATCGCGTTGTCCAACGCTCTAGCAAAAATCCAATCTGAATCATCAATTGTTACAGGCGCAATCGTGTAATTATGATCTTGCAGAAATTCACTCAAATTCGCTTTTATTTCCAAACTCAAACCCGTCCAAAGATATGGATGACGAAAATATCTGATTTTTTGATTTTTATTTTCCAATAATTCTTTTGTAATAATCTCGCCTTTTAAAATTTCAGCTTGATATTTTTCAAGGGAATTATCGTGCAGACTCAAATGCGAATACGTATGATTACCGAGTTCTAATCCGGCATCGAGCCATTGACGCAACAGATCAACTTCGGCTTCAACGCGTTTATCGTCTTTATAAAGTTTGCCTTCATTGACAAAACCGATTGCCGGAATTTTCGCGTCTTTTATATGTTTGAGAAGTTTTTTCGTGATTTCCTGTCGCTTCATTAAATCACTGTTTTTCACAACCACAGGCAAATCGTCAATTGTAAAGGCAATAGCTCTTTGCGGTTTTTGTGCTTTGACGGAAAATGTCAAAAATGTAAAAGAAAATAGAAAAAGTAATTTTGCGATCTTCATATTTTGTCCAAAAAGCATAAATAATTAATATTTATCAACACTATTTTTAAGTCTATTCGGTAATCAATCGAAAATAATATGTCAAAATTCGATTTGTCGGTTTTTGGCGGGAATTGAAAAGCGACTTTTTAGCAGAATCAACCGCGGCTTCCCTTAAAATCGGATGTCCTGAAATTGCTTGGGCTGAAATTACTTCGCCAGTCGTATCAATTATAACTTTAACTTGCACGCCGCGATTCTTAAAAACGGTTTTCTTTAGCTCGTTCAAATCATCAGTCGGCAGTTTGGTATTATCAATTTGCGGATTTTCAAAATGCTCCATATCATTTGCACCTTCCCATTGAACTTTTGCTTCATAATTTATTTGTGGCAAAGGTGTCGGAGTCGGAAAATTAACTGTTGGAGAAGTTTTTATTATCAAAGTATTGTTTGGCTGCACACTTGCCGGCTTTGAATCTTCGCTTTCTAAATTTGCAATAAAAATAATTAAAACAGTTATTCCGATTGCACCGAAAATCAACCAAAAGATGAATAAACGAGTTTGCGGCGGTTGATAATCTTCCGGCAAATCATAATCGCGCCACGCATTTTCTTTTACTTTTTCCTCTATTTTCCGATGGTTTTCGCGGTATTGTTCCCAAGGAGTGAGTTGTTTTTCACTAACATTTTCCTTTTTATCGGGAATTTCGACAATTTTATCGCGGTTGTCTTCGAGTAGAATTTTTGCTCCGCAGTAATCGCATACCGCAAATTTATCTTTGAGAGAAATTCTTTTGACTAAAGCTCCGCATTGTGGACAAGTTACGGCTTTCATACACTTGAATTTAGATAAATAGTTTTTGAAAAATAAAAGCCGTAAAAAATAAAAAAGCGTTTTGCCGGGAGCGCACGCATCCTTGCGTGCTGAGCGCGGGAGCGCGAAAACAACTTCGCGTTCTAATCAACTTGCAGGCAAGCAAACATTTTTTCGTGCTATCGCACTCAGCACGCAGGGATGCGTGCGCTCCCAGCTAAAAATTCTTTTACAGTATTATTTTTTCAAAGACCATATATCTAAAAAGATATTTTAACACCTAAAATCAGACCAAAATTACTGAAACTCTTTACTCATAACTTTTTGTCGGGCAAAATTTACTTTGCAAAAACCTGTGAAAAATCGGCAAATGCTTTGAATTCGAGCGCGTTTCCCGATGGATCAAGGAAAAACATCGTCGCTTGTTCGCCGACTTCGCCTTCAAAACGAATTTTCGGTTCGATGATGAATTCGATACCTTTTGACTGTAATTTTTTGGCAAATTGTCGAAATTCGTTCATCGGCAAAACGATTCCGAAATGCGGCACGGGAACATGATCGGCATCAACTTCGTTTTTGTGATGAACTCCAACCGCTTCCGGCGCGAGATGAGCGACGATCTGATGTCCGAAAAGATTGAAATCAATCCATTGCTCGGAACTTCTGCCTTCTTCGCATTCCAAAATACCGCCGTAAAATTCGCGCGATTCTTCCAAATCTTTTACGGGAAATGCCAAATGAAATAAATTTTTCATAATTTTTATCTTTTTCTTTTGCCAAACTTTTATCTAACCATTCTTCATACCAATCTAAAAAAGTTATTCTTTCATTCTCTTTTAATCCGGGAGCAGAATAAATTCCCTGATCATTACAACGATCATCAAACCACATATTTCCATATTCTTTACCGTTTACAACTAAACTGATAAAAACTCCACATCCAAAATTACAAAGCCGCAACACTCCATTTGAATGCTCTTTTGAAAAATATACATTTTCGTATTCCTCATTAGAAGAAAATTCATCAAAGTCCAGATTCCAGTCCATAGTATGCGGAAATGGCTCAGACAAATTGACCTTCTCGTTTTCATTTTTATAGTGTAAATCTCTATATAAAGAATCAAATAATCTTTCAACGCCATAATAAGGTCCGGCTCCACCATTTCCAATGTGTTTTAAGAAAGTTCTGTATTCTAATGCCAATTTAACTTTGTATTGTTCTTCAAAATTGATAATTTCGTTTTCTGTTAAAACTTTGTTCAATTTATATTTATGCTTTTCAGATCCAAACTGTTTAAGATATTTATCGGATTTTCTTAATTGCTCCAATTTTGTTTTTATACGTTCACTTTGCTCTAACAATTCATTTTCGGATTTCTCATACATATAAGTTTTAAAAGTCTGACAAAAATTTAATGAACTTTCGTTAAAACAATCGGCTCCGAACTTTTTGCCATTTGCCGAATTGCGCCGAGATGATAAGCCGTGTGAACAATAATTGCGATTGCTTCCGACATTTTATCTTCATCCCAACTTTCGACTTTTTCGTAAGCGGTTAAAACTGATTCGTAAGTTAAACGCAAATTTGTTTTTAGAGTTTCCCATTCTTCTTCGGAAACTTCTTTTTTTTCCCAATTTTTGTTCCAATCGGCAGTCTGGACGATTCCCTGCATAAAATTGCTCAAGACTTCCAGATAATAGCGCAGATGTTCGACGTGTGCGGCGATTGTTGTCCTTGAACTAAAACTCGAAGCAACTTGGGCATTCAAGTTTTCGAGCGTGTTAAAAACCCCGATTCCACGGTCGAGATAAAGGCTTCCCTGCGGAGGCGAACCTTCAAATGTTTCCTTGAACAGATAATTCAAAGAATTTAAAAAATCTTTCGATTCTATTTGACTCATTTGTTTTCCCTTTTTTTAACTCAAAAACTTTGTGTTAATCTTTAGTTTTCAACCGCAAATCGCAAATTGAATATCGCAAATTAGAATTATGTCAGCCGAAAATATCGAACAGTTTATCAATAAATTGGCGCAAAGTCTGCACGAAGAGACCTTTGTCAAGATGACTTTAGGCAATTATCGCGGAAGCGACGCGCATTTGCAAAAGTTGTTGATTCGTCTTGTCAAAACAACGAAGGGAACAAGGCTTTTTTTTCTTTATCGTTACGATACGCGCGATACGGCGAAGAATTTTGAATTTAACGAAGGTTTTCAAAAAATCCGCGAAGTTCTCGGCAGAGACTTTTTTAGCGGTCATCTTTTTTCGACCGAAAATGATTTTCAGCTCGACATCGGCAAAAAAGGTAAATCACGCTTAAATATAGGAAAACCTACTTTTAAGGCGAAACCCGACATCGAACACAACCGCGAAAAACAAATGCAGGTTGATCCGAATAGCTTTTATCTCAAAGCACTCGGAATCACGACGGATCGTGGCGAAATTCGCGCAAAACAGCAGGATAAATGGAAACAAATCAATAAGTTCATTGAAACTTTGAGCAAACTGATCGAAAATTCTTTGCTCGATGATAAATCGAAAATCAAGATCGTTGATATGGGTTCGGGCAAGGGTTATCTGACTTTTGCGACTTACGATTATTTCAAAAACACGGGAAAAATTGATGTCGAAGTCGTCGGCGTTGACACGAAAGAACAACTTGTCAGATTGGGTAACGATATTGCAAAAACCTGCGATTTTACGGGATTAAAATTTGTTCACGGCTATATCGGCGATTATGATTTAGAAAATGTGGACGTTTTAATTGCGCTACACGCTTGCAACACGGCGACCGACGACGCGATTTTCAAAGGAATTCAAGCTAATGCAAATTTAATAGTGTGTGCGCCGTGCTGTCATCAGGAAATTCGCCCACAGGTCAAATCCCCTGAAATGTTCAAAAACATCTTAAAACACGGAATTATGCTCGAACGCGAAGCTGAAACTCTAACTGACGGACTACGCGCTCTGCTTTTGGAAAAAAGTGGTTATTCGACGAAACTTTTTGAATTTATTTCCACCGAACACACTCCGAAAAACAATATGATCGTCGGCACAAAACACCAACGCAAAACTGATGTTGAAAAATTCGATGAACAAATTCAATCAATCAAAGATTTTTACGGAATTAAAGAGCAGAAATTAGAAAATTTGTTAAGAAGTAAATGACTGGAGCGCAAGCAGCTCACTTGCAATGGGCGCGATAGCGCGAAAAAACTTTCGCTTGCAATAAACTTGATTAAAATCAAACATCGTTTCGCCGCTTCCGCGACGATGCAAGCAAGCAGTTTGCGCTCCAATCAAAAATAATTAACCTTTTGCTTTTTTGATTTCTTCAACCAAAACAGGAACGGCTTCAAATAAATCTCCGACGATTCCGTAATCGGCAATGTCGAAAATCGGTGCTTTCGAGTCTTTATTAATGGCAATAATCGTTCCGGCGTTTTTCATACCGACGATGTGTTGGATCGCACCGGAAATTCCAAGTGCAATATACACTTTCGGTGCTACGGTTTGTCCTGACGAACCGATTTGTCGGTCAATCGTAAGCCACTCTGCGTCGCAAATCGGACGTGAAGCCGCCAGGTCTGCTCCTAAAGCATCCGCTAATTGTTGGGCAACGGCGATGTTTTCCTGCGATTTAATTCCCCGACCGACAGCAACGATAATATTTGATTTTGTCAGATCAACCGACGCTTTTGCTTCTTGAAAAGGTGCTTCGGGTTTCATACGAAGTTCGCCGACTTCAACTTCAACTTTTTCAATCGTAGCCGAGCCACCTTTTTCGGCATTGTCCCCGCGAAATGCGCCGGATTGAAAAGTTACAAAATACGGTGCTTCGCCCTGAATTGTTACGTCGGCATCCAACTTGCCGAGAAAAATCCTGCGCGTAAATACGAGTTTGCCGTCGTTAGCAGTATAACGAATGCAGTCGCCGACGACCTCTTTGCCGAGCCGAGCCGCTAATTTCGGCGCAAAATCTCGCACCTGATAAGTGTGCGCCATAATAACGTAAGTCGGATTTTCTTTTTTGATTATCTCTTCCCAAGCGTCCGTATAACCGTCGGGTGTGTAAATTCCGAGTTTTTCGTTTTTGGCAACAAAGACTTTTTCGATATTATAAGCTGATATTTCCTGTGCCAGAGCGCAATCTTTGTCACACGGAATAACAGCGGAAACTGTCAATCCTAAATCCTTACCGATGCTCTGTGCGGCGGTGACCGCTTCGAGCGAAGTTTTGTTTAAAACGCAATCTTTATGTTCGATAAATACTAATATTTTACTCATTTTTAACCTGTTTTTTCGATAGATTTTACTACTAAAAATTATTGCAAAGAAAAACCCTTTTGGCAAAAGCTGTAAAATAAAAAGAGGCTGAGAAAATTTCTCAACCTCTTTTTAGAGTTAAAATTCAAATTACTTGTTTTAAGTTTTTGAATTAATGAACATTCCAATTAGCAACTATTACGTCTGTTTCCTGACCGAATTCATAAGTTTGAAGCATACTATCGCTTGATCTGCGAACATAAAAGAAGTTCATATTCGGATCAGAATTGGGTCGCCAAATGGCAATATCAGTTTTACCGTCACCGTCATAATCGCCCGGTGCTCTTTCATCTCCGGCAATACCCCAGCGGATTGGTGAACCTCCGGTTCCGCCGCCGTCGCGTTCAAGCAAATAATAGGATCTTCCGCTCACACCATTAAGCGTTTCGGTGCGTGAAACCATAAAGTCGGATTTCCCGTCGCCGTCATAATCGCCGGGAACAATTACATCATTAGCTGTTCCCCAGTTGATATATTCAACGCCGCCGGATGATTTGAGCAGAACAAACTGTCCCTCACCAGTCGTGGTCGGACGAACTCTCTGAATACAAAAATCATATTTTCCGTCGCCGTCAAAATCTCCGGGACTAACAAAGAAATCAAATAATTCTCCGAATCCCCAGGGAATGTATGTAATATTACCATTCGGATTATTGTTCGATCCGCGATAAAAGAAGAAACATTGCCCGTCACCTGCACCTAAATTCGGACAGCGGTAGGTTGCAACATCCGATTTCCCATCGCCGTCATAATCGCCCGTAATTTGAGGGTCATCATTATCTTGTCCGAAAATTTCGGTGCGAACCGTATTGGTCTGGCTCTGCAGAATATAAAATCTCGCTTCGGTCGGTGCACCCGGTCGCCAAATGGCAATATCGGCTTTACCGTCGCCGTCATAATCCGAAGGAACTATAAAATCAGTTGCCGGTTCGCCGAAGGCAGTAATCGTATTTGAATTGTTGGAGCTGTTATTGATAAACCACGTAATATTTGTTCCGGGAACAGCACTGTCCGAAGATACGGGCGGATTTTCTTTCAAAAGTCTTAATCTTTCGCGCACTGATCCGGCTTTGGATATTTGATTTTGACCACTAAAATTAGCATTAGTTACCCGGGCAATCGCAAAATCGCTCTTACCGTCGCCGGTGAAATCAACATTCGGTTTTTGGGAAACAGCAGTTTGAACACTTCCGACAAGTTTGAACGGAAAATCTAATGGAATATCAGGAACTACATTAGGTTGCGGCGTTACAGTCGGTTCTCCAATATCAATTAGATTTTGCCATGCATTATTTGCCCCGATGAACTGTCTTCCATTCCAACCCGCCAATCCACGGCTGCCGGGAATCGTTCCGAGCGGAATAAAACTTCCAGAAGTTCCGGCATCAACCTGGAAATCAATCCAATAAGTTCCGGCTGGCAAAACTAAAGAAGGACTGACATTCATATTAATTTGCCAGACACGACGAGTTGTTCCAGCTATTGCTAAACCAACGCCCCCGTTTCCGCCCGTTGTATTTCCGATTCTGAATACACTTGTATCAACGGTAGTTGCCAACCGATTTGTTGTTGTGTCACCAAAAATAACAGTGCTTCCGGTATCGCCCGGTCGTCCGTTCCAAATCCGCAGATTTGCTCCGACAAATGGGCTTGTACTTCCGGCAAAGCCTGTTTGATAACCGAATTCAACTACTTGATTTATTGTCCAAGTTTGTCCGGCGGGGATTGTAAAGTCATCAGCACAACGATTATTAGTTGCTGTTCCGATTAATTGACAGCCCGCACCCAAAGTAGTATTTGAATCATTATTCGGATTTTTCTGCAATTCGCTCCATTGAGAACCTGCTGGCGCAGCCACTCCGCTTGCCGAAGTTGCGCCGGTTGCTAATCCGGCATTGTCATAAATAAATGTGCCGGTTTGAGCTTGAACCTCATTGACTTTGTCTGTGAATGTTTGAAAAATTGCTAATGATAAAACCATTGCAGATAGTAATAATCTTATAATCCTATTTCTTTTTAAATTTTCTTTTTTTTCTGAATTCATTTTTTCTCCTTTACTTTCTCCATTTTTGAAGTTTTTTTCTAAATGTTTAGGAAATTATTTTTTAATTTCCTAAAAGGGAAATAGAATTAAAGTATCTGGCACAACAGATCATTTTTTACAGGGTTGAGGCAAATGATAATTCTATCTTAGTGCCAAAAGTATAAAATAAATTGTTGAAAAAGAAAACAGTAAAAGACTTTGAAAGGAAAAACCTCAAAAAATCCGAAAAAATCAAAACTAATCTTTTCACATATTTACAAAAAAAAACCGAACGGCAATTAACCGTTCGGTCTTTTTTTGATTTGCTCTTGAAAATTAATGAGCGTTGAAAGATGCCGGAGCGCGGTCGCCCGTAGCACCTAAACTAAAGAAGTTGGAGTTTCCATTTGTCGAATTACGCGTAATGAAGCTTCCGTTACGGAATACTGCGGGATCAGCTTTTGCATCACCATCATAATCGCCCGGAGCTAATATGTCGCCGGTGTTACCGAAAGTAACTTGTTGGTCAGTACCGCTACCGCTCGGTCTCCAATACCAGGTTAATGCTCCGCCACTCGAACGAACTGTAGCTGAGTCTGTAGTTCCATCTCCATTAAAATCGCCGGTTACAACAGTATCGGTTGAAAGTCCGAAGACGGTTGCTTTATCCATTGTTCCGTTAGAAAACAGTTTCCAGTAGCGCAGGTTTCCGTTATCGGCGCGGGCAATTGCAAAATCAGCCGTGCCGTCTCCGTTATAATCTCCCGGAGCGACTTTATCGCCTGTCGCTCCCCACGGAACATAAGTAACCGGACCGTTAGGAGTTGTTCGATAATACCAAATACTTTGCGCCCCCGGACGGTAAACGGCGACATCATCTTTTCCGTCGTTATTATAATCGGCAACAACGGTCGGATCATCACCGGTTTGTCCGAAGAATTCGGTTCTTAATGTACTTGTCTGACTTTGCAGAATGTAAAACGCTGCTTCAGTCGGCGCACCCGGTCTCCAAACGGCGATGTCATCTTTTTGATCTCCATCATAGTCAGCCGGAACAAGTGTATCGGAATTTAATCCCCACGCAGAAGCTGCTGTTCCCGATGTTGAACCGTTAAGATTCCAGAACCAGGTTAATTGATTGCCACTGTTGCGTGTAACGACATAATCAGTCTTGCCGTCGCCATTAAAATCAACCGGCGCATCACCCGGAGTAAGAACCTGTCCCGGTGTATATGCAAATGTATCAATACCGATAATATCGGAATTATCACCGTCCGGTCCGCCACTCTCAACAAAGTAACGAAAAGCAAAACGTCCGCTTGTCGGACCGGAAAGCCCTGAAACCGTAGCTGTATATTGTGTCCAAACAATCGGATATGTCCCTAAATATGTCGGGTCAATATCAACTAAAAGTGAGGTAAAAACACCGACACTCGTTGCTGTCGTTCCAACATCTGTGCTCGAACCGCTGGTTGACATACGGAGTTGGAGGCGGTCAGGAAATAAGTTTCTAGAGGCTCTCGTATAAAAAGAAACAGTATCGCCGTTATTCAATGTTACGGTCGGGGCTACCAGCCAATTGCTGATTGTTCCAACTCCGGTCGTACTAGTAAAATTGACTAAAGCGCAGGAAGTTGCAGGACCTGCTTGTGCCGGCGGAATTGCTGTTCCGCCACATTGCGACCATGCGCCAGCACCAAGCGGCTGACTTCGGTTTACAGAAAACCAACCTGCGGCAGGAAGTCCCGCAACACTCTCAAAACCTTCGTTAATTGCTTGTGCTTGTGTGTTAAGAGTTCCATTTGCGAAAAACAAACCGAACATTGCTAATGAAATAATAGTCACTCTTAATGATAGTGACCGAACGTACTCTGTTCTTGAAAAAAAATACATGAGTAAATTTCCCTCCTCAAATTGTTTAATAATTAGGCTTTCGAGCAATATATCGGTATTTTCACTTAAATATATGGAAAACCAAGTTAAAGTCGAATTTCTTCTTTATGCAGTATAGATGAAAATTACTTATTTTGAAAGAGAAACGAAACAAAAAAAGAGGAAGGTATGAAATTTAATAAATTCCAAACCTTCCTCTTTTTTGTTTTCTTGTCCTTTTGGTCTTTCTTTAATTTCTTTCAAATTATTCGAACTTCTGTTTTCAGTTTTTCAACCAACTCGACCGCTCCGGCTTTCGCATCACCATTTCCGAGCATTTGGGCTTGCTTAGTTTTAAGCGGCAGATAAACCTTTTCGATTTTTTGAGCCGAGCCGAAATCTTCAACCGTTGGCGTAACTTCTCTAATTTCCTTCTTTTTGGCAGCCATAATTCCTTTAAGGCTGGCATAACGAATTTGGGAAATTCCCGACTGAATAGTTAGAAGCGCGGGCAATTGATAGGTGAACCATTGATACCAACCACTTTCGAGTTCGCGTTTTACTCTTAGAGAGTCGTTCAGAATTTCGCGGTCAACTTCGATCACGATTGTCGCATGCGGAATTCCCAAAAGCTCGGCTAAAATTACGCCCGTTTGCCCGTAACTCGCATCATCAGACTGCAAACCTGTGAAAACCAGATCAGCATTTTCATCGCGGATGGCATCAGCGATAGATTTAGCAATCTGATACGGCGATAATTTTTCATCATTTTCCACGACAATATGAATTGCGCGGTCAGCACCGCGTGCGAGTGCGTCTTTGATAACGGTTTTTGCGCTTTGTCCGCCAAGCGTGCAGACGATAACTTCGCCTTCGCCCTTCGCTTCCTTGAGCCTTAAAGCTTCTTCCAAACCATAACCGTCGGATTCATTCGTTTGTTGAGCAATATCCGACTCATCAATCCATTTTTCATCCTTGCCAATACGCAAAACCGCGTCTTTGTTGGCAACTTGCTTCATTAATACAATTATTTTCATAAAACTATTTATCAGTCTCAAAATCTATCAAAAAATCTATCAAATTTTCTATTAATTCTACTTTCGAATAACCCTGAGTTTCATAATCGGGAAATTCATTTAAATATCCGATAAAAAACTCTCAGTCCTGCCAAAAAGTGAATTTTATCGTTTTCATAAACTAATCTTCACCCGTCAAAACAGCTTGTAAAAATTCATTGGTTTGCGGATTGAATAAACGGAACGATTTGCCCGTATCAACGATTTCGAGATTAAGAAGCGGCGACAGAACACGATTTTCTTTGACATTTGCTGAAAGTAACCGCCCGTTTTGCCGATGAAAAGCCATTAGCGGCGACGGCAAATATTCGCGTTCGGGATCAAGCAGATAATATTCTTCAACACCTAACCGCGCATAATCAAGTCGCTTTCCGCCGAGATCATTTTCAAAAGTGCTGTCCGACGCAACTTCAAAAACAACTTGCGGAAAAACACCTTCTTGCCAAACTTTGAACGTCCGGCGAAGTTCATTATTAACTCCAAAACAGACAAAAACATCCGGTGCAAGCCATTTTTTTGTATTACCTTTTTCGTAATACACCATCATATTAGCGGCAATCATTACGTCCTTTCTGGCAGAAAAAAATGAATCCAAAAAACCGTAAAGAAGAAAGATAAGTTTAAAGTGATATGCTGTTTCTCCCGTTTCGTCCTCAAGTTGCGCCGGATAATGAGTTGCCGCATCGTCAATTACTGCCTCACAATAAACCGTCGAAGCCTCTGAAATTTGAATGTCGGATGTTCGAGTATTCATAGTTACTCAGTATAACGCTTAAAAACTAAACTTGCATTTGTCCCGCCAAAGCCGAAGCTGTTTGACAGAACATAATCAACTTCAGCTTCGCGGATTATATTCGGCACATAATCGAGATCGCAATCGGGATCAGGATTTTCGTAATTAATGGTCGGCGGCAAAATATTATTTTCCATCGCCAAAATTGATATAACAGCTTCGATTCCGCCTGCTGCACCGAGCGCGTGTCCGGTCATTGATTTTGTCGAACTGACCGCAAGTTTGTAGGCGTGTTCGCCGAAAACTTTTCTAATGGCAAGCGTTTCAAACTTGTCGTTATAAGGCGTTGAAGTTCCGTGAGCGTTAATGTAGCCGATCTGTTCCGGCGTAATTCCCGCATCTTTTATGGCTTTTGTCATTACACGAATCGCGCCGCTGCCTGTTTCATCAGGCATCGTTACGTGAAAAGCATCTCCGCTCATTCCGTAACCAACGATTTCCGCGTAAATCTTCGCGCCTCGCGCTTTCGCAAATTCTAATTCTTCGAGAATCAAAATCCCTGCACCTTCGCCAATAACAAAGCCATCGCGTTCCGCATCGAACGGACGTGATGCTCTTGTTGGTTCATCATTTCGTGTCGAAAGCGCACGCATCGAAGCAAATCCGGCGACCGACATCGGAGTTATCGCCGATTCTGCGCCGCCGCAGATCATCGCGTCTGCATCACCGCGTTCGATTATACGAAAACTATCGCCGATGGCGTGTGCGCCGGCGGAACACGCTGTTGCAGTCGCTGAATTAGGTCCTTTTGCACCGTGCCGAATCGAGACGTTTCCGGAAGCCAAATTAACAATTGCTGAAACGATAAAAAATGGGGAAACTCTGCCCGGACCGGAATTTAAAAGTTTTTCGTGTTCGCGTTCGATTGCCCAGAAATCGCCGATGCCTGAACTGATATAAGTTCCGACCATTTCGGAATTTGAATCGTCAATCACCAATCCGCTGTCATTGACAGCTTCATCAGCTGCGGCAATCGCAAAATGCGAAAACGCCCCCATTCTTCGCGCTTCTTTTTTGTCGAGAAATTCTTCGACGTTAAAATCTTTAACTTCGCAGGCAAATTTGACCGGAAAGTTTTCCGTATCAAATTTTTTGATATAATCCGCACCGCTCTTTCCTTCCATCAATGCCGACCAAGTATCTGCGACATTGTTTCCGCAAGCAGTAACTAAACCGAGTCCTGTAACAACTACCCGACGTTTCATAATATTTAGTAGTTAGTAGTTGGTTGTTAGCAGTTAGTTGTAAAGAGTGAATTACAAATAACTAACAAATAACAACTAACTACTTGCAATTAGCTATTTTGATGTTCTTCAACGTAAGCGTAAGCATCGCGGACGGCTTGGATTTTTTCTGCATCTTCGTCGGGAATTTCAATATCGAATTCCTCTTCAAAACGCATCACCAATTCGACCAAATCAAGCGAATCTGCGCCTAAATCTTCGATAAAGCGTGCATTTTCTGTAACTTCCGCTTCATCAACACCCAATTCATCAACAACTATTTGTTTAATTTTTTCTTGAACTTCTGACATAATTTCTCCTGTTTCTTTTATAAATTTTCTAAAGTATTTTGTAAACTCTCTCTATTTTCGACATTCAAACAACGAACATCGCGGTTAATTTGTTTAACTAAACCCGATAAAATCTTTCCCGCACCGACCTCAATAAATGTTTCTACCCCTTCGTTTATCAAATTCAAAATCGAATCAGACCAAAGCACCGGAGAAGAAACCTGTAAGGTCAAGGCTTCAGCAACTCTCCCGCCTTCCGAGTTTATTTTAGCGGTGACGTTTTCCA
>JBBSAX010000129.1:0-14266 GCA_038251885.1 Pyrinomonadales bacterium | reverse complement strand
CGCCCTAAAAATCTTAACCAATCGCCTGACCACGCCATAAATGGACGTGGTTAAGTACCGCGCAAAACGCGGAAAGCCTGATAAATCAGGCTAAAATCAATATGTTTTTACAAAAGCAAAAACTATACCGCTCAGTAATGAGAATGAATAGAAAAACGGGAAAAAATAATGGAAACGGCAAAGAGTTTCTTCAAATTAATAAAGAAAAAGAACACGAAAACATCCGCTTACGACGGGTTTTGCAAAAAGTCGTCTTAAAAGAAAACGCACCGGAACATTTGCGGGACGCGATCAATAAAATGATTCGTCAATAATTTCAAATCGGAATTTTTTGATATTTTAAGTAAGTGAAAAATCGTGTGTTGGTATAGAAAAATCGAAATAAGAGGAAATTAATTAGTGTTCGGGAAACTAAAAAAAACTCTTGATTGGATAATTTGGAAGACTTTACCGAATTGTAAAGACGTTACTGCTCTAATCTCGCGTTCGATGGAAAGCGATCTTTCCTTGCGCGAAAAAATAGTGTTGAAAACGCATTTATGGTCGTGCATTGCGTGTAATCGTTATTTTTTGCAGGTCAAATTTATGAGCGAGGCTGTAAAGCTTCGAGAGAAAAGATTTGAGCAAGGCGAAGAAACTTCCGCTTTGAGTTCGGATGCCGTGAAACGCATCAAAGACACGCTCAAGTCTTCAAAATGTTTGGTGCTAATCTTTTTATTAAACTTTATCAACCCACAATGAAAACAACAGAGATAATCGAACCAAAGGAATCTGCCGAAGTTTTTGACCCAACTGTTTGGGTTGATGATTACGGCGATTATCTTTATGCTTTTGCTCTTTCTCGCGTTCGTGATAAATATTTAGCGGAAGACCTTGTGCAGGAAACTCTTCTGGCAGCAATTCAGGCAAAAAAATCGTATTCGGAAAAATCTTCGAAAAAAACGTGGCTAATAGGAATCTTGAAGCACAAAATCATTGACCAATTCCGCAAAACGAGCCGCGAAACCGAACTGTCGGACGAAGAAGCCGATCTGACTTCCTACGATTATTTGTTCAGGGAAGAAGGCGTTTGGAAAGGACATTGGACGGCGGAATCGCGTCCGATTGTTTGGAATGAAAATCCTGAAAAAGTTTTTGAAAATGCCGAATTTCGCGGGATTTTAACGCATTGTTTAGGCGAATTGCCCGAAAGAGTGGCAAATTGTTTTGCATTGCGCGAAATGGAAGGCTTTGAAGCAAGCGAAATCTGCGAAACGCTCAGTATTTCTCCGAATAATTTTTGGGTGATGATGCACCGTGCAAGATTGCATCTGCGGCGTTGTATAGATTTTAATTGGTTTAGGGAGGCAAAAAACTAGACGATGGCAATTTTTCCGGGCTTGAAAAATAAATTTAAATTGTGGCTGGCTCGCAAAACCGAAGAGTGTAAGACGGTCGCGCCGCTCTTTTCGTATTCCTACGACCGAAAACTTACTTTAATTGAAAAACTGCGTGTCAAACTTCATCTTTTCACCTGCGGCGCGTGTGTCAATTATGTTTCCAATCTCAAATTTATGCACGAAGTTTTTCAGGTGCAGGAAGAAAATTTCGGAAACGAAAAAACTGCCGATTCTTTAAGTCCCGAAGCCGCCGAACGCATCAAATCAGCGATAAAATCCGCATCAGTCAAAGCCGATTCTTTGGAATAAATCCGACGAAAAACGTGATTAATAACTCATAAGTTTTTGAAAGGAAAAAGAAGATGTTAGACACAAAAAATAAACAGACGGAAAAACACGAACACACACACGCGCAAAATCGTTTTGCCGTGATTCCGACAGCGGAAAAATTAAATGCCGATAAGCAATTTTCCGGCAAAAATGTAACGGTTGCTTTTCTCGATTCGGGTTTTTATCCGCACCCGGATTTTGCCGAAAGAGTCGTCGAATTTCACGACGTTTCGGGCAGTGAGAAATCTTTTAATTCGATTACCGAGCCGCAAAATCATCATTGGCACGGAACACAGACGGTTGTTTCGTGCGCCGGAAACGGTTCGCTTTCTGACGGAATTTACAAAGGATTAGCTTCGGAGGCAAATCTCGTTTTAGTGAAAGTTTCGGAAACCGGCAAAATTTCCGACGAATCAATCGAAAAAGGTTTGCAATGGATTTCAGCAAACCGCGAAAAATATAATATTCGTGTTTTAAATATGTCGCTCGGCGGCGATATGGACGCGAAGTTGGATGAAAGCAAAATCAATCAACTCGCCGAAGAGTTGATAAAACAAGGCGTTGTTATCACGGTTGCGGCGGGAAATTCTTCGGACTCGCATTCGATTCCGCCCGCCAATTCGCCTTCGGTTATCACGGTCGGAGGTTTTAGTGATGAAAATCTTTTCGAGTCTGAAAATTTTGATCTTTATCACTCGAATTTCGGCAAAACGGCGGATGGTTTTATAAAACCGGAAATAATCGCGCCGGCGATGTTTGTCGCCGCGCCGATTCTGCCCGAAACTAAAGATTATAAAGTCGCCGAAATCCTTTCAATGCTTCACACTGCGCCGGATTATGCTTTTCGCCGTTTGCTCGAAGAATACTGGCGAACCGCCGATTTGCCGGAAGATGTTTTGTATTGCGATATTTCTACGGCGATGAAGTTAGTCGAAAACGAAATAAAAAAACGCAAAATCATCGCCGCACATTACCAGCACGTTGACGGCACGAGTTTTGCCGCTCCGATTGCGGCTTCGGTCGTGGCGCAGATGCTCGAAGCGAATCCGAATTTAACTCCGAAGATCGTTAAAAACATATTAATTTCGACGGCTTCGCGCCTTTCGGGTTTTCCGGCAATCAGGCAAGGTTTCGGGATCATAAATGCAAAATCAGCGGTCGAAGAAGCAATGCGTGAAAAACATTTTTCCGAAGATGATTTTCTGATGCCGCCGATAATTGATGGCAACCGAATTTTGTTTTTTCATCACGACGATAAAGCAAAAACCATTGTGTTAGCCGGAGATTTCAATGATTGGGATGAGAAAAAATCTCACTTCGTAAAATGCAAGAATGATTTTTGGCAAGCCGAAATCCCCTGCCTTCCGCACGGAAAATATCGCTATAAATTTGTCATTGACGGAGAAAAGTGGACGGAAGATTTAAACAACGGAATAAAAGAAGAAGATGGTTTCGGCGCGTTCAATTCGATTTTAATTATTGAATAGATTTTTTTTTCAAATGCACAAAAAATTTAGAGTAAATTGTTCGTGCATTTTTTTGTGTTTTAACAATATTATTATCTATATTTCAGTTCTTCTTTTGTTTCTTACAATTTCTAAACAGGTTGCTATCAAAACAGCTAAAGGCACGGGAAAAAAGCGAAAAAAGCGAAAAACAAAAATCAATATCCAAAGCAGTTTTCTTGTAAAATATTTTATACCGATTCCCCGGTTTTCTGTTAAAAATTTCAAGTAAATTTTGGAATAAAAAATTTACCAACCGTAATTCAATAGACCGAGATGATTAATTCGTTAAAAAATCATTGGCAGGAATACTTGATCGAAGCGTGGGGTTTGGGAATGTTTATGATCTCGGCTTGCGTGTTAGGTGTTTTGCTATTTCATCCGAATTCGCCGCTGGTCGAATTAAACGCAATGTTTCGCAATGTTTTGATGGGAATTGCGATGGGCGCGACGGCGATTGCAATTATATGTTCGCCGTGGGGAAAACGCTCCGGCGCACATATTAATCCTTCGGTTACTTTGACATTTTTCCGGCTCGGAAAAGTTAAGTTTTACGACGCGCTCTTTTACATTTCGGCACAGTTTGCGGGCGGTATTTTCGGCGTTCTGCTTTCGTGGTTGTTTCTCGGAAAACTTCTGGAAGATTCGGCAGTAAATTTTGTCGTTACCGTGCCGGGAAAAGACGGCGCAGGCGTAGCGTTTATCGCCGAAATCGTTATTTCGTTCTTGTTGATGATGATGGTTTTGGTTACGTCGAATTCGCTCAAATTATCGCGCTTTACGCCTTATTTTGCAGGTTTTTTAGTGGCAATTTATATCACTTTTGAAAATCCTTTATCGGGAATGAGTATGAATCCGGCGCGGACGTTCGGTTCGGCGTTGGCGGCAAATGTTTGGACGGATTGGTGGATTTATTTTATCGCGCCGCCCTTGGCGATGTTGTTTGCAGCGGAAATTTATGTGCGCGTAAAAGGTGCGAAAGAAGTTTATTGCGCGAAATTTCATCACCATAACAATTATCGCTGTATTTTCAATTGCCGTTTCGACGAGATTGGAAAAAGTAAAGAATTTATAGAAGTTACAAAACAAAAGGCGATGTTTCCGCCTGTGATTGGATTGTTTTAAGAAAAGTTTCGAATCCCGCCTTCATACGGCTTCTGTCGGTGGTTTGGCAATTTGATTTTATGGAAGATTCCGCCTTATGTTCTTTGTAAATTAAATACGAAAAAAACAATTAAAGCCTGTTCGCTGGGAGCACACGCATCCCTGCGTGCTGAGTGCGATAGCACGAAAACAGCCTAGCCTTAAAAAAAGTTTTGAGCAATCAGAGGCTTTTTCACGCCGTTTTGCAAACGACGTGGCACGCAGGGATGCGTGCGCTCCCAGTTAAAAATTGACTTTTTATTATCGTATTTAATTTTCAAAGAATATAAAGCGGGACTCAAAACAATTGGAGAAATTTATGACAAACGGACATTACGATTTTATTATTATCGGAACGGGTGCGGGCGGCGGAACGCTTGCCTATAAACTCGCGTCTTCGGGTAAAAAGATTTTGATTTTGGAACGCGGCGGTTTCGTCAAACGCGGCTTGGAAAATTGGGATTCACGGAAAGTTAATGTCGAAGGGCATTACAACACGAAGGAAGTTTGGTATGACCGCGAAGGCAAACCGCTTCATCCACACACGAATTACAACGTCGGCGGCAATACGAAATTTTACGGCGCAGCGTTGTTTAGAATGCGGAAAGAAGATTTTGGTGAGTTGAAACATTACGACGGAACTTCTCCCGAATGGGCGATTTCTTACGACGAATTAGAATCGTATTACACGCAAGCCGAAAATCTCTATCACGTTCACGGCACACGCGGCGAAGACCCGACCGAATCGTGGTCGAGCGCGGAATATCCGTTCCCGGCAGTCAGCCACGAACCGCGAATCGAGCATCTGGCGGAAGATTTTGCGGCGATGGGCGTAAAACCGTTTCACGTTCCGCTCGGTATTCAATTAAAGGAAAACGATGTGCGAAGCAAATGTATCCGCTGTGCGACGTGCGACGGTTTTCCGTGTTTGATAAATGCGAAATCCGATTCGCACGTTTGCGGCATCGAACCTTCGCTCGATTATCCGAATGTGACGCTTCTGACCGATGCGATGGTTACGCGACTCGAAACCGACGCAAGCGGTCGAACGATTTCTGCTGTTAATGTTGAAAGAAACGGAGCGATAGAAAAATATTCCGCCGACGTTGTAATTGTTTCTGCCGGTGCAATCAATTCAGCAGCCTTATTGCTTCGTTCGGCGAATGAAAACCATCCGAACGGTTTGGCAAATCGAAGCGATCAAGTCGGGCGAAATTATATGGGACACGTTAATTCGGTAGTTCTCGCTGTTTCAAAATGTCCGAATCCGACCGTTTTTCAGAAAACTCTGGCAGTCAATGATTTTTATTTCGGCACTGATGAATTTCCGTATCCGATGGGACATATTTCATTTGTCGGAAAGCTCGACGGTGTAACGCTTTCGGCAGGTGCGCCGGCAATCGCGCCGGGTTTTACGCTCGATTTAATGGCGAAACATTCTTTGGATTTTTGGCTGACGACGGAAGATTTGCCGCGCCCGGAAAACCGTGTAACACTCAACAAAAATGGTGACATTGTTTTAAGCTACACGCCGAATAATCTGGAAGCGCACAAGCGTTTGCAGGACAAATTGAAAAATTTGATGAACAATCAGCGCAAATGCGATATGCACGGAAAAGAATGTCATCAGGGAATTTTTTCGCGTAATCTTTATCTCGGACAGCAGATTCCGCTTGCCGGAGTCGCTCATCAAAACGGCACAGTTCGGTTCGGCAACGATCCGAATACATCGGTTTTAGATCGAAATTGCAAGGCGCACGAAGTTGATAATTTGTATATCGTTGACGGCAGTTTTTTCCCGTCGAGTTCGGCGGTCAATCCGGCTTTGACGATTATGGCGAACGCGCTGAGAGTCGGCGAACATTTGTTGGGCAAAGTGATTTAAATTATGAATAATGAAAACGTAACAGATTTCAAGAATTTTCCGTTCGGCTGGTTAATTATCGGTTTATTAGCATTATTTGCCTTATTTTCATCAGTCGCCAACGGGCAGGTTTCAAAAGTCGAATCGGTTGGTTTCACCGTTTCGGATATGGACAAGGCGATTGATTTTTACACGCGCGTTTTGCCGTTTGAAAAAGTTTCGGACACGGAAATCTGGGGTGATGATTACGAGCATTTAAGCGGAGTTTTCGGTGCGAGAGTTCGTGTCGTGCGTTTCAAATTAGGCGGTGAATTTCTGGAATTGACCGAATATCTAACACCGCAAAGCAGACCGATTCCGATTGATTCACGCAGTAACGACCGCTGGTTTCAGCACGTTGCGATTATCGTTTCGGATATGGACAAGGCATTCGAGGTTTTACGAAAAAACAAGGTCAGATTTGCTTCAACTGCGCCGCAAACATTACCGAAAACAATCCCAAACGCCGCCGGCATCAGCGCATTTTATTTTAAGGATTTTGATAATCACGTTTTAGAAATTCTGCATTTTCCGCCCGACAAAGGTGCGAAGAAATGGCACGATCTTGAAAAAACCGGCAACCTTTTTCTTGGAATTGACCACACGGCAATTGTTGTCGGCGATACGGATGAAAGTTTGAAATTTTACCGTGATTTGCTCGGTTTGAGCGTTGCCGGAAACAGCGATAATTTTGGGACTGAACAAGAACACTTGAACAATGTTTTCGGTGCGAAACTTCATATTACGGGTTTGCGAACCGCACAGGAAGATAGCATTGCCGTCGAATTTTTAGAATATATCGCGCCGACGGACGGCAGAGTTTTTCCGCGAGATACAAAAGCGAGCGATTTATGGCACTGGCAGACGAGTTTGGTAACGCCGAAAGTTGATGACTTGGCATTATTATTAAGGCAAAATAAATTCGACTTTATTTCAAACGGCACGGTTTCCTTTCGGGAAAACCTGTTCGGTTTCAAAAAAGGTTTTCTGATCCGTGATGCAGACGGACACGCCGTTAGATTAGTGGAAAAGTAGGAAATAAAAGCATTGCATTTTGAACACTGAATTAAGAGAGAAATTTTTATGACGAAAGAAGCGAAAAGATTACAGGAAGCGACCGACCGGAATAAACATTGGAAGCGTTGGGGACCGTATTTGAGCGAAAGAGCTTGGGGAACGGTGCGCGAAGATTATTCACAATATGGCTCGGCTTGGGAATATCTGCCGTTTGACGCGGCGCGTTCAAAGGCTTATCGCTGGAACGAAGACGGCATAGCGGGAATTTCCGACCGTCATCAGCAAATCTGTTTTTCGGTCGCGCTGTGGAACGAAAAAGATGCGTTTTTGAAAGAGCGAATTTTCGGTTTGACGGGAAACGAAGGCAATCACGGCGAAGATGTGAAGGAATATTATTTCTATCTCGACAGCACGCCGACACATTCGTATATGAAGTTTTTATACAAATATCCGCAAGCCGAATTTCCGTATCAAAGATTGATTGACGGAAACCGCAATCGCAGCAAAAGCGAAGGCGAATTTGAATTGATGGACACGGGCATTTTTGACGACGATAAATATTTCGATGTTTTTGTCGAATATGCGAAAGCCGACACAGAAGACATTTTGATAAAAATCACGGCAGTGAATCGCGGAGATGAAACGGCGCGTGTGCGAGTTTTGCCGACCGTTTGGTTTCGCAACACCTGGTCTTGGAACGGCGACGGCGAAAAACGTCCGGTTTTGTATGCGGCGGACGAAAACACAATCGAAATCGAAACAGTGGATTACGGCAAGCGTCGTTTGTATGTCGAAAATGCAGATGAGCTTTTATTCACCGAAAACAACACGAATAAACAAAAACTTTACGCGGCGGAAAACGAAACGCCTTTCGTCAAAGACGGCATCAACGATTACGTCGCGGGCGGCAAAACCGACGCGATAAATCCTGCAAAACAAGGCACGAAAGCGGCGGCACATTATATTTTGGAAATTGCGGCGGGCGAATCGCGGGAAATTCGACTCCGCTTGACAGATGAAAATCCAAAGTCCGCTTTCGCAGATTTTGACAAAGTTTTTGCCGAACGGAAAAAAGAAGCCGATGAATTTTACGCGGAAATTATTCCCGAAAATTTATCAGACGACGCGAAAAATGTTCAGCGACAAGCATTTGCCGGAATGCTCTGGTCGAAGCAGTTTTATCATTACATTGTCAAAGATTGGCTCAAAGGCGACCCGAATCAGCCGAAGCCGCCGGACGAGAGAAAGCAGGGCAGAAATTCGGACTGGACGCATCTTTTCAACGCCGACATTATTTCGATGCCCGACAAGTGGGAATATCCGTGGTATGCCGCGTGGGATTTGGCGTTTCACTCGATACCGCTCGCGCTGGTTGATTCGGATTTTGCGAAGGAACAACTACTTCTGATGCTGCGCGAATGGTATATGCACCCGAACGGACAGATTCCGGCTTACGAATGGGCTTACGGCGACGTTAATCCGCCGGTTCACGCTTGGGCGGCGTTGCGCGTTTATCAAATCGAGAAAAAACGAACGGGCAAAGGCGACACGAAATTTTTAGCCAGAATTTTCCAAAAACTCCTTTTGAATTTTACGTGGTGGGTGAATCGCAAAGACGCGGAAGGAAATAATGTTTTTGAAGGCGGATTTTTGGGTTTGGACAACATCGGCGTTTTTGACAGAAGCCAAGCACTTCCGACGGGCGGAAAATTGGCACAATCGGACGGAACTTCGTGGATGGCGATGTATTGTCTGAATCTTCTGGCAATCGCGCTCGAACTCGCCAAAACGGATAATACTTACGAAGACGTAGCAAGCAAATTCTGGGAGCATTTTCTTTATATTGCGTCAGCGATGAACAATTTCGGTGATGAAGGAATCTCGCTCTGGGATGAAGAAGATGGTTTTTATTATGACGTTTTGCATCTGCACGGCGCAGGAAATAAGCCTCTGAAAGTGCGTTCGATGGTCGGGCTGATTCCGCTTTTCGCGGTCAGCACAATCGAGCCGGAGATTTTGGATAAACTGCCGAATTTTAAAAAACGTCTTTACTGGTTTATCGAAAACCGACCGGATTTAACCGGCAATGTTTCGTGTATGCGAACGCCCGGAATGAGAGAAAGACGGCTTTTATCAGTCGCTTACAGAGAACGGCTTGAAAAAGTTCTGAAAGTGATGCTCGACGAAAACGAGTTTCTTTCGCCTTACGGCATTCGCGCCGTTTCGCGTTTTCACAAAGACAATCCGTATATTTTGCACGTCAACGGCGCGGAGCATCGCGTTGATTACGAACCGGCGGAAAGTTCGACCGGACTTTTCGGCGGAAACTCCAACTGGCGCGGTCCCGTTTGGTTTCCGGTCAACTATTTGCTGATTGAGAGCTTACAAAAATTTCATCATTATTACGGCGACGATTTAAAAGTCGAATGTCCGACAGGTTCGGGAAATCTGATGAATCTCTGGGAAGTTTCCGAAGAACTTTCGCGCCGTTTGTCGCATATATTTCTGCGAAATGACGACGGAAAACGAGCCGTTTTCGGCAGCGACGAAAAATTTCAAACTGATCCGAATTGGCGCGATTATGTTTTGTTCTACGAATATTTTCACGGCGACACGGGCGCGGGTGTCGGCGCGAATCATCAGACCGGCTGGACGGGACTGGTCGCCAAACTTTTACATCAAAGCGGTGAATAAAGCAAAAAGTATTTGTTTCGACCTCTTACAAACAGTCAATATCTTTTCAGGAATAAATTGTTGATGTCGGTTGATTTATGTGTTGACAAATTTAGGTTGAAAGAAATTTTATGAAACAAAATCAAGTGTCGGAGTTTCCATCTTTTTTAAGTTTCGGCGGCAGAAAGCCGGAGCGTTACGCGGTAATTTTGGCGGGCGGCGAAGGTTCGCGGCTTAAATCTTTGACGCGGGCGATCACCGGCGATGAGCGTCCGAAGCAGTTTTGTTCGATTTTAAACGGCGAGACGCTTCTCGACGTTACGCGCAGGCGGACGGCTTTGAAAATCAAAACTGAAAATACGTTTTTCAGTTTAACAAAAAAGCACGAAAAATTTTACAAACGGATTTTGTCGGATGTGCCGAAATTGCGGCAAGTCGTTCAGCCGGAAAACAAGGGAACTGCGCCGGCGATTCTTTACAGTTTGCTGAAACTTCCGCCGGATGCGACAGTCGCATTTTTTCCTTCGGATCATTATTTTTCCGACGACGCGGCTTTTATGAACAATGTCGAATGCGCCTTCAGGGCGGCGGAGATGAATCCAGATTCGATAGTTTTGCTCGGCATCGAACCCGATCAAGCGGAAACTTCTTACGGCTGGATCGAGCCGGTCGAATCGCTTTTCGGCGGTCTGGCGAAAGCGGTCAGCGGTGTGCGGCGTTTCTGGGAAAAACCTTCGTTTGAAGCGGCTGAGTTTCTTTTGAAAAAAGGTTGTTTGTGGAACAGTTTCGTGATGGTCGGTTCGGTTGCAGGATTTTTAGATTTATTCAAAAAACATCTTTCCGATCTTTACGCAATGTTTAAAGCGGCAACTCTGACATTCGAAACTTTCAACGAACCGGCGGCGATTCGTTCACTTTACGAATGGATCGGCGACGTAAATTTTTCAAGCGAAGTTTTGGAAAAATCGGCGGAAAATTTGCTCGTTCTGCGCGTCGGCGATGTTGTCTGGAGCGATTGGGGCGAACCGCAGAGAGTTCTCGAAACACTGGCAAATTTAGGTATTCAAACCGACTGGATGCAAGCGGCGGCAGCTTAAAAATGCGGTAAAAAAATTAAAAGGAATAATTACAATATGAAAGCGATAGCAGTTAAACCCGGAATTCAAAATTCCGTTCATCTGGTCGAAATGCCGAAGCCGTCTGTGGATGAAATCCCCAACGGGCGCGGCGTTCTGGTTAAAGTTTTGCGCGTCGGCGTTGACGGCACAGACAAGGAAATAAACAATGCCGAATACGGCGCATCCCCGAACGGCGACGATTTTTTAGTCATCGGACACGAAGGTTTCGGCATCGTCGAAGCAGTCGGCGAAAATGTTCACGCATTAAAAAAAGGCGATTATGTTGTTGCCACCGTGCGCCGTCCGGGAACTTCGATTTACGACGTTATCGGCACGAACGATATGACGACCGACGACACGTATTTCGAGCGCGGGATAAATTTGCGGCACGGTTATTTGTCGGAATTCTATGTTGACGATGCCGAGTTTATCGTCAAAATTCCGCGCGGTTTAAAGGAAGTCGGCGTTTTGCTCGAACCGATGACCGTCGTGCAAAAAGGCATCACACAAGCGTTTGAAATTCAGCGCAGATTAAAAGTCTGGAAACCGAAACGCGCAGCGGTTTTGGGCGCGGGAACGATTGGTTTGCTGGCGGCTCTGGTTTTCAAATTAAAAGGAATGGAAGTCGTCGCCTTCGGCAAAACGCCCAAGCCATATTTAAATTCGGATTTGATCGAAGAAATAGGCGCGAAATACATTTCAACCGACGACATTTCCGTTCCCGAATACGCCGCCCAACACGGCGGTTTCGACATAATTTTTGAAGCGACGGGATTTTCGCCGATAGTTTTCGATGCAATGCAGGCACTCGCTAAAAACGGCGTGTTGGTTTTATCGAGCGTTACGGGCGGCGACCGCAAAATCGAAATTCCGGCTGACAAAATAAATCTCGAATTTGTTCTCGGAAACAAGGTAATGGTCGGCACGGTCAACGCCAACCGCGAATATTTTGAATCCGGCGCAAAGGATATGGCTCAAGCCGTTCTCGAATACGGCGACTGGCTCTCGCGGCTTCTGACGCACCGCGTCGAAGGTCTAGAAAATTACGCGGAATTGTTTGAAAAACTGACTTCCGCGAAAGACGTAATCAAAGTTTATTGTAATGTAAGCGAGTAACCGTAAAACTTGCGATCAGGGCGGCGACCGAATCTATGATACCGGCGAGAACATTTCGCCGTTTTTTTTGTGAAGCTCGCGGGCTAGCGATTTACGATTTTGGTTTTGATCGGTTCAAATCCAAATGTCTAACGCACGCCGACTAGACGGGGATTGTTAAGACGTTCTGTTTTTTCAAAAGTATCACTCAAAACAAGCATAGCTTTCATTATCATCACGGATGAAAAGCAGTGAACTCCGCTCGGCAATTTTCTGAATAGAACGGAATGTCGCATCAACCGCTTCGGCAACTACTGAATTAACCTTTTTTAATTAAACGTATAATTCGGCATAAATTTTCATACCTCTTTATTACTCGTATTTTGCATTCTAATAAAAATTAAAGCGGCAAGTAAAGGCGCGAAATTTATCGGAAAAAATTGTGAATGAATCAATGAACTCAACAAATTTTGACGGCAACAATTTGGCAAACGACATTTGGGCAATGATGAGTGAAGCAGCGAATAATCCTGCAACTTTGCCAATGGAAAATATTGTCAGTTCGCAAGAAAATCAAACAAATAATGCGCCTGATCTGGCATCCGAAATTTCGGGAAAACTCGAACTGAGATAGGATGAAGCGGCGCGCTGCATCGTTAAACCTGCCGACATTACGCCGAGGCTGATTGAAACGATTAACCCAAAAATGAAAACGATAAAAAGCACATCGTTTGCACCGCCATTAAAATGATTGTATGAATTTGAATTCAGAATCCAGAACGCGAGCCAGCCCATAAATATCAGCAGAATACTGCCGAAAATTATCTGGATCACGCCCGTGATTTTGATTCTCGAAACCGACTCTAATGCTTTGCCGCAGTCGGCGCAGCTTTGGTCAGATGTGGCGCGGATATAACCGCATTTGTAACAGCTTTTGCGAACAAGTTTCGCTGAATGTTCATTCAACATTTGTGTTTGTGAATTCATAAATTTATAAAAATCGTTTTTTAAATATTGTCCGGCGCGGCACGTTTTTATCCCGCCAAAACGCGTCGCTTTTCGTTTTACCAATCGCAGCTATACTGGATCATCGCCTGTTTGGTCGCTTCGAGCGATTGTTTGCAGGTTGATGCCAACGCCGCTTTGGTCTGCGGTGGACGAATCACTATCCATGCGGGTAGTAATAAAACTCTTTGTGAAATTATTTTATAATCCGGTCGCGCAAAGCGACGGTAACGGCTTCAGTTTTGGAATGAACTTGCAGTTTTTCGTATATTCGGCGCATATGGAAAGAAACAGCGTGGACGGTTACGCCGATTTCTGCCGCCGCCGTTTTGTAATTGTGTCCTTCGACGAGCATTTTTAGAAGGCGTGTTTCGTGCGGCGATAAATCGTAATCGGCGCGTTCCGGCGGGCGAATTTCGCGGAAAAGCGTGATAACGCGCCGCGCAACTTCGGGCGACATCGGCGAGCCGCCGGCGACGGCTTCGCGCAAGGCTTCGAGCAATCTGACGGGCGGAGTTTTCTTCAAAAGATAACCGCACGCTCCGGCGCAGAGAGCATTAAAAATTCGTTCGTCATCGTCGTAAATCGTCAGCATCACGACGAGCAGATCGGGAAATATTTCCTTCAGACGCTTGATGCCTTCGATGCCGTCCATTCCCGGCAAGCCGATGTCGCACAAAACCAGATCGGGCATTTCCGCGCCGATTCGCCGCAAGCCTTCTTCCATTCGGGCGTATTTTCCCTTGCAGCAAAAACCTTCCGTGCCGCCGATGAGCATCGCCAAACCTTCGCGCAGTTCGCGTCGGTCTTCGATAATAGCGACGCTGATTGTTTTTTTCGCAACGGCGGTTGTCATTTCGGTTTCACTCATAATTTTAAAGTCCGTTGAAAGCAATTTAAACAATAAATCAAACTCGTGGCGAAAGCACTACTCACGCGGGTAGTCTTGCAAATTACAAAAAGAAATTTAGCCATCTATGAAGTAAAAGAATAAGTCAAGACAGACTAATACTTTTACGCCAACGACGCTGGTTTTGGTCTTGATTTCAGTTGTTTGACAATTTAACAATCCCGCCTCCTTATTTGTTTAGTTTTTTG
>JBBSAX010000128.1:0-14279 GCA_038251885.1 Pyrinomonadales bacterium | reverse complement strand
CCAACGCGCTCTCCCCTTCACATTGGGCTTCTTTTATATTGGTCGTTAAAAATTAATCAACGACCAAATTTTTATAAAACTTTCAAAAATCTCTAACCGGTAAAATTACTTTATCAAGTAATTTAATTTCAAATTTTTCGTCCGTTTCGATTTCGACATCTTTGCCTTTTCTCAAAAAAGCAATTCCGGTTCCAGCTCCAGCTCCGATTCCTGCCCCGATCAATCCGCCGTTATCAACATTTGAAACCGAACCGAGAATTCCGCCGACGGCTGTTCCGCCGATGATTGCTAAAACCGTTGTTGTTTGCGAAGTTTCGGCTACTAATTCTTCAACCAAAACACCTTTGATATTGCGTTTCTCGCCGTTCGCAAATGTCAACTTTTCAAACGAGACAAGTAAAATTCCGTTCTTATTACCGATAGCGGCACGTTTAACTTTCAAAACTTTTCCTTCGATAATTGTACCGATTGGAATGACAACCGTTCCGCGAACACTCACGGGATCAACAATTGTTGTCGTAAAAGTGTCATTTATCTTTGAAACTTTGGAATTTATTCCATTGTCCATTTGAACCCTGATTATCGTGCCAGCCGGAAGTTCAAAAACGCTCGAATCGCTTTGTGCCTGAACGAAACTAGAGATGAAAAAGAGCAAAGAAAAAATCGCAAAGATTTTGGTCGTTAATCGCCAAAAGTTCATATCTTCCTCCATCTTCGCGGATTTCTTATCAAACAAAGTATCCGCGAAGAGTTATTGCAATGGTTGTGCCACTAAATTGTTAAAAGTCTAAAAATACGCCATCAAAAGGGTTTAAAGCATTTTACACGGGTATAGAGATAAATGTCTAACTTTTTGCGTAACAATATGGTTTAAGCAATGCACGATATAGGATAAGAAAAGTAAGAAAACTTTAAAAGTAAAAAAAGTGGAAAAGTTTTTGTTTGACAAAATAAACTTTTCCACTTTTTCCACTTTTTCACATTTAAACTTTTCTTACTTTAGAATCGGATGTCCGCCACCTTTGCTGTGATCGGCAGTTTGATTATAAAGTTTGCGGTCATTGTGATAAAGAACCAGATGTTCACCTTCAAATCTGACGACATCTGAAACTCTCTGAAAATCTTTGGTGTGTTCGGCAATGACAAATGCACACGGATTATAAGCCAAAACCATTCCGGCGGCATATATAAATCCGCCTTGATCATAATCACTGCCGGCATATTGCCCCGCATCTACGGCAATATCGGGCGAATAATTTTTATTGTAATCTTTTGTTCTATCGGCTTTTCCGATAAAAATCGTGTAGTCCGAATAATTCAAACGCTTTTTATAACTATTCTTACGCGCAACGATAAAAAGATCGGACAGTCCTTGATCAATTGCCGTCAGCGTCTTGTAATTTGTCTTATTTGTCGAATAAACCTTTGCACCATTTGGCGTTTGGGTTGAAAAGGTAAAACTGTCATTGGTGATTCTTTCAGCCTCATTGAGCAAAATTCTCTCAACTTTGCTTTGTCCTTCAACTATCTGAAAGGAAATAACTCCAAAGATAACTATTGTAAAAACGTGTATTAAACTTTTAATTTTGCTCATAATTAATTTTACTCCCAATTCCGAAAATAAATAACTGCAAGCCTTGTGCCGAAGAAAATAGCATTTTTACTTTTAAAAAGAAAAAAGCCTTAAAGTAACAAGGCTTTTTTCTGAAAATTATAAATTAAAAGTGGTGCTTGGGGCGGGAATCGAACCCGCACACTCCGAAGAATACAGGATTTTCTTACCAACTACGGCTTTCGCCGCCTATACAAAATGCAGTTTGTGGTCTGGACTTTACCTTCACCTTTTACTATTTTCATAGCAGTCAGACGGGAACCGTCAAGTCTCTACACTTTTTTGGATTTATATGAAACTAAGGAAATATACTGAGATACAATTAAAAAGTGCAGTTAAAGAGTCTTACTCTTTTGCTCAAACATTAAAAGCACTCAATCTTGTTCCTTGCGGTGGTAACTATCTTGTAATAAAACGGGCAATTGCTCATTTTAATTTAGATATTTCCCACTTTACCTTTCAAATTTGGAATAAAGGCAAACAAATCGGGGCAAGAGTTACTATTGAGAAATACTTAAATAATGAAAAAAGTATTTCTTCAAATAAATTGAAAAAACGATTGATTAAAGAGAATTACCTAACCTCAAAATGTTCAAACTGTAATTTGACGGAATGGCTTGGAAAACCGATTCCGCTTGAGCTTGATCATATTGATGGAAATTCTTTAGATAATCGTTTAGAAAATCTGCGGTTACTCTGTCCGAATTGCCATGCTCTAACTCCAACATATCGAGGCAAAAACAAAAAATCCAAACTTAGCTCGGTATTGCCATTTTAAAGGTTTCACCGAATTTGATTCCATTCATACGGAAGATTTCGCTTCCGATGCTCAAAGATCATAAGTCCTGTGCGTCTACCTATTCCGCCACCCAAGCAGCACAAGAAAAAAGATTAGCACGAGTTAGTTTTAAGTTCAAAAGGAAGAGTTAAAAAAATGTAAAATTAGCAATAAAATTTAGAAGCTGTTTCAAAACTCGAAATTAAGGTTGCGGAAATTATAAATTATACATTCTTAATTATTCATTAGTTTACAGTAAATAAAAGGGTTATCTTCTGAAAACTAATTTATAATGAATAATTAAGAATTAATAGTCTGTCTTTTGTTTTTTAAAATGGCAGAAACGCGACTGCAAAGGAGAGTGCTGTTAGTTATTGAACACGCTCCTTTGCAGTCGCGTTTCCGCCTCGCATCTCGTTTTCTACATCATCAAATTTACGCAACTTGGTATTAGTTATTTTCTTACCTTTGAAGATTATAGAAAAAGCCCCCGTTTGAAAAAACGAGGGCTTTAGATTTAATCGCCTTTGCCTATTGGCTTAGACTTTTGTGATAAACATCGAAATTACTCTGGATATGCCACGAAATTGGCATCTGAAACATTATCTTCCAATGTTATAAGAAGGGTCGGATTCGTAAATACAAACCGTTTCGAATTAATAGTTAGGACATACGTTTGACCAACCTCCAGATCGGTAAATCTGTAATTGCCGAAGTTGTTTGTTCGATAGCTGCGCGGTTCGGTCAAACCGCCGCCCGTAACAACAACGATGGCATTACGAATTCCCGCACCGTATGAAGTTACAACCCGACCCGTTATCGAAGCATTTGCCGCCAACGGAGCTAACGCTTCATCCGCGCCGATGTCAGGAACTCCGCCCGCCAAGCCGACCATCGAACGAATCTGTCCGTCAAAATCGTCAAGGACAGATACCGCGATTCCTTTATCAACAACCACTGTTGTCGTGCTAACGATATGCAGATCGCCCGCTGCAATCGCGGCAGGTGTGTACAACGGATCGCCCGAAACTGAACTTGCGTCTTTGCCTGTGCCTGTTGTCGGAGCTAATCTCCAAGTTGTCAAATCAGCCACGTCAGCCGTTCCGTTATTTCCAAAGACATTAGCTGTTCCGCCTGTTGCAAATATGTCATTGAAATCTGAAGTCAGATTAGCCAATGTCGTATTTGTGCGGTAAGCATAATGTTTACCTGTGCCGCCTGTGCGAGCGTTGACAAAGATGTTGTTCTTCGCATCGGTCGTGCTGGCGATACTCCAGTTATAGGCTTCGGAATTACTTACTCCTGTTACAGTCCCGCCAATATAAACAGAATTGTAGTAGAGATTATATTTCTCGCCGATTGCTGTTTGGTCCCAAATACCACGCAGCGTCAGCGGTGTAACCTCAGTTAAAGTAATCATATTGTTTGAAATAACCGAAGTTGCCACTGTTGATGTATCAAACAAGTAAATACCATAAACTGTTCCGGTTGAAGTTGTCTTCAAGTCGTGAATGTTGTTGCGGTTAAATACAAATCCGTCAATATTGGTGTTGCTCGGACGGAAACCTGTCAATGAGGTTGTTTGAGTTGTAACTTCAAAAATCTCGTTGGCAATGTAGTTTGTATTGACCGAATTTCCATCATCGCGGAGTCCCGTATTCGAGAAGTCGAAAATGCGGTTTTGGGTAATTATGTTGTTTGCATTCTTCGCGGCGGTTGTTCCGTTGTTAAAGACACCATAAGCCGTCGCCGTTGCACCGCCGCTGATGTCGTTATTTTGGACAGTATTTGTGCTGTTCCCCGTAACTCCGGTTGGAGCCGTTGAGAAAAACACAACGCCGTTTAATGTTGATGTGGAAACACCTTTGATTAAACTGTTTTTGACAACATTATTGGTTGCTTCATTGACGAAACAGACCGTTCCGCCTGTTGTCGCGGTGTTTGAAATTGTCAGGTCTTTGGTCATTCCGCCAATGGCATTTGAACCATCAATAGTAACAAAATCAGCACCATTCAAATTAATCAAACACGACGCGGCAGAACCGCTGATTGTTGGAGAAACACCAATCGAAGGCTTAATTAAAGTTGTAAAACCACCCGCAATTTGATTTAAGGAAACCGCTCCGGTCTCACCGGACAAGTTGCCCAGAATATTAATTGTGATATTTCCGGTGGCACCTGATGAATTGATAGCTGCAAATATACCGCCCGCGTTGGTTAATGACGGATAATTTCCGCCCGAACCAACTGTGTAACTGCCGTTGAACGGTGGCGGCACATCAACGATGGTTAAAACTGCCGGATTGTTTGCACCAATCGTTGCCCCGCCGGTTTGACCGGATAAGGTAAGACTGACTGTTTCTGCCGGATCAACCACCGCATCAGCACAAAGCTGAACCGTAAATGTTTTAGCCACAGAATCGCCGTCAGCCCAATTCAATGTGCCACCCGCACTGAGATAATCAGCCGCACCGACGCAAGCCACGCTGCCGGTTGCGGAACCATCGCTGGTTGCGTACATGACCGAGATAGCACCGGCACTTCCGCCTGTGCGGGTTACCGTGATCGTCGCAGTTGTATTTTCATTACCCGCGAATGCGACCGTACTAAACTGAACAACTCCCGGACTCGGCGGCGTGATGCTTACATCGTCAACTGCCCAACCTTCGTCAACAATTGATGTTTCCGACCCAAATCTAAAGCGTAGCCGGACATCGGATTGTCCTACAACAGCTGCCGGCAACAATGTGGATGATAAAACCCAACCATTTGTATGACCGGTATATGTGTTGCTGTTTCCCGACCATTTCGGCTGTGTAACACCTGTGACCGCACCGCTTGTGCTGCTGCTGTTATACCAATTCGTAGAATCCGTGGTGTTGAATGTTCCACCGGTTCCGAGTGTTGCATCAACTTTGATCCAGGTCGTTCCACCATCAATCGAGTATTCCAAAATGCCCGCGTCAAATCCAGGATCAGCACTTTCGTCAAAGTTATTACGGAATGTAAACGTCGGTCTTCCCGTCAAAGCTGAAAAGTCAATTACCGGTGAAGTCAATGTTGACGTTGTGCTGACTGAATAATTTCCGACCAGCTTTGTCACCCATGCCTTGGTTCCGCTGAACGGTCCGGGAATTGTCGTTTTAGCAAAAGTTCCGTATTCCCAATCAGATGTAGTTCCGGCTGTTATACCGGCAGTCCATCCGCCATTGTTAGCTTCAAAATCCTGCGAATATGGGAACGAATTGATTATCGCCAAAATTGTATAGCTATTCGGCGTTGGAGGCGTAGTTACCGTGGTAACGTCGGTGGCGACTACTCCGCCCGGGTTTGAACCGATGTTGCCGAGCGTATCCTGAGCGATGACATAATATTGGATGATGTCGCCGGCAGTAACGCTTCCGCCGCCTACGAGTGTGTAATCAATCGTGCAATTGTAGTTCGGAGCAATCGCCAAAACACACTGAGTCGAGACGTAACCAGCATCGGTCGATTTCTTAAAGTAGATTCTTGGTGAAAGCGCTCCACCGGCTACAGCTGTCGCATCCGAAATCGAAGTGGCGAGTACTCGATTAGCGGTTAATGCGGTGCTGCCAAGATTTGTGTAGGTAATTGCCGGTGGCGATAAATCAATGCCGATACCTGTAAATTCATCCGCACCTATATCTGGTAACGCACCTCGGACATCACCGTCAAAGTCATCGGTAATACCCGCGACCGAGGCACCGCCGCTTTCGATTTGAGTAGCTATCCCAGTATTTATGTGAAGGAAATTCGCGTTTGCCCCGGTTGTGCTAACAAAATTTGGGACTTCAGCAAATGAGTTTGCATCACGCGGACTGACACGAGTTTTATAAGCCGCAATACCCACGTCCGTATTTGTTCCGTCGGTGTAGATCGTAGAAGCCGAAAAGTCGTTATTGTTTGATGCACTGGCATAGCTTGTTAATGTCGTACTGCTTCGACGATGAGCAACTGCCAAACCTGCACCCATAATTGTTGAATTATTGTAGAAGATGTTATTTCGCAACGTAACCGTCGGCGTGGTTGAGACGCTGACTGCGCTCGAACCAAACAACGCGCCCGAGCTTGAGCCATTCAAATAAATCGTATTGAAATAAGCATTGACGGTTGTTCCGCCGGTGATGTTTAAGCCGATCAGCGGATTCGCCGCATTTGCCGCCGTTGTCCGCAGGTCGCCGATTAGGTTGTTCTGTGCCGTTACATTTGTTCCGCCTGAAACAGTAAGTCCACTAACCGCGCCACCCGCATTGTTATTCTCGATATTGTAAACCTTGTTTCGAGCCATCGTCACGGTTGTGCCGCCGGAATTTACAAACCCTGAAGCCGTACCCGTGCCGGTTGCGGTCAATGTGTGTACCGTGTTTTGCGAAATACTATTCGTGGTTGAGGTTCCGGTAGTAATACCGTTAATCGTCCCGCCGTTAGTAATTCCGCTTACCGTATTACCGGAAACAATAGTCGTGCCGCCAGAAGTTACGTTGATGCCGGTAACCGTGTTTGTCGTACCGCCAGTGATATTAGAAACGGTGTTACCCGTCACATTCTTAGTCACACTCGTCAACCCGTCAGTGTTACTTATTCCCGTCACGGTAGTAGCTCCCGTGATAGTAATGTTAGAAAAGTTGTTATTGTTGCTATTGTTTGTCGCAGTAGAGGGCGACGATCCATTGTCGGTGAAACCTGTAATTGTGCCGCCAGCACCGGTTTTGCTAAAACCTGTCACAATTAAGTTGGTATTAACATTTTTCAGACCACTCGCCGGCAGAGTATTTGTATTAGAAATAAACGTCACCGAGCCGGTCGTATTAACCGTCATGTTAGTGAACGTGTTGTTTGAGATACTTTGAGTAAGATCAATTGAAGCGTGGCTGATAAACGTGATTGCTCCCGTTGCACCTGCAACCGTATGTCCAAAAGTATTAAAGTTGTTGCTGTTAATATTCAGGACGCTTGTAGCACTCGCCGAACCTGACGGATAGGTGATTCCATTTATCACACCCGCAGCAAGACCACTCTGTAGCGAGATATTGTTGCTGTTGATGTTATTTGTGAATGTCGTTGTGGGGGCAGCGGAAGCTGCGGGCACCTGAATGCCGTTTAAGGTGCCTACGGTTGTCCCGCCAACGGAACTGGATACCGTATTGAATGAAACATTAAATCCATTGGAATTTCGTACTAGAATTCCGTTCACCGTTCCCGAAACGTTTGCATAACCTGAAAAAGTTCCCGTTGTTCCATAGTTCGTGATGCTGTTAGCCTGTGCGCCGCCCGCACCACCAATATCAATTCCCGTATTTGCATCGGCTGCGGCAGTCGGACCAACTACAACGATTCCGTTGTTGACGTTGCTGATAGTATTACCGTAAATCTTTAATCCGCTGTTTCCGCCCGCCGTAGTCGTCGCGCTGGCAGATGTGGTAACTGCCCCTGCGGTGTGCGTGGAATTTGAATAAATCCCGAATGTGTTTTGATAAGCGCGATTCAAGGTAATCGTGTTGTTTTGAACCGTGATATTTTGTGCGCCGTTGGTCGAGGTCGCATACAATAAAGCAACGCCCCATTCCATCATATTATTGGTGGCGGCGGCAGTTGTTGTATTCGCCGCATTCTCAGTCATACTAAAATTCTGGAGAGTCATAAAATCAGACCCGATGAATTTGAAAAAACCGTCATTCAATGCGCCAACCGCACCTGCCGGAGAGGCGGCTGTAATGATGTTTGCGCTTCCTTCAATAGTAACCGTATTGGCGGCAGATGCTCCGGTAAGCAATGCCGTAATCGCATAGCCTCCCGAAGGTGCTGTCTGCGGATTTCCCGAATCAAGCGTAATCGTTACCGGACCTGAAATGGCGGTTTGGGTATTTAAATCCGTAATTGCCGCTGCCAAACTACCGTATGTTAAGGCAAGTCCCGGTGTCGTATTGCCCGGATTTGTTACAGTCACCTGTGCCGCTGCGCTGATTGTAAATGCCAGCATTAATCCGGCTAATAATGTAATAATTCTCAATGACTTCATAAAATCTCTCCTGTTTTTAATTCTAGTATTTATAGACAATTAATTTGTTTTGAACAGATAGCCTGAAAACAAATTAATAAATTTTATTCAAATCTTTAATTCAAGATTCGTTTGTGCCGCCAAACTAGCAACTTTGAAGTGGTATTTAACATACATTTGATAAAAAACCACTGTGCCGGAAATTCTCTTCCGGTGATTTGTAAGGGAGATTCGGGGCAAAATCCCAATGAAGAATATTTATAAATTCTTCAAAATTACTACAAATTTTTATCGGAAACTTTAGTAAAGCGTAAGCAAAAAATAGAATTTTATTCACATTTTGTCAAGCGAATTTGATATAACTCGGATTTAATATCAAAAAAATATAAATGACAAAAATGTAAATAACTGCAATACTATCCAACAGATATAATTCTTTTTCTGAGGAATGTGAATGGAGCAATTTGCCTGGATTTTGTGGGTCGTTTTGGGCATCGGATTGATTATCGCCGAAACTTTTACCTTTGGTTTCGTGCTGTTTTGGTTCGGAATCGGTGCGTTGGCGGCGGCACTTGCGGCTTGGGTCGGCTTGGGTTTCGGTTTGCAATTTCTGGTTTTTGCCGCTGTTTCTATTGCACTTACCGCAATGTCGCGGACGATTTTTTCCAAATATTATTCACACGGCGAGGCAAATTTAATAAAAACGGGAATGGACAGTCTTCCGGGACAAATCGGAACGGTTATGTCAGCGAGCAAAGGTGCGCTGAATGAAGGGTCGGTAAAGGCTTACGGAACAACCTGGACGGCTTTTCCGGTTGACAGTTCAAGACCTTTGATAGAAGGCGAAAAGGTTGTTATCGAACGGATCGAAGGTGCTTCGATCTACGTCACTCCATTTTCAGACAAGAAGGAATTACCCGATTGGCGTAAGGAAGAATGAAAAAAAAGAAGATGCAAATTAGAAATTCGCATCTTCTTTTTTTTTGGTTTGTCGAGTAAAAAAATTATAAAATTTCGGCTGTGTCTTGGTCGGCGGTGTCGTGAATATTTCCTATATCCAATAATTCGATTTTAATTTCTTCATCGGTCGGTTCGGATAAATCATCGCCGGTGATTCTTGCCAGTATAAGGGTAATATTATCTTTACCACCGTTAGCATTGGCGGCTTTGACCAATTCGGCAGATGCAACTTCCAGTTGACCGATATTTTCCAAAATGATCCGCTGCATATCCATACCGTTGATCTCATTTGATAAACCATCGCTGCACAGAAGTAAAATGTCGTTTTCCTGCGGAATCAAACGGGCGGCAACCGGATAAATTTCGGGTTGCGCTCCGAGTGCTTGCAGAATCACATTTTTGAGTGAATGAGTTTCGGCTTCTTCGGGCAGAATCTGTTGAGCATCAATTAATTGCTGAACCAGCGATTGATCTTTGGTGACCTGATAAATTTGCTCACCGCGAATCAGATAAACGCGGCTGTCGCCGACCTGAACCAGATTTACCTCATTGGGCATAATACCGACCGCCGTAAATGTCGCGCCCATTCCGCTGTATTGCGGGTCGGTTCGTCCTTGGTGATGAATCAAATGATTAGCTTGCACGGTCGCATCATAAAGTTTGGCGACAAGCGAATCGTTGAATTTAGCCGGAGAAATCGTTGCGTCCATGTCTTCGTCCAAAAATTTTTGGCTGACGGATTCAACTGCCATTTTGCTGGCAACCTCGCCGGCTAAAGCACCGCCCATTCCATCGGAAACTGCCAGAACGATTCCGTTTGAATCAACTTCAAAAGTGTGCGATTCGATAATAAATTCACCGGGGTCTTGCGAACTCACCCAAGTTTTAGAATCCGCAATACTGAGCATCAAAAAGTTATCTTCATTGCCCTGACGGATGCGTCCTACGTGCGATGTAGCGTGTGTTTCAACAATTAACATAATTAAGAATGTGTCGTTCGAGTCATTCGAGTAAAATAAATAGTCAAAGAAAACAGACTAAACAGGCATTTATTACTCAAAAACTCCCGACTAACTAAGTGCTTGGTCTAAATCTAAAATAATATCTTCAATGTCCTCAATTCCGACTGAAACGCGCACTAAACCATCGGTAATACCGAGTTTTTCGCGTTTTTCAAGTGGAACTGAAGCGTGCGTCATAGATGCCGGATGCGAAATCAAACTTTCGACACCACCTAAACTTTCTGCTAATGTGCAAATTTTGACGCTTTCTAAAACTTTTTTTGCATTATCAAGCGAACCCGTTTCAAATGCAACCATTCCGCCAAAACCTTTTTGCTGTTTTTTGGCTAGTTCATGCTGTGGATGAGAAACGAGTCCGGGATAATAAACCTTTTGAACCTTCGGATGTTCGGCTAAAAAGGCGGCAACTTGTCTGCCGTTTTTGTCGTGTGCTTCCATTCTGACAGCAAGCGTTTTCGTGCCGCGAAGAACCAAAAAAGAATCGAACGGTGAAAGGATCGCGCCGATACTATTTTGAATAAACCCGATCCATTCAGCATCTTTTTCGTCATTTAACGCCACAAAACCGCCGATTGAATCCGAATGACCGTTTAAATATTTCGTTGTTGAATGAACTACAATATCAACGCCGAAATCAATCGGACGCTGCAAATATGGCGACATAAAAGTATTGTCGCAAACGACCGTTGCGCCGTGCTGATGCGCGATATCCGAAACCGCCTGCAAATCCGTAACACTCATTACGGGATTGGTCGGCGTTTCGACGAATACCATTTTCGTATTCGCTTTAAATGCCGCTTCGACTTGTGAAATATCCGTCGTGTCAACCAAATCGAATTCGATCCCGTAATTTTTCAACACTTTGTCAAACAGGCGAAATGTTCCGCCGTAAGTGTTATCGCCCAAAATTACGTGATCGCCCGCTTTGACGAGTTTTAAACAAGCATCAATCGCTGACATTCCCGAAGCGAATGCGTAACCGAATTTTGCGCCTTCGAGCGCGGCGATATTTTTCTCCAAAGCCGAGCGTGTCGGGTTTTGCGTCCGCGCATATTCAAACCCTTTATGCTGTCCGAGCGCATCTTGGGCATACGTCGAAGTCTGATAGATCGGCACGGAAACCGCACCTGTCGCGCTGTCGGGTTCGTTTCCCGCGTGTATTGCAATTGTCGAAAATCCCATAGAATAGCGAAGAAAATCTTGAATAATAAAAGTCTTTTAATTTTAACTTATGTCAGGGTTTTAAACTAATAAAAGACTTGCTTTTATGAGGATTTATGGTAACTTGCTCAAAAAAAAAAAGCAAACTTCAAAAAATGATTGAACCATATTTAGTTTGAGTTGCTATTGAAACTTAGAAAAAACATAGCACGCGGATAAACACAGATTAAGCGGATTTTTACGAATTTAGTTAAAAGTAGAGCAAATTCATAATTTCAAGGGCAGAAACGCGAGTGCAAACGAGCGTGCAGACTATCCGACGTTGGCACACTCGTTTGCACTCGCGTTTCTGCCTTTATGATCTGGGTTTTACACAAAAAATAATCCGCCTAAATCCGCCCGATCTGTGTTTATCCGCGTGCTATCTTTTATTTCAATTCGACCAATCACCGTAGAGCGCAAAACCCGACCAGTAAAACGGATGACTCGTTTTTTCGTTTCTCAGTTTGTTCAACGCCGCAGTTCGCAACGCTTCCGTTTTTGAATTTTTATTATTTAACTCAGTATAAAAATCAATCATAAATTCGGCGGTCGTCTGCGAATCAATTTTCCAGTTGCTCGCCACAATTGTCGGCGTTCCGGCGGCGGCAAAACTCCATGCCAACCCGACCATTCCTTCGCCGTCAATCTCGCGCCCGCGAGCCGTTTCGCACGCCGACAGCACGACCATTTCCGCATTCAAATCCATCGCGGCAATTTCCCGCGCTTCAATTAAGCCGTCGTCGTCCGCATCCGCCGACAGCAAAACGTGCGAATACAAAGGCTTTTCCGCATCGCTCAAGCCGTGTGTGGCGAGATGCAGAATTCGATAATTTCCTGCCTCTTCGCGCCAAAAATCTTCAGTTGCATTTCGACCGATAAAGATTTTACTGTTCGGATAAAATTTACCGATTGTCCGAACTTCCGTTTCGGCTTCGGGCAGATTGTCGAGTTTCCCGTCGCGGTAACGGGAGCGCAATTTGGCAATCGTTTCGGTTGAGAGTTTCGGATTGCCGAACGCGAGAAAATCGCCTTTGTAAGTTTGCGTTACAAGTTTGCGCCGATTTTCCTGCATTTCCGCTAAAACGGTCAGCGAAGGCGCATATGAGATCGAAAAATCTTCGATTAAATATCGCCCGTCTTCATTCATCAAAGCCTGAAACGGCACGTCTGAAACTTTTCCGCCGGGAATGATGACGAGATGTTTTTTGTCTTTGAATAACAGCAGCGCGTCGCCAAGCAGCGCGTCGTAAAGAAATTTGGCATTTTGTTTGAAAGCCGGAGAATTTCGCGCAATCTGTTCGCGGAATTCGGGCATTGACTCTCTTAATTTAGTCACCCAACGATTGTATTGTTCGTTATCCCACCATTCCCGGCTGTAAAAAACATTGACCGAACAAACGTGTCCGTCGGGAAGCGCGATTTTCTCCGTCAGCAAATTTTTTATCCGCGTGGACGGCGCAAAATCCGCATCGGTTTTCATCAAAATAAAAGTTGCGCCGATGTGATCTTTATTCGTTTCATACTCGACAACTGCCGTGTTTTTATCGGGAATGAGAGCGCACATTTGCGAAATACTTAAATTTTGAGCGCGAATCGGTTTTACATTTTGCGGTTCATTTTCCGCCGCGATGTTTGCTTGCCATTCTTCTTTGGCAAGCCGTGCGTTTTGCAATTGGCGATTGAGTTCGGCAAGTTTCGGGTTAGCTGTTTTGTCGGTTTGTTTGATCTGTAAAAGTCGCCGATTTATCAAATTTAGTTCGTTGTCAAGACGTTTTTCTTCCGTTATTTGGTCAGCGGTCAGAGCGAATTTTTGCTCATTTTGGCGGCGATTCAGCAAATCACGCAATGCCAGCGATTTCATCGCTTCGTTCGTTTCAAACATTTCTGCCGGACGATTTAATTTGTATAAAACACCCAGTTTTATCCGGTAGCAACCAATCAAACTCTCGAAATAACGACTGCGGTCGAGCGCGTCGCCGATTGGCTGATAATAAAGATCGTCGGCGATTCGGATGCTTTCTTCAATTATTGGTAAGGATTCGGCATACCGTTCGAGATAGTGCAAACAAAATGCTTTTCGGTCGAGAACTTCGCGCAATTCCTGACGGTCGCCGATTTCACGAAAAATCTGCGCGGCTTCATCTGCCGTTTTGATTGATTTGTCCAATTTAGTTTTATTCGCTACTCCCGCTTCGTTTGTATCGGCTCTGCCCGAAACGTATTCATTCGTTGCGATATTATTCAAAACCACTGCATATAAACGCCGGTAATTGGAATTTTTCAAACGAATCCGCAGCGGCTCGAAATAACTCATCGCCCTTTCAAGACGTTGCGGCAATTGATCCTGATTTTGATAAACCAAACCGATTTCCTTGAGCGTCGTCAATTCGCCTTCTTCATCGCCGATCTTTTGTGAAATTTCCAGACTGCGTTCGTAGCAATCCAAAGCGGGCTTGGCGTTTGAGTAAAAGCCTTGAGAAACATCTCGCTCAAACCCGATTTTCCCGTTTTCCAATCTGCCCAAAAACCGCAAAGTGAGCGCGATATTTATTCACATTGGGTATAATACCCCGTCAGCTTGCTGCGGCTTTATAATGGTTGAATGAGCAAGTTCATTCATAAGAACCATAATGTTTCGGTTTTGATGTATCACATTGTTTGTCCGACCAAATATCGGCGAGCCGT
>JBBSAX010000127.1:0-14337 GCA_038251885.1 Pyrinomonadales bacterium | reverse complement strand
AAGAAAAAGCAAACCGAAAACGTGCAGAAAAAAATTTACTTTTCGTATTTTTCGTGTATTTCGTGGGCAAATATCTTTTCTTTCAATCTTTGTTCTCTTATCCCGAACTGACGTTATTTTATTTAATATTCCAGCCAAAACAATTTTCATCAGAGGTCTATTAAATTTTTCAAAATTAATTTCTTTGTCTTTTTTTTTGCTTTTTTTTCGCATTGTTAACTGTAGAAAGTAATTTATTTAATATTTACCGTTTAATTTATTAAATGGTAGAAAACAGGAGAAAATATATGGCATCGTTTAGCGGTTATTTATTAGATTTGATGTATCTACGGCAAGGAATTGATAAAAGCAGGTTTTTGTTGAATTTTGAAGTTGATGACGCGGGAAAAGGTCAATTAGGAAGATGGAGACAAAATCCTAAAAACAATAGAATGTTTTGGAAAACCGTCGGAGGAAATTACGAAGTTATACCTGACGGATTGGTAACACGGGATATGTTTAAATACGATATTCATTTTAGAGACAATTCAAAACAAAACAAAACATCTCTCAAACTAGATGACGCGATCTTAGGAAGTTATGAGTTTCCGCATATTAATCAAAACGGACTTGGATATTTATATGAAACACCGGAATTTGGACCGATTATTTCAGCAAACCCGGTTAGAAGAGATCAAAATCCCAATGTGTTTTGGGCAATTACTAAAAAACAACAGTCTGTCATTGATGATGCTAATATGTGGATCGGCGGCGGAATGAAGTTTAGCGTGGAAGCCGGAGTTAAATCCGATGCGGTTCACGGCTACATAGTTAATGTCAAAAATCCTTCTCAAAAGCGTTATTTCCAATTGCTTACCAATGGAATCAGTTTTGGTGTCGGCGCACAACTCGGAGTTGTTGTAATTATGGTTAATGCCGCTAATCCTTCATCACTTTTAAATACTGAAAGCGTGGGATGGGATTGGTCGTTTTGTTTAGGCGGCGCGTTTTCAAAATTTCTCAAACCGCTTACAAATTTTGATGAAGCCTGCAAATTCGGAAAAATCGGTCAAATTGCCTCGAAAATTTTTTACAGCAAAGGAGTTATTGGAAACGATGAACTTATGAGCGTAACAGGTCATATTAAATCAGCATTTTCATCTTCTGCATTAGAATCATCGCCAAGTTATTGCGTTATTGATACGCCTGCTGCCGGTGGTTTGGCACTTGGTATTTCCCGTGCTAACTCCGTTGTAACAAGGATTTAAAAAAAGAAAGATAGTTTTACGAAATGCTTTTTAATTTTATGTTGTTTGTCTAAATTGATATTTGAGTTAATGTCCGTTTATACTTCTTGTTTCAAAAAAGTTATGAATCTTTTACAGTTACAAGAACAAGTTCGTGAAAAAGTTAAGCAAACAGCACGCGAAGTTTTTAATGTCGAAATTGATCAGATCGCCGCCGAAGTTCCGCCAAAAACGGAATTTGGTGATCTGGCATTTCCTGTTGCGTTTGAACTTGCCAAGCAAATTAAGCAACAAACCGGCGAGAAACAAAATCCGCGCGCAATTGCCGAAAGATTAAAATCTGCCCTTGAGGAATTTGATTTTGTTGAAAAAATCGAGATTGCCGGTCCGGGTTACTTGAATATTTTCTATAATCGCACAAAATTCCTTTCCGAAAATGTTTCTTCCGAACCGCTTCCGAAATTAAAAGTATCCGAAGATAAAAACGCGCCAAAAGTTTGCATCGAGCACACTTCCGTCAATCCGAATAAATCCGCACACATCGGACACGTTCGCAATTCGGTTCTTGGCGATACTTTTGTGCGGATTTTACGAGCGCACGGCAAACGCGTCGAAGTTCAAAATTATATTGATAATACTGGCGTTCAGGTCGCCGATGTCGTTGTCGCCTTTATTTATCTTTTGAAAATGAATTTGACCGAAATTGTCGAACTCGTTGAAAGACTTTCTGGCGAAGGCGTTTCATTCGATTATTATTGTTGGGATTTATACTCTCGTGTCGGTCAGGAATATCAAAAAGATGAAGAATTAAAAGCGAAACGAGCCGAAGTTTTGCGCTTGATCGAAGAAGGCGATAACGAAACAGCAAAGCTCGCCGATTTTGTTGCGACCCAAAATGTTCATTGCATTTTGAATACGATGGAACGCCTTTCGATTCGCTATGATCTACTTCCCCGCGAGTCTGAAATTTTGCATTTACATTTCTGGCAAAAAGCGTTCGACGAAATGAAACAGCGAAATGTGATCAAATTTGAAACCGACGGCAAAAATGCCGGATGTTGGGTAATGCCGTTTGAAGCGCACACCGGAAACGACGAACACGATTCCGATAAAATTCTCGTCAGATCAAACGGAACTGTAACTTACACCGGAAAAGACATCGCTTATCAAATGTGGAAACTCGGACTTCTCGGTTTAGATTTTAATTACAAACTTTTTCACACTTATGAAAACGGCAAAAATGTCTGGATCACGACCGCCGAAAATTCGGTCGGTGAAAATATTCCCGAATTCGGACATTGTGAAGCGGTTTACAACGTAATTGATTCGCGCCAATCTTATCCGCAGGAAGTCGTAAAAAAAGGCGTTGCAACAATCTTTCCCGAAAAAGGCGAAAATGCGAGCGTTCATCTTTCTTATGAAATGGTCGCACTTTCACCGGCAGCGGCGGAAGAATTAGGTTTTGAACTTTCTGCGGAAGATAAACAAAAATCATTCGTCGAAATGTCCGGCAGAAAAGGTTTGGGCGTAAAAGCCGATGATTTGATAAATCGTCTGGAAGAAAATGCTTTGCAGGAAGTTTCTTCTAGAAATCCCGAAATGTCTGCGGAAAAACACAAATTGATCGCTCATCAAATCGCTATCGGAGCTTTACGATATTTTCTTTTGAAATATACGAAAAATACTGTCGTTGTATTCGATTTTAAAGACGCGCTGGCTTTTGAAGGCGAAACCGGCGTTTATTGTCAAAATGCCGCCGTTCGGTTCAATTCAATTTTCAAAAAATTGGAAGAAAGTGCTTTGGAAAATTCCCAAAAGATTATTTTAGAAAATGCTGAACAAATTTCAAAGATTTTTCAATCGGAAATCGGAAATGATATTTGGTCCCTTGCAGTATTATCCGTAAGACTTGAAGAAACAGTTTCTCAATCGGTTACTGCATCCGAACCGGCAATTTTGGCGAAATACAGTTTTAATCTGGCAAAAGCAATGCACCTATTTCATCATAATCATAGAATTATTATTGAAGAAAATGTTGTAAAACGTGCAGTTTTAATTGTTATCGCGGATATTGCGCGTCGGACTTTAACATCTTCCTTACAAACTTTAGGAATTGAAGTTCCCGAAAGAATGTAGTTTTGGCAAATGTTTTGCTAATTTCGTTTATTGAATTTGCTCTTTTAAAAATCTGTTTGAAAACTTGAAAAGTCGCCGACGATGACAAGACCATTTATTATTGAAGTTTTAATACAGTTTTTTAGACATATATTCAGGCAATTTGCACATATTTGTTGCAATCTGCCAAAATGAATTTAGATAGTTATTAAATTTTATGCTTATTGTAATGAAAGCCGACGCGACACAAGCAGATGTCGAACACGTCGCGGAAATTGTTGAAAAACTCGGTTATCGCCCACATTTAATGCCCGGTGCAAGCCGAACGGCAATTGGGGTTACGGGAAATCAAGGCGCGGTTGATCCGGCGCATTTTGAAAATCTTCCAGGAGTTGCTGATGCGATTCGCGTTACAAAACCTTATAAATTGATTTCAAAAGATTTACGTCCTGAAAAATCGGTAATAAAGGTTGGAAATGCCGAAATCGGCGGCGATGAATTGGCAATTATTGCCGGACCTTGTGCAGTCGAAACCGTCGAACAAGTGTTTCAAGTCGCCGAAGTTGTCGCTAAAAGCGGCGCAAAATTCTTTCGCGGCGGCGCATTTAAGCCGCGTACGTCGCCGTATGCTTTTCAGGGAAAAGGCGAAGACGGTTTGAAAATTTTGGCAGACGTGCGTAATGAATTCGGTTTGAATATCGTAACCGAAGCGATGGACGAACGCGGCATTGATCTGGTTGAAAAATACGGTGATTGCATCCAGATCGGCGCACGCAATATGCAAAATTTTTCGCTTTTGAAATATGCCGGAAAAACACGAAAACCTGTTTTATTAAAACGCGGTTTGGCGGCAACTCTCGAAGAATTTCTGCTTGCCGCCGAATATATTATGTCAGAAGGAAATTACGATGTGATCTTGTGCGAACGCGGCATCAGAACTTTTGGAACTCACGCTCGAAATACGATGGATTTATCGGTTGTTCCGGCTGTTCATAAATTAACGCATCTGCCGATAATCGTTGATCCTTCGCACGGAACGGGTAGAAATTATATGGTTAACCCGATGGCACGCGCCGGAGTTGCGGTCGGTGCGGACGGTTTGATTATTGAAGTTCATCCTTGCCCCGAAGAAGCTCTCTGCGACGGCGCACAGGCTTTAACTACTGATCAATATCTAGAATTGTATGAACAAATTAATGCAATTCATAGAATTCTTGCCAGCGAACAGATGGAAATTATAGCAACGTAAATGCTTCAAACAACTTTATACCAAGTTGCGAAAATAGGATGATGTAGAAAACGAGTGCGAGGCGGAAACGCGAAAGCAAAGGAGCGTGTTCAATAAGACTAACAGCACGCTCCTTTGCAGTCGCGTTTCCGCCATTTTAATTCTTTTCACGCAACTTGGTATAATTGTTGGTAAATTCCCTTTTGTTTTTTTGGTTTTAAGGAAAAACTCCCAGTTCAAAATAGCAAATAGCGACTTTATCAATTGCATTCTTGAATGTTGCAAATTTTTATTTGAGTTAGCAAACCTTGCGGATAATTTGTGGGGGCAGCAGCTTTATCAAAATAATGATTAGCACTGGCTTAAAAATTTCTTCCTTGCTTTTCGGCATTCATATTTGTATTCCTCTGTTAATTAAATTTTTTTTGAGTTCTTGTATTTAAATTTATTAGAAGCTTTGGTTTTGTCAAAGCCTCTTTTATTTTATCTTCCAACAAATTATAATTTTATTCATTAAAAATAATATTGTAGGAATCAGAATTGTTGCTCACTTCTTCTTTTTTTTCAAAAGCAATACGGTTTTCTGCAATTAAAAGTGTTTGGGTAAAATAGTCTTTTATGACCTTTTGTCTTTCCGTTAATAAATCCTCATTTAAGTTTGAATTTAATTTAACATTCAAGGACAAACGAGGATAGCTTTTCAGCAAATCTCCGGTTTTATTTAGCAAAGTTATATCTTCCTCACTTAAAACTGCGCGTTTATCGGTAAAATTCAGTTTTTTACTTTCAGTTGGAATTCGTTCAAACACAACAACTGAATCCGGTAAATTCAGTCGTTGTTTGATACTTGCTGCAAGCAAAGCCCGCGCATCTACATCAATGTCCCGTTCGCTCAAATAAATCAATGCAAATTGTGTATTATTATCCGAACTATTATTGATTCTAAAATCAAGCGTTTTTGCCGGCGGCGGCAAATTGAGTCCGGTTAACGCATTTTGAACATTTTGAATATAACGTGTTTGAAGTTCGGCAATTGTCAAAGGAACGGGAGTTGGTTCGGTTTGAGTTTGTAAGTCATCCCTCGCAGAAGTCGGAATTTCGATTAACTGCAAAATGAGTGAATCCTCGCGTCTGTCCAATCGTTTCGCAAGTTCCTTTATAAAACTGTTTCTTTCCTCTTGCGTAAGAACTTGATTGTCAAAAACTCTTAAATAAACTTCCAATTTATCATCTTTTGCAGTAACCCGCAGTTCATCCAAAATTCTCGTTTCACCATTTTGTTGGTCTGAATATTTTTTTTCATTCCAGACAATTTTTGCTGTTTGCTGGATTTTATTTTCAGTTTGTTTTTTTAGAATTTGAGATTTTAATTGATAATAAGATTGTGTCAGAGGAATAAAGATCAACATCAGCGGTAATAAAATCATCAAGAGTCTTAGAGACATACTCCGAATTTCTCTGGCGTGTTCAAGTGAAGGAATTTTGGCAATGGCATTTTGCCACCAGACACTTTCGGGATCGGTATTTCGCCATTCTCTGACCGTTTTTCGAACTTTCGGTGTGTCAATTCTGAGCATTATAAAAACGATCATTGCTGTAAACGTAATGGCAACAAGGTTAGTCAAATAAAGCAAACCACCTCCGCTGGCAAATCGCCATCCATCTGTAAAACTGAGGCTTAATGCTAAACCTACACCGTAGCCGACAACACATAAAGGAGGCATCAAAGCCACAGCAATCGCTACGCCCGGAATTGACGTAACAACTCCTTTTGCTTCTTTACAGATTGCCAGCGACCCGATTGCACCGGAAAAAAATGCGATACCTAAATCAAGCGTATTGGGTGAAGTTCGACTCAAAATCTCGCTTGTTCCTTCTTTGAAAGGTAGGAAAGCAACCAAAATCATCGCAAAAGTTATCGCTCCGAGCGAACTTATCAATAGGCTGACAAATGAACGAACGGCAAGTATCAAATCTCCGGTTGCTAAAGCCAGACCGCCGGACAAAATCGGTCCCATCAGAGGAGAAATCAACATTGCTCCGATAATAACCGCCGGACTGTTTAGAACTAATCCGAGCGTAGCAATGCCGGCGGAAAAGAAAATTTGCATCCAATAAGTAATATCTTTTAGTGTGGTTGATTTGGCTAAATCAATATAGATTGCTGTTTTTCTTTCTTCAGTGACATTTAGAGCGGCAGCAAAACGATCCCGCAAATCTTTCCACAATCTTAGAATTATTCTAAAAAAGCGAAACCTGTTTCGTTTTTCTTTCTTCATTTTTAATTTCCGGAAATTATTAGAATATTAAGATTTAACTTATAAATTATTCAAACAGATAAAATATTAACATTTTGGTCAAACGCTATTATAAACATCTTTTTGATTGCAAAACCGATAATAATTAAAATGCCGATTGTAAAAAGTTTTCTTTTACAATCGGCATTTTTATTGGGTTTAGATCTTTACAGATTAGACTTCGGCAGATTCATCGTTTCACCTTCGGAATCCATTTCAAGATGGCGCGTCGTATTGTCAGTCACACTTGGCGGCACAAGTTCGCCGGTTTTATATTTTGAATAGGTGGCGGGCGCAACATATTCGGTTTGATTCGGCGGCAGTTCCGGCGTTTTATTTGAAGAAAGTTCGCGTTCTGATTCGGTTGAAATAAAATTAGTGTTCGTTTTATCGCTGGCTTTAATTTGCATAAGTTGAGCCAATCCCGAACCGATACAGGCAAGTGCCGGAAGCAACATCCAAAACCACCAACCTGTTCCCATTTGCGAAACTGATAAGGCAATTGTAACGCCCACCAAAGCAATTCCGGTAAATAATTTACGGAACGCACTTTCGTAACTGACTGTCCTTCCCTTTCTATCAACCAATTTATTCGCTCGTTTGATGTCGAGTTTTCCGGTTAAAACATCTGAAACGATATTCAAATCAGTTCCGCAACTTCGGCAAAATTTTCCATTATCTGGATTTTTTGTTCCACATTTCGGGCAAAACATAATTACTTTCGTCCTAAGTCTTTTGTAAATAAAATATTTTTAAAATTATTTTTTTTCCTTTTCTTGTCTTTGTTTGATTGCTTCAAAAAGTAATACGCCGGTGGCGACCGATACGTTCAAAGATTCAATTTTCCCCAACATCGGAATTTTCACTAAAACATCACATTTTTCAGCCGTTAAACGGTGTAAGCCTTTACCTTCGCCGCCCATCACTAATGCCGTTGATTGCGACCAATCCCATTCGGAATAAATCATTTCCGCATCACCACTTGCTCCAACAATCCAGATATTATTCTCTTTTAGCTCATCAATCAAACGATTAACATTTGTAACTTTCGCCACTTTAACATATTCTGCCGCGCCCGCTGAAGATTTTGCCACTGTTTCATTCAAACCGACGGCACGGCGTTCAGGAATAAAAACACCGTCCGCGCCGGCGCACTCGACAACACGCAAAATCGCCCCGAAATTTCGCGGATCTTCAACTCCATCCAAAATCACCGTTAGAGATTTTTCCTTTTGAGTAATTTCTTCAATCAGTTCCTCTGCATCAAAATAATCCACTGAAGACGTAACGGCAACAACACCCTGGTGATTCACACCGTATTCAACAAAGCCGGAAAGATTTTCGCGCGAGGTTTTATGAAACGGAATACCATTTTTTCGGGCAATTTCCAGAATGTCGAAAAGTCTTTTTTCTTTTGCACCTTCTAAAACAAAAATCTTTTCGATTCTACGATTTTCTGCCCGCAAAGCTTCAAGCACAGGCAAGACACCGAAAATAATTGCAGATTGCGAATTTTTATTAGCGGTTTCTGATTTCTTTTCTTGAAATTTAACTTTTGAATTTTGAAACTTTGATTTTTTCATAATAACCGTAACGCCAGCAGGACAAACTCACGACAAACGCCAGAACAGATGGTGTTTACTTGAAAGGCATTTGCCTTTGAAGACGCGAAAATTTCGTAAATTGCACTAGATTAGTGCTTAAAGTCGCTTTAATTAAATTAAACTTTCCGATTCCTTTTTTTGAAACGCCGCGTGAATCTTTTATTTCTTCGATTTCCCAAATTTCGCCCAATAAATGTCTGATCTTATTATAATTTTCAACTGCTTTTACATCAGGCGCGAATTTTTTTAATTTCTCGAATATTTTTACGATATTCTCAAAAGCCAAAAAACTCATTTCATTTCCTAAACATGAGAAATCAAAACCGTTTGTTAAAACTCTGAAACCGTTTAAATCATTTCCGCTGTAAATATCAATTATTTTATCGTCCTTCGATGTTTCATCCACGCTGAGAGTTTTGTTTTCCTTTGATTTTACATACTTTTGGACAGTTTCCTGTGTTTTTTCATAGATCGAACCGGAAATAATTAAAACCAAATCTTCCCGCGCAATTTCGATAATTTCAGCTTTATTAAATAAAGTCAGTTTTAATTTTTCAACTTCAAACTCAATCTTTCGCAATCTTTTAACCGGATTTTTCAAATCTAAATTTTCATCGCTGACAATTGCTGTTTCAAGTCCTTTTTTTGCCAATGTTTCTTTGACAATTTTAGCTTCCGACAAAAATTCAAGTCGGGCTATCGGCAAAAATTCGCCGATTTCGAAGAATTTAGTTAAAAACTCTTTTTCTAAATTAAACAATTTCGAGATTTCCCGAATTTCCGTTTCATTTAATTCCCGCTGTTTCGCCAAATAAATTAAATTATAGCCATTTTCCCATACTTCTAATTTTCGAAGATTCGGTTTGATTAAATCCGTCTGAATCTCGCCAATGTCAAAATTTTCACCGCAGTAAACACATCGCAACCGATTCGGCGGGCTTTTTCTTACGCATTTTTTACACGAAACCATTTCATCGGCTTGAAATGCGCTGATCTGATTTTGAAATGAAGATTTTACTGAATGGTCATCATTTTTATCATTTTTTACCATAAAATCTAGTGTTTTTTTGATTATATGCTCGAAACAAAGTATCTTACTACTAAACCGCTTGACCAATGTGCAAGCAAAAAGGCAAACTATTTATTATTTTATATATTATTTTTATTTAACCGCAGTTACTTTTATTGACAAAAAAAAGTTGGAACAAAGAGCAATTCTAAACTATTTCAGAAAAAAGTATTTAGTAATATTTCAATAAATTTTCAAACTCGAATTGTCATAAAATTTTTATTAGAAAATCGGAAATTATTTTAACAAAATTTCTTTGAAAATATTTTTATTATTAAACAAAATATAGATTTTGGATATTTATTTTCATCCATATTATTTATTTAAGATTAAGTGTTTTTTCAAGCTTTTTTTGGAACTTAATGGATATTTTAAACTTACCCGCCCGTATTTTCTTCTAATATCAACTGCTGTCAATTTTAACTTAAACAACCTGAAAAGAAGGATTTAACAATGCAGTTTGATATGGCAACCAACTCGTCTTGGCAATTTGGACATCGCGGGCGCGTCGCGGTGTTTATTGACGGAAATAATCTTTTTCACGCCGCCCGTTTTCATAATTTAGACATTGATTACAATAAACTTCTCCGTGTTTTATTGGGCGACGGGAGACTTCTCCGGGCATTTTTCTACACCGGAGTTGATGCCGGTGCGGAACGTCAGCAAGGTTTTCTCTTGTGGATGCGGCGCAATGGTTTTCGCGTTATTCAAAAAGAATTAAAAACCTTTTATGACGGCACGCGCAAGGCAAATCTCGATGTCGAAATTGCCGTTGATATGTTAAGCCTCGCGGGTCGTTATGATACGGCGGTACTTGTTTCGGGCGATGAAGATTTTGTTTATGCTTTGAATGCGGTCGCTTATAAAGGCTGTCGTGTCGAAGTAGCTGGTTTTCGCTCAAATACCGCTCCGCGTTTGATTGATGTTTCCGATTTTTTCATTGATCTTGGCGATATAGCCGAACTCGTCAGTAAGGATTCTTCGCAAGGAGACGGTTACGAAATCCCCTCATTTGTTCCACCTGATGAAATTTTGCAAAATGGAATGATCGAAAGAAATCCCGAAAAATCTTATCATCAAGTCCCGAATAAACTGCCCATTCAACCTGATTATGGCGATGAAGACGAAAATATTTCAGGTTATGTACGCATTAGTGACGATATTTAGTCTGGAATTAACGGAAAAAAATTTAAAATACGATGAGGCTTTTTACCGTGGACGAGGCAAATGAATTGTTGCCGAAAATAATTCCGAAACTGAAGGAAATAAAAACGAGATATGCCCAAAATGCTCTGTTAAATGAATCCGTAAAAGCGGCGGCAACGGCGGCTGCATTGGGTGGCGGTGGATTAAAAAGCGGTTCAGTGTATGTTCAATCGCTTTATGAAATCGGCAAATTAACTACTGAAATCAACAACTTAGGAGTTCAGTTAAAAGATTACACACGCGGTTTGATTGATTTTCCGACGATGCGCGACGGTCATCTCGTTTTGCTTTGCTGGCAAATTGGCGAAGAAGAAAAAATTCAATGGTGGCACGAAGTTGAAGCTGGATTTGCCGGAAGAAAATGGCTCTAATTTTCTTTTTTTTCGTCCGTTTTTTTCTCAAAAATCGCATAAAGTTGTGCTTTCGCATAAATTTACTATTGACTACTTAAAGTAAGTTCTGATATTATCCTCAAAGTTTATTTCAATTCAACGATTTCCCTAATCTCTTAGAATTTCATTTCTAAAATATTTCTTTTAAAATTATGAACTGTCCTGTTTGTAACCGAGATAACGCACATACATTATCAATTTGTCCAAGTTGTGGCGCAATGATACACGATTCTGTTCGTGAAGATTTAACTATGAAGGTAATCCCCTTGGTTAAACCGATTCCAAAGCCTGAAAACTTAGATTTACGAGGCAATTTAAAAGTGAAAAATACATCAAGCGATAAACCGACTTTAATTGAATCAAAAATAGAACTAATGACAAATCAACAACCAAAAATTGAAATAAAGATCGAACCTGAAATTATGGCTGATGTTCAAAAAGTTGAAAATGTCAAAACAACTCACGATACTTCGGAGTTGGAATCTAAACATACCAGTCCGACGTTAGTTGAATTTCAGAATAAGAATGCTCAATTACCCGAATGGCGTTTGGAATTGAAAAATCTGGTTCGCAAAAGAAATAATAAAATTTATGGAATCGAGAAAACCGAAACCGCGCAGTCAAATATAGAAATTATTGATTCGACGACTCTACGCAGTAGAAATATGATTGTAAGCGGTGCGAACGCTTTAAAGGTCGAAGAGGTTTCCGAATATTTGGGTCAAAATGTTCCCAATCCAAAATTAGCAGCGGCTTTAAAACGGATCGAAAAATCCAGAAAGCAATATTTAGAACCGGAAAATGCGGAAGATCAGAATTTAGCATCACAAGAGAAGAAAAATAATACTTTGCTTTATTTCACGGCAAAGCCGAACGATCATTTACCGAAAACATCTGTTTCTAATAATTATGAAAATTTTGAAGTAAAACAAAAATTCGCAGTTTCTTTAAAGGGAGGAAACAGAAAACTAGATACAAATAAGTTGCCGCCGCTTCCTAAACCGGCAAAAATTTCTTCAAGTTTTACCCAGCGTCCGGTAGTTTCAGAAATCATCGAAACAAATTTTGTCCAAAAACAACTGGATAAACAAGGAGTTATCGAACATAAAAAAATTGAAGTTTGCGATACCATCGAAGAACTTGAAATTATCGAAGCAATCGAAAATGAAGAACTTGAACTTCAAGAAATTGACGATTGCGCTCCGTTTGCAATTCGGTTTAATGCCGGACTTTTCGATCTGATTATCGGTTCATTTGCCGGACTTATTTTGCTTACACCGTTTATGGCAATGGGTGGAGAATGGTTTTCAATTTCGGGTTTTTTCGCTTTTTTGGCAACCGTTTCGGTCGTAATGTTCGCTTATTTGACGGCATCCATCGGACTTTATGCTAAAACTTTAGGGATGAAGTTATTTTCCCTCGAAGTTGTTGACATTGGCGGCGAAGAATATCCGACAATACATCAGGCTGCGGTGAGTTCGTGCGTTTATCTAATATCGCTCGCGCTCGGCGGAATCGGTTTTTTGACACTTTTCTTCAACGAAGAAAAACGTGCCGCCCATGATTTGGTTTCAAATACAATTGTCGTCAAAGAATTCTAAATTTATTGATTACCATTTTGTTTGAGTTTTCGGTAATATCAAAATTCAAACAAAATGAACGAACCGACTTTTCAAAAAATTGCTTCCGAAATCGAAGCCGAACTTATCGGACAAAAGTTCGGCAAAATTTTTCCGCTCGCGCGCCATCGCTTTGCCTTTGATTTTCGCTTGCCTGATTCAAAATATATTTTCATCAGCATCGAACCGACTTCCCCGCGCATTTATATAATCAAACGCCGTTTTAAGGATTTAGAAAAACAAGCTAAAAATCCGACTTCCTTTGTGCAATTTCTGCGAACAAGACTTTCAAACGGAATTTTGGAAAAACTTGAAAAATTCGCGGATGAAAGAATCTTACAATTTACATTTTCCACCCGAAATGATGTCGGGCAAAATGAAGTTTATCATCTGATTGCACAATTTACGGGACGTTCGGCAAACCTTTTTTTATTAGATAAAAACGAATATATTCTTGATTCGTGCCGCGAAAATTCCGGTGCAGGTCAGGAAATTGCCAATAAATATTCGCCGCCCATACGAGAACGGGAGAACGGGAGAACGGGAGAACGGGAGATTTTTCCGGTTAAGGATTTTGAAAGTTTGTCTATGGCTTTGGATAGTTTTTATTTAGAAAAGGAAGCCGATATTTCTTTTCTAAATAAAGCAAAAACTGCTCGCGCCAAATTAAAGAAGGAAATTGATAAACGAAAAAAATTGGTTGGAAATCTCAATAAAGACCTCAATAATCATGGCGATGCGGAAACTTGGAAACGCTTCGGCGATCTGCTTTTGGCAAATCTGGTAACGGCAAAACGGGAAGGATCTAAAATATTTGTAACCGATTATTACGATGAAACCACGCCGACGGTCGAGATTGAAATTGACAAAAACGACGCGATAAACGAAGCTGCTGAGAAGTTTTTCAAACGCTACACAAAGTCAAGAAACGCGCAACTGGAAATATCGAAGCGTCTTGAAATTGCTGAATCCGAATTGGCAAATTTAAATTCTCAAAAAGAAAAAGTCGAAACCGCAATTAAAGAAGAAGACGAGAATTTTTTATCAAATTTTTCTGACAAAACGGCTCAAAAAACTCAATCGAAAACAAATGAAAAGAAATCCGAGAATTTTTCAGGCGCAAGACAATTCACTTCATCGGAAGGCTTTGAGATTTTAGTTGGAAGACGCGCAAAAGACAACGATTTTCTGACTTTTCGGGTAGCAAAATCTCTTGATTTATGGCTTCACGCAGCGGATTATCCGGGTTCGCACGTTGTTGTAAAAAATCCGAATCGTCAGGAAATTCCGCCACGAACCTTGCTCGAAGCCGCACAAATTGCCGCATTTTACAGTCAGGCAAAATCACAATCAAAAGTTGCAGTTCATTACACACAGAAAAAATTTGTCAACAAACCGAAAGGTGCAGTTCCGGGACTTGTGAGTTTGGCGAGTTTTAAGACGATTTTAGTTGAGCCGAAGATATTTGAGGATTAGAAAGTATTAAGTCCTGTTTTCAGACAGCAAAATTTTCGATAACTTAATATTTGCCGCTAGAAGCCAGGACTCAGAACTTTAATTAATTTATTCGTTCACGGTTTT
>JBBSAX010000126.1:0-14371 GCA_038251885.1 Pyrinomonadales bacterium | reverse complement strand
CATCGAAAACATATGTCCGGTTTCGTGCATCCCGATTTTCAAGGTTCGTGCGAGAAAAAGATCGAAATCTTTATCACTTTTATCAGGTTTTCCAAAACGCCGGAGTGAATAAACTCCGACTCTTCTTTCTAAATTTGCCTGTCCGAAAACATAATTAAAATTTTCATCGGGAAAAAGATCAACATCTGTAAAACAAATCAGCGCAGCAGCATCTTTCGGCAGAATTTCAGGTAAAATCTTGTCCAAAAAATATCCTGTTTTTATTTGTCTTTGTCCTTCATATGGATTTTTGCGCTCGAAGTCTTTCGGGACTTTTCCCAATGGATTTATATCATTTAACTTTACAGGCAATTTGTAAAAAGCCTGCATATATTCGGCGGTTAATTGTAAAATATCTCTTTGAGTTTTGGTAAATTCGCCAATTGGCTGAATATAAATTATTTTTCTTTCTTTGGTTGGCAGAGTTGGTGCTTGCGAAGTATATTCTTCAAAAACTTGCCCTTTTTCCTTAAAAGTTTCGAGCCAATCGCCTTCCCGAATTTGCATTCGGTCAAAAAACGGCGCAATTGCTTCTTTATATTTTATGAGGTTTGCCGCTCGTTCATCTATAATTTTTATTTCTGTTTGAGAATTTTCAGTAGAAACTTTTGTGTTTTGTAAATTATTTCGAGAACAAGCACAAAGAAAAACTATTACGAAGAATAGAAACATTTTACAAACAATCCTGAATTTCGATTTTTCGAGGTTCATCGCCATCGCCTTCTATTTTTACACGATAAACTTTCTGGGGAAAAGAAAAATTTTGAAGTCGCTCCGACCATTCGATTATGACGACGGCGTTTTCTTCTTCTAAAATTTCATCCAAACCGACGGCAAATGCAACATCGGAATTTTCATTAAGCCGCCAAAAATCAATGTGATAAACATTGAAATCTTCGCATTTATAAAGATTGACGAGCGTAAAGCTAGGACTCGTAACTTCGTCAATGTCATATTCGAGGGCGTATAAAATGCCTTTTGTAAAAAGCGTTTTCCCCGCGCCGAGATCGCCTTCAAGCAGAATAACTTCGCCGCCTTTGAGATTTTCGCCAAATTTTTCAGCGATTTCAAAAGTTTCGTCGGGCGAATTTGATGTGTAACTTTTGAACTTTGAACTTTGAACTTTGAACTTTGAACTTGTCATTCTTAATCTAATTTCAACCCGATTTGCGAGAACCAACTCAGTTTATCCCAATAGCCGCGCTGTAAAATTATTTTGTTATCTTTGAATTGGAAAAAACCGCAACCGCGAATTTCAAAGGATTTTCCTGTCGGTGGATTTCCGTAAAATGAACCGATAAAAGTCCCGCCGCCGATCCATTCCCAAGCCGCAAAATCGCCGTCAGACATCAAGTTTTCGACTTTCGACCACGCATCGGGAAAAGCGTGAAAAAACTCCGCCGTATCTGTCTGAATCTGCTCTTTTCCAATCGAAGGCTCACCCGCCGCAATCTGAAAATTTACAGCGTCTTCAGCATAACATTCGACAACCGCTTCCAAATCTCTCGCTTGAAATGCGTCAATCCATTTTTGTAAAAGTTCTTTTGAAGTCATAAGTTTTGCGCCTTTGCTTACGCGCGGGCTTCTGCCTCCAGTTGTTGAAAGGCTTCATTTAAACATTCTCTTACATCCGAAGCGAGCATCGTGCGTTTGCCGAATTTTTCCGCCGCGATGTCGCCCGCCAAACTCGAAATATAAACCGCCGCGACGACCGTTTCAAAAATGTCAACTTTCATCTGTACGGCTTGCGCGACGAAACCCGTAATAATTCCTGTCAGAGTGTCGCCGTTTCCGGCTTTTCCAAGACCTGAATTTCCTGTCGGATTTATCACAACACGACCGTCCGGCGCACCGATCAGAACTCTTTCGCCTTTTAAGACTAAAATAACTTTGTGTTTTTCGGCAAAATCGCGCACAGACTTAACGCGGTCTTTGATCGCGTCTTTATCTTTCGTTCCGAGAAGCCGCAAAAATTCGCCTTCGTGCGGCGTTAAGATCAAAGGAAATTCGTCGCTTCCTTCAAGATCAAACGGCGCGAGCGCGTTCAAACCGTCAGCATCAATCACAATCGGAGTTTTGCGATTTGCGATGATTCGAGGCAGAAGCCCACGCGTGAGCAAGGGCGCTTTTTTTTCGTTTAAATTTTCTTCAGAAGGGTTCTTATTTTTATTATCTGCGCCATTGTTCACGCGCGGGCTTCTGCCAATGTTTCCTAATCCGCAACCGATTCCGACAACATCAACCTTCTCGGTTAATTTTTCGATTTCCGAAAACGCTTTTTCCGAGATTGTTCCATTTTCAGTTTCGGGCAAAGCGCGTGTAATTACTTCTTCCAAAACTTTCGATGCTACCGCACTTTGCGCCGATTCGCTTGTTGCAACCGTCGTCAAACCAACGCCCGAAAGCATCGCCGAATTCGCCGCCAAAACCGCCGCGCCTGTGTATTCTTTTGAACCGACAATCAAAAGCGCGTGTCCGCGTTTGTTTTTATAAGAATCGCTTTCAAATCTCGTATTTATTAACCATTTTTTTGCGTCTTCTTTTTCAGCTAAGAATAAATTTGACGGCGAATCATCAATTGCTATTTGCGGTGAACCAATATTTGCGACAAAAAGTTCACTACTGTATTTTGATGCCGGAGGCAGAACATTGGCAGGTTTCGGTGCAGTAAAAGTTACGGTTAAATCGGGATAGAAGTGCCAACCCTCGGTTTGAGCCGAATCCGAATTGATTCCTGATGGCATATCAATTGAAACTAAAAATAAAGTGTTTAATCTTCGGGTTATATTTGTCCAAAGAGTTTCAAAAATTATTCCTAAAAAAGAATTAATCGGTCTGTTTAATCCTGTTCCGAAGACGGAATCAATAATACAATCAATTTTTGTAACTGCGAAAAAGTAAATGAAATCTTTCCACCAAGTTCGCGCTTTTTCTTCTGATAGCTCAACTTCTTCGATTCTTAATTTAGGACTTAAACCGTTTAGTTTTCTTAAAGTTTCAAAATTTATTTTCGCATCATTTTTTGTGTCTTCGATTTTGCCAAATAAGACAACGTGAACTTTCGCGCCTTGCGTCCACAAAATCCGAGCCAAGGCTGCGCCGTCGCCGCCGTTGTTGCCTTTGCCGCAGAGAATTAAAAACGATTTTCCCGCGACCGAACCGCCGAGTTTTTCCTTTATCACATTGGCGACGGAGTGAGCGGCGTTTTCCATTAATAGAATTGACGGAATGCCGTATTTTTCCGTGGTCAGACGGTCAACTTCGCGCATTTCTTCGGCTGTTAGAACTTTTTGCATTAAATTGAGGATAAAAAAATAGCCGCATCTCGTCAATGAAATGCGGCTCAGGATTGATATTTTCTTGAGAATGTGAATTCAACGGAGCTTTGGATAACCAAATACGTTTGCCACTGTGCTTCGACTACCTTTTTTATTCCGTTAATTATAGAAAGGTTTATTTCAACAACCTTTCCAGAATTTTCAAAACTTATTTTATGCGTTTTTCGATTTCTTGTCAAAATCATCAGAAAAAAGTTAAAAAAGCCCGAAAATTATTAAATGCTCCCGGCAAGACTCGAACTTGCGACCTTCTACTTAGGAGGCAGACGCTCTATCCACCTGAGCTACGGGAGCAGACTGATCTCGGATTTTAGATTTTAGATTTTAGATTGTCCAGTTAAGAATCGTATTTGATTAAAGATTCGATGTCGTAACCATTTAGTTTTTCGCGTCCGTTTAGAAAATTAAGTTCGACAACGAAAAGAATTTTTGCAATTTTACCGCCGACCTTTTCGACCAGATCAGCGACGGCGCGAGCCGTTCCGCCGGTTGCGAGCAAATCGTCAACGATCAAAACCCGGTGTCCGTCGCCGACCGCGTCGCGGTGCATTTCAAGCGTATCTTGTCCATATTCCAAATCGTAGGAAACCGAAACTTTGTCCCACGGCAATTTGTTAGGTTTGCGGACGGGAACAAAACCTGCGCCGAGTTGATAAGCGACCGGAGTTCCGAAGATAAAACCACGCGATTCGATGCCGATTACCGTGTCAATTTTTTCGTCTTTGACCTGTTCGACCAATGCGTCAATCGTTTGTTTAAAGCCGTCTGCGTCTTGCAGAAGTGTTGTAATATCGTAAAAATTTATGCCTTCTTTCGGAAAATCCGGCACTTCTCTGATTATTTTCTTTAAATGATCCATATATAAATTGCGAATTTTTTAAACACATAGAAACATAGAAAACATAGGTAGAAATGACTAAAAATCTATGTTTTCTATGTTTTTATGTGTTTAATCCAACATCGCTTTACCTTTCGATTAAAAATGTAGTAAACCAGCCTTGCGGCTCTAAAACTATTTCTTCGATTTCTTCAACTCGCGAAAATGTCGGTCCGGTTGATAAATCTTCTGAAAACTCTTTTATGTTTATTTCCTCGCCTTCCACATAAACTTCAACTCTGCCGTCTTCGAGATTTTTGGCATATCCCAAAACCTGATGACGTGCGGCGGCGCGTTGTGTAAAAAACCGGAAACCAACGCCTTGAACAAGTCCTGAAATGAAAAATTTTCTCGCAATCATAAATTAGTCGGAAGTCTGGGAAATCATTTTTTCTCCTCACACTTTCCAGACTTCCCGGACTTCTCACCCGATAGCATCCAAGCATTCCATCAAACTTCTTTGCCGACAAGTGTAAACGGGCATTCCGCGTAAGGTGAATTTGCTTGTCGGCGTTTCTCTTAATTCTTCCGCCAGTGCGAGAAAGTCCTTCGGTTCGTCGGTTTCAAAAGATATAATAAATTCCTGCTCGCTGAATCCGAAGGCGTGCGACAGATGAATTTTTATATTTTCAAATTTTTTCCCGACCATAAAATTTTCTTCGACTAATGCCTCGCGTTCTTCGCCCGTTTTTACATACCGATCTCCGCTTTTTGAACACGGATAAACAAAATGATATTTTTTCGCACCCGCAATTACGTGATAACGATCCTCGGAGTTCGGGTCTTCGTCCGCCGGAATAAACATCATTTTTTTCGTTACCGATAGATAATTATCGGTCGTTTCGAGAAAACTTCCAAAATTTGTGCGGTAAAGATTGGCAGTCATTTCTTGAATTAAATCGAGCGATGTTCCGACGCGCCAAAACATCAGATCGGCTTTTGAATCAAAACCGACCAGAGAATAACTGAAAAGCAAAAATTCATCTTTGTAATTGTTAAAAACACTCTGAAATTCGGATTTAAAGATTTTCTTTGATTCGTCGTCAAGTTTTCGCCAATCGGGATTTACGCGCAAAAACATAAAATTAACGAATTGCTTTTCAATTACGGGAAATTTTTGAGGGTTTTTATTATCCGAAACAAGCCTTAATCCGCTCGTGTCGTGAATTTCTTTTTCCAAATCAATCAACTCCATTAATTTAATAAGGTTTCTATGAAACTAACTGTGTGTATTGTGCCAAGTTTTCAATTCAATGTCCAAATGACCATTTTAATTGTTAAAATTATTCTTCATTTTATACAAAATCATTAGACATTATTGGAAATAAGAAATTTGCCCACGAATCGGCACGAATAAACACGAATTTTATTTGGTTTCAATCAAAATGTCGTTTATCTATCAAAATTCTTTTTATTTTTTTGCTTTTATTCGTGTTTATTTGTGTTATTCGTGGGCAAAAAAACAGCAAATCTTTGTTTAATTTATTTCCAATAATGTTTATTTATTCGATTTAACTGATTTATCAAGATAAAAAAGTAAATTACGGCTAAAGTCGCGGTCAAAGACTGCTTGATTAACTGTAATTTACTTTCTTGAATTAACTTCTACCGTTAGTGTGATTACTGCAAAAATCCTAAATTTGATGTCGGGAAATTGTTAATGAGCGGAAAAACCAAAGGCAATTGTGATTCGCCGATTCCGAACCAACGCGCCAGAGTTGCGGCATACATTTCGACCGAAACCGTCGGTACGAAACGTCCGCGCGTGCTGATGTCGTCGGGACCTTCATTAACAAGCGTCGGGAAAACCGTGCCGTTCGGTGTCGGTCTGCCGTAAAAATCTCCGCCGAGAACCGCACCGCCCATTACGAGATGATGTCCCGCCCAAGCGTGATCCGAACCGACATTTGCGCCCGAACCGCCCGGATTTAATGTGCGGTTGAAATCGGACATCGTAAATGTCGTAACCTGCGAACCTATTCCTTGCGCGACGGTTTCATCGTAAAAAGCCTTCATTGCTTGACTAACTTGCGTTAAAAGATTTGCCTGACCAAGCAATTGACCGCCGTGTGTATCGAATCCGCCGACTTGGACAAAGAAAATTTGACGATTCATTGATAATGCGTCCCGAAACTTCATTAGCTTGGCAACTTGTCTTAATTGATTGCCGAGCGTCGTATTTGGAAAAGCAACTGTCAAAGTCGGATCGGAACTCAATTGTTCGCTGACGGTGGCGGCTTGTTGGGTTAAAAAACTCGTCGCTTGCACAAGAGTTGTATTCAAATCTTCTTGACGAACTCTCTGCATCGCGGTTCTTCGCGCCGTTTCGTCCGCGCTTGTGCCGAAGCCGTCAAGGGTTAAAACCTGATTGAGCGGAACGGGCGAAGGTTCGACGATCAAAGGCTGTGAATTTTCGCCGTTGCTAAAAACCGTTACGCCCGAAACCGATGTAATCATCGGAATTCCCGCGCCGGTATTTAATCCGGCGGTGCGGTCGGAAAGTCTGCCGCCCCAACCCGTTGTCAGATTTCCGGCTGAATATGCGGTGCGAAATTGCTCGACTTGATTCGGATGCGAAAAAAGTTGTTCGGGGCGCGGCGCACCCGCCAGATATTCCTGTTTCGTCAGCGGACGAACGAGCGTTCCGACATTGGTGACGACGGCAAGTTTATTCTGCTGCCACAATTGATGCAAACCCGTCATCGCCGGATGCAGTCCGAATTCCAGACCGATTCCGGTCGGCGTGATCGGCAAAAAATCGTTTCGTGGAATCGCCAAACCTTGCGGAGCGCGAGCTGCACTGTATTGCGCGTAACCTGCCGTGTTTGTCGGCACGACCATATTATTCGAATCGTTTCCGCCATTCAAGAAAACGCAGACAAGAGCTTTATAATTCGAGCCGCCTTCGATTTTTCGTTCGTTATCCTGCGCCAAAACGCTGACTAAACCGAGATGCGACATCTGACTTGCGACCGCCGCCATTGTCAAAGCGCGTCCTGATTTGCATAAAAATTCACGTCTGTTTTGCATTAAAAAATCTCCTTATCTCTGCACCTGAAATTGCGGTGAAGTTGCGACCAAATAAAAAGCCGTGCGAGCGCGTTTTTGCGGATTTGTTGATGAAACCGCCTGAATCGCCGTCAAAATGTGTCCGCGCATCTGCGGCGACATCGAACCGTGCAGCATTTCGCGGTTCAAAACATCGAGCAGACTTGCACCGCTCGAATCAGTTTCCGCCAAACTCTGTAATCTTGAAAGATCAATTCGCGTTCCGCACGGCGCGTTTCCCGAACGCGGAATTCCGCCGACGAACACAAGATTGTTAATAAAATTTGCTCTTTTCAAAGCATTGCCGGTTGAAAAAATACCGAATTCCGGCGCGTAAACATTCGTGTTCGGCAGAGTGTTTTCCATCGAATAATAATTAAAAACACTAGGCGGCACGAAAACATCTTGCGATAATGCCAATGTTTCAGGATTAATCACGCCGTCGCTCAAACCTAAACAACTTCCCAGACCTTGCGCCTGTGCCGCCGGATTAAACGGGCGTAAATTGTTTGTCACAAACAAAACAGGTTCCCGTAATTTACCGAAATCGGGATCGGTTTTAACATTTCCGCGAGCTTCCGGGTCGGTCAAAATCGCCCGCACGACTGCTTTCATATCGCCGCGAATTCCTTGTCCGTTACCGTTAAAAGCCGCCGCCACGCGACCGACGTAAGCCGGAGTCGGATTGCTCGTGACAAGTTGTTGAATTAATAATTTGCTGACAAAAGGCGCGACATTCGGATGATAAAAAATGTTATCGAGGGCTTGTTCCAAATCTTGTTCAGCGGTAAATCCGGCGGGAATCATCGGATTTGAGCCGGGATAATTTAGCACCGCTTTATCGCCCGTGTCGTGATTTGCCGGAAAAAGGCGCATCGGATCAATATAGTTTTTAATGCCGAGTTGCGAATTCGGACAACCGACATCGCAAAACGTCCAACCCGTGAAAACTTTTGTAAAACCATTGACCGTATCCTGATCGTAAGTCGGAATCGGATTTCCCTGCGCGTCGAGTTTCAAAGTTCCGTCCTGATTGAGCATATAAAGTCCGACGGAAAAAAGTTGCAAAATCTCGCGGGCGTAATTTTCATTCGGACTGTTGCGCGTCGAAATCGCCATATCGAGATAATTGCCCATCGCCGGATTCAAAGTCATTTCGCGCATCAGGTCGCGGTAACTTCCGAAAGCGTGGCGATCTAAAATCTTGATATACGGCAGCATCCGCGAAGGCTGTCCGGTTTCACGACCTGAAACAACCCAAATTTGACTCAACGCCCACGAAACGCGCCGCCGCAGTTGAAAATCATCGCCGTAGAGAGCCTCGCGGAAAAACCAGTTTTGCAGCGGATACATCGAATAATTGTCTCGCAGACACCGAGTATCGCAATTTGTTGGAGTTGTTTCCTGCAAAGCCAGATTCGGATATTGATATTGTGAATATCGCAAACCGCCGTTTACATCGCGTTTTTCTTCCATTTGCTCATTTAGCCAGGTCGAATAACCGATGCGGCGAAGGCGAGTTTCCGTTTCCGCTTTCGCTCCGAACGAACTTTGCTCCATAAACCGTACACGGTCGCCCGTCCACGGCAAACCCGAATAATTTTCGATCTGCAAATTTCTGACAAGCGGTTTTTCCGGCATCGGAGTCGGAACTGCGCCCGCGTCATCTTCGATTTTTCCGCCCTCAAAACCGATAGAAAGACGCACACGATTGCTCGACATTCCGCGCCAATTGACGCGTATCAAAACGTCACCGGCATCGTCCAAACGATTATGAAGGCGAACGGTTAAAGCATAAACCCAAGCGCGTTCGGCAGTCGGTTCAAATGAAACAATCTCAAGCGGATAACGATAATGTTTTACGTCTTCTACATCAGCGCGAAAGGCATTTGCGCCTTCGTTTGCCATCAAATCGAGATTCGTCACATAAACCGTAATCAGAGTCTTCGCGCCGGGCGCAAAAACTTCCTGATTTGCAAAAGATTTTTTCTGTTTCGGATTTCCGGTCAAAGCACGAGTCGAATCAGGCTGACTGATTAAAATCGGCGCATCTTCGGGCAAATTTTGCGCGTAAATACAAAATACGCCGAATGAAAAAATAAAAAGCAGACAAACTATCTGCCAAAAACTTCGAACAAAGAAAAGATTATTCATCAATTTTCCTCTTACAGCTTTAAACTGTTGAAAAAAGCTAAATTGTTATTTAAAAATAAAACTACTCGTGAAGGAATAATGTTGATTTATAAACTTTTATATAGCAAAAATCAATGATTGCAAACAAAAAGTTGACATTTTTCCTTTATGCTTTTAATTTTGATTGAATTCAAAGTTTTGACTCGCCAAATCTTTATAAAAAATCAATGTTATCAAAAGCCGTAAATATTCGTTTAATTTTAATTTTTGCCTTTATTTTTTTGGCAATTTCGTTCGCGTCAGAAATTTCCGCACAGTCTGAACAACGTGAAATGATGCAAAACGTCATTCGTTTCAGCGAAAATTTTGACGGCGTTCAAACTCCGCAATTGCCATCAGGTTGGACAACGGCAACAAGCGGAAGCGGCGTAAATTTCGCAACGACAACAAATATACCGGATTCCGCGCCGAACGCGGTCTTTGCACCGAGTTTGCCGACAACCGGAAGTTCCGAATTGACTTCTCCGCCGATTTTGGTTTCCGGCGTGAACAGCATTTTAAGTTTTCGCAACCGTTATTCGCTTGAAAACACATGGGACGGCGCGGTTTTGGAGATAAAAATCGGCAACGGCAATTTTCAGGATATTATTGACGCAGGCGGAACATTTTTATCGGGAGGTTACACGAGATTGCTCAATCCTTCAACCAATCCGCTGGCAAACAGATTTGCGTGGAGCGGTTCGATTCAAACTCCGTATATTACAACTTCCGTCCAACTCCCAGCTTCGACGCTTGGGCAAAACGTCCAATTTCGCTGGCGTTTAGGAACAAATGACAGTTTTAGCGCAGAAGGTTGGTGGATTGATTCGATCACTCTGGAAAACGTCACGACCGGCGCAAATGAAAATCAAATTAATATTTCCGATTCGGGAACGGCTTCGCCTTATCCGGGCGAAATTCAAATTTCCGGCTTGAACGGTTTGGTGACTGAAGTCGTCGTCGGACTCGAAAATTTTTCGCACACCGCGCCCGATGACGTTGATATTCTGCTCGTCGCGCCGAACGGTCGAAGTATCGTTTTAATGTCCGATGTCGGTGGAAATACTCCCGTTAATAATGTCAGTTTAACTTTTCTCGATACGGCGGCGCAAAATTTGCCGGACAATTCGACACTTTCAACCGGAGTTTTCAAACCGACAAATTTCGACGCGATTGATACTTTCCCTTCGCCCGCGCCGCAAACTCAAACAGGTTCGACGCTCGGCACATTTTACGGAAGCAATCCGAACGGAACTTGGTCGCTTTATGTCGTGGACGACAACGGAAACAACGCCGGAACGATTTCCGGCGGTTGGAATTTGAGTATTAAAACTTCGACAACCGCTTGTTTGCCGAGCGTTTCGCCAAGCGCACAATCTTTTCCCTCTTTAGGCGGAACGGGCAGTTTTCAAATCGGCACGGCGGTGGGATGCAATTGGACGGTTTCGACGACAAATCCTTTTATTACCTTTAATTCACCAACAAACGGTTTGGGAAATGCGACGGTAAATTTCACGGTTGCGACAAATACAGGCGCGGCGCGAACGGGTTTGATAACAATTTCCGACGGTTTTAATCCGCGCACATTTCAGGTTCAACAAGGCGCGGGTTGTCCGAGTTCTTTAAGTATCACAACCGCCAATTTTCCGGCAACGGGCAGAAACGGAAGCGTCGCGGTCAATGCCGGAGCAAACTGCACTTGGCAAGCAATTTCAAATGTTAATTGGGTTGAAGTCACATCTTCGGCGCAAACCGGAAACGGCACGGCGACATTTAATGTTCTGCCGAATACGACACGAAATGCGCGAAGCACGACTTTGATTATCGGTGCGCGAATAATGACTATTAATCAGGTTGGAATTTCCGTTGCAAACTTCGATTTTGACGGCGACGGCAGAAGCGATATTTCGGTTTATCGCAACGGAACTTGGTATTTACTGCAAAGCACGAACGGTTTTGCGGCAACTCAATTCGGTTTGGCAACTGACAAGATCACTCCGGCAGATTTTGACGGCGACGGTAAAACCGACATCACCGTTTTCCGCGACGGAGTTTGGTATATTTTGCAAAGTTCCAACGCGCAATTTTTTAGCGTTCAATTTGGTTCGGCAAACGACATTCCCGTTCCCGCTGATTATGACGGCGACGGACGCGCCGAACTTGCCGTTTTCCGCAACGGAATCTGGTTCACATTGAATTTAACTACCAATCAAACAACAGTTTTTCAATTCGGCGTGGCAAACGATAAACCCGTCGTTGCCGATTACGATGCTGACGGCACTGCGGATTTTGCCGTTTTTCGAGAAGGAATTTGGTATCTGCGACGCTCAACTCTCGGATTTGCGGCGATTCCGTTCGGAAACTCAACGGACAAACCTATTGTCGGAGATTTTGACGGCGACGGAAAATCCGATCTTTCGGTTTATCGAAACGGCGAATGGCATATTTTGACAAATTTTCAAAACTATTCGGTTACAAACTTCGGACTTTCGAGCGATATTCCCGTCGCGGCTGATTACGACGGCGACGGGAAAACCGACATCGCCGTTTTTCGTGAAGGAACTTGGTATCTGCTTCGTTCGACACAAGGTTTTGCGGTTACACAATTTGGTCTGGCAAATGATAAACCCGTGCCGAATGCGTTCCTGCCGTAAGTCAACTTTTTTGCTGGGAGCGCACGCATCACTGCGTGCTGAGTGCGATAGCACGAATAATGCGAATAATGTGAAGGCGCGTGAGTTTTAAACTAATTCGTTTGCTCGCGCAAACAGCACGCAAGATGCGTGCGCTCCCGGCGAAGAGCTTTTTATTTTTGATGGATTTATTTTTTTAAATATTACAACAAAATAAAAAGCCAAATAATTTCAGGACTCCGAACTCTTTGATTTACAAAATGCACCTTTTAATGCCAAAATTAAAAACGATGAAACGTCTTTTTATCTTAATTTCAGTAATTCTTGGCGCGAGTCATTTTGCTTTTGCACAACAACGTCCACTTTTGACGGAAGATGTTGATATTACGCCGCAAGGTTCGTTTAATATAGCGGCGGGCGTGGAATTTACGCAAAACGAAAAATTTCCGCTTTCGGGTCTAAGAGGCGATCTAACGCGGGTTGGCGACATTCGGCTTCGTATCGGTTTGTCTTCCAATATTGAACTTCAAATCAGCGGAACTTTGCAAAACTTTCTTGCCGTAAATTCGGCAACCGATCCTTCGCCGATTCCGCTGGCGATTGACGGAAATTCTTCAAACGACACGGGCGATTTTTCCATCGCAACAAAAATAAAAGTTCGCAATGAAACAAAGGCGACTCCGGCATTGGGATTGTTACTCGGTTTTCAATTGCCGAATTCCGACCAATCACGCGGTATCGGGACAAATCAAATCAATGTCTTCGGAAAAGTTCTTTTGCAAAAAAGATTCGGGAAACAAAAAGGCAAAGATGCGCGTTTGAATCTTTATGGAAATCTCGGTATCGGAATTTTAACCGCACCAATTGAAAGGTTTGCCCAAAATGACGTTTTGCTTTACGGATTTGCGGGAAACTATCGTGTGACCGACCGCATCAACATCGTCAGCGAAGTCAATGGTCGCGTCAACACAAGAACCGGCGACGTTCCGCTCGGCACGGAAAGCCAAGGACAATTTCGGATCGGCACACAAATAAAGGCTTCCAATTTGCGCTTCGACACCGCCGCGATCTTCGGTTTAACAAGATTCAGCCCGCGTTCCGGCATCACATTCGGAATCACTTATCAATCGCCGACAATTTTCACACCGGCACAATAAATTTTTCTAAAAATTTACAAGATGATTGATCGGACTGTTTCCTTTTCCGATATTCGGTGCAGTTTTTATAGCTTTGTGAACATATTTTTTCGAGATTTCAACCGATTCGATCAAACTTTTTCCAAGTGCAAGATTTGCCGCAATTGCCGAAGCAAGCGTGCATCCCGTCCCGTGTGTTGCGCTTGTTTCGATAAATTCTGCTTCAAAAACAAATTTTTCATCGCCGATAAACAAAAAATCTTTTGCCTTTTGCCTTTTGCCTTTTGCCTTTACAAAATGTCCGCCTTTGATCAAAACATTTTTCGCGCCGAAATCCTGCATAATTTTCGCGGCTTTTTCGATGTCGCTTTCGTTTTCGATTTTCATCCGCGAAATTCTTTCGGCTTCCGGCAAGTTCGGCGTAATCACATCCGAAAGTGGAAAAAGTTTTTCGATCAACGAGCGAAGTGCGTCATCATCAATCAAATCAAACCCGGAAGTCGAACGCACGACCGGATCAACGACGAAATTTTTCAAATTATTTTTTTGGACAATTCGCGCAACTTCTTCAATTATTTCCAGAGTCGGCAGCATTCCCGTTTTAGTTGCTGAAACTTCAAAATCTTCCAAAATCGGTTCAACCTGTTTTCTGACAGTTTCCGCCGTTTGATGAACTGCGCCGAAAACGCCTTTCGTATTCTGAAAAGTGAGCGAAGCAATCGCAGCGGTCGCAAAACATCCGAAAGCCGAAAAAGTTTTAATATCGGCAATAATTCCCGCCCCGCCCGACGGATCAACACCCGCAATTGTCAGACAAATCGGTTGTTCGTTGTTCGTTGTTCGTTGTTCATTTTTTATTTGAAGGAATAGGCAAAATTGAAAATTAATTTTCGGAATAGATGAAAGATGGTAGATAAGAGATGACAGATTTAATCTCTCAGTTATCATCTTCCATCTCTAATCTATTCCGAAGTTATTTTTTACTTCTTAACGTCAGATGGCATGATGAAAAGAGCGACGGTGCTACTCTAAAAGTTGGAAACAATTAGATGGAGTAGACAAGGTTAAAGGCTGGATCTCGAACTGCAACTTACTGATTGCGTACGTCAGAATAAACATCAGACCTTT